>NZ_FZMO01000138.1 GCF_900197875.1 Frankia canadensis | reverse complement strand
TCGGCACATTCACCCAAGCCGTCTTCGTCCTGGAACAGGAAGGAATCTAAAAAAACCAACTTTGAAAATGCTCAATGTGCTTGGTGCTGCCGTCCGCGGGTCGTGAAAGTACTCGTCAAGGCGGGTGGCGCGGAGTCTTGACAGGGCCGGGACCCAGTTTTAGCCTCAAACATCAGATGTTCCAGTCGTGCCGTCTGGAGGCATCCAGCCGAGGTCGCCGCCATGCAGACCGGCCGGCCTGTCCAGTTTCTCCGAGGAGGGTCAGGGTGCGCTTAACCGCCGTTTCGGCAGACTCGCACGTGAACGAACCGCCGGACCTGTTCGTCGACCGTCTTCCCCGGCGGCTGCGCGAGCGCGGCCCGCATGTCATCGACACGGACAACGGGGGCCAGGCCTGGGTTATCGAGGGTGTTCCCGACCCCATGCCGCTCGGGCTGACCGCGGTCAACTTCCGCGCCCAGAAGCGTTTCGACCGAGCCAACTTCAAGCAGCGTTTCCTGGAGTTCCGCGACGGTATCCAGCGGGGTGTGCGCTTCGAGCAGATCCTCGCCGGCTCCTTCGACCCGCACGCGCGGCTGCTCGAACAGGACGAGGACCACGTCGACGCCGAGGTCCTCTACGCCAGCCCCACCGTGTGGGCCGGGGTGAAGGCGACGGAGGATCCGGAGCTGCGGCTCGCCTGCTTCCGCGCCTACAACGACTGGATGGTCGAGTTCACGGCCGTCTCGCCCGACCGGCTGATCGGCGTCGGCCTGATCCCCAACACCGGGATCGACGACGCCGTCGCCGAGCTGCGCCGGTGCCTGGTCGACCTGGGGCTGCGCACGGTGGCGCTCGAGAGCTACCCGAGCGGTTCGGCGACGGGGCCGTCCCCCGAGGACGACCGGTTCTGGGCGCTCGCCGAGGAGCTGGGCCGCCCGATCTCCCTGCACGCCACGTTCACCTTCCCCCCCAACTCCGTGCAGCTGTTCTCCAGGGGCGACCAGCGGCTCATGGAGAACGCCGAGCGTGGCAGCTTCCAACGGGTGCTCGAGGCGCTGATCAAGGACGGCCTGTTCGACCGCTTCCCGACGCTCACCTTCGTGGGCGCCGAGGTCAACTGCGGCTGGATCCCGCACTACCTGGAGCAGTTCGACGCGAGCTTCCGCCGGTACGGCGCCGGCCTGCCGACCCGGCTCGAACTGCTGCCGAGCGACTACTACCGGCGCAACTGCAAGATCACCTTCATCTTCGACCAGGTCGGCGTCGACAGCCGGCACCTGATCGGCGTCGACACGATGATGTGGTGCAGTGACTTCCCGCACTCGATCAGCAGCTGGCCGATCGACGTCGAGGTGGCGCACAGCCAGATGACCGCCGTGAACGACGCCGAGCGGGACCGGCTGCTGTGGCGGACCTGCGCGGACCTGTACGGCCTGCCCTACGACGACGAGCTCGTCCTGCCCGGTTCCCTGGCGGACATCGCCGCGGCGAACGGGGTGGCCCGATGAGCGCCGCTGCCGGCGCCGGCCCGTTCTCCGCCGGCTCGTACGCGATCCCGCCCGCCGACCTGCTCGCCGAGCAGGGCGTGCGGCTCGTCGTCACCGGCGGCGAGGCCCGCTGGGTGGCCAAGGAGACCTCCGAGCCGGTCACGGTGGCGCCCCGGGCGGTGGCCAGCCTGTCCCCCGAGGGCGGTGACGAGGCGTTCGCCCTGCTGGCCACCCCGAAGGCGCGGGCCGTGCTGCGTGCCCGCGACGGGCTCGCCGGCGAGGTGCTGCACCCCGATCCCGCGCTGGCCGCGGTCATCGCCCGGCTGGGGGACACCGGGCAGGTCGCGGCGGCCTGCGAGGCCTACAACAGCTGGCTCGCCGGCTACGTGGCCGCGGACCCGGACGTCGTCGGCGTCGGGCTGATACCCCCCACCGGCGTCGAGGACGCGCTCGCGGCGCTGCGCACCTGTCTGCGGGGCGGCCTGCGCGGTGTGTCGCTGACACATCCCCCCGCCGGTCCCGGCGGGCAGCCCGGGGGACCCGCGATGGAGTTCTGGTCGGCCGTCGGCGGCAACGCGGTCGTCTGCCTGGGCCCGGCCTACGGCGGCCGGGTGCACGGTGCCGACGGCGGGGTGCGCGCGGGCTATCCACCGCCCGTCTCCGGGCTGCTGAGCCGGCTCGCCTTCGCCGGCGTGCCCGACGAGGTCCCCGACCTGCGGGTGCTGCTGGTGAACGTGGAGGCCGGCTGGCTGCCGCACCAGCTGGAGATCGCCGACACCAACTACGAGCGGGCCGCGGCCAGCCGCCAGGTGTCGCTGCGGGACGAGAACCTGACCCCGAGCGAGTACGTCCGCCGCCTCACCTGGCTGACGCTTGTGAACGACCGGTTCTCCGTCCTGCGCCGCAGCTTCTTCGGCGAGCACCACCTGGTGTGGTCGAGCCCGCTGCCGCACGCCGAGGCCGGCTATCCCGACGACGGGGAGGCCGCCGTGCGGCTGACCGCGGGCCTGCCCGACGCCGACCGGGACCGCCTGGTCTCGCGCAACGTCCGCCGGCTGTTCCGGCTGCCGGACGTCGATCCGTTCACCGAGGCCGAGATCGGGGACTTCGAGCGCCCGGCGCCCCGCTGACCCGACGGTCCGGCTCCACCGGGGCGGGCGGCGCGTCCGCCCCGGTGGCATCCCCTGCCCGCATCCCCGCGACCGCGTTTCCCGCGACCGCGTTTCCCGTGACCGCATCCCCGTGACTGCGCAAGGAGCTGCCATGGACGGCCCTCTCGCCGGTATCCGCGTCCTGGACGTGACCCAGGGCATGCCCGGCGCGATCGTCACGATGCTGCTGTGTGACTACGGCTGTGAGGTCGTCAAGGTCGAGCCGCCGCGGCCGGTGTCGTTCGCGAACCCGGCCCGGGCCACCTGGGACCGCGGCAAGCGCAGCATCGTGCTCGACCTGGCGGTCGCCGACACCGCCGACACCGCCGACCGGGAGGTGCTGCGGCGCCTGGTCGCCGGCGCCGACGTCGTGCTCGTCGACCCGGCGCTGCCCGACGAGGCCGCGGTCGCGGCCGGGCTGGACGCGGACGGCGTCGCCGCGGCCAACCCGGGCGCGGTGCACGCCCGGCTCACCGCCCTCGGGCCGTACGAGGAGGCGGACCCGATGGCGGCCCGCGACATCATCGCCGCGGCCCGGCTCGGCGTGTTCGCCGAGTCGCCCGGCCACCGCGACGGCCCGATCTACCCCGGCCATCCGGGGATCACCTACGGCACCGCTTTCGTCGCGTTGCTGTCGATCCTGGCGTCGCTGCGCCGGCGGGTCCGCACCGGCGCCGGCGACCGGCTGGAGGTCGGCTTCGAGGACGGCGTCCTCGGCGTGATGACGATGAACTGGTCGTGCGAGCGGGCGCCGTCGTTCATCGCCTACAAGGGCCGCACCGGCACCCTGGACCTCGGCCACCGGCGGCTGCTGCTGCGCCGCTTCGCCTGCGCCGACGGCATGGTGCAGGTCCATACCGGCGCGGTCGGCGCCTTCGGCCGGGCGATGACCGCGTTCGGTCTCGCCGGCGAGATCTCGCCGGCCGAGGGACCGGCCGAGATGGCCACCGAGCTGACCGACGCCGACCTCGCCCTGCTGGCGGAGCGGCTGCCGCCCTTCTTCCACGCGCGCACCGTCGACGGCGTCTGTGAACTGCTGTGGAAGCACGAGGTGGCCTGCCTGCCCGTCCAGCCGCCCGGGGCGGCCTTCACCGACCCACAGGTCCGCCACGCCGGCATCATCGACACCGTCGACGACCCGGAACTCGGCCGGATCCGGATCGTCGGCCCGGTGATCCGCTTCGCGGGCACTCCCGGCGCGGTGCGCGGCGCCGCGCCCGCCCGTGACGCCGACGGTGCCGCCCTGCGCCGCGACGGCTGGTCCGCCCCGGGCCTGGGCCACCCCGAGCTCCCATCCCCGGTCCCGCCGGCGTTGTCAGGGCCGGGCCCGCAGGCGGGCGGGCCGCCGCTTTCGGGGCTGCGGGTCGTCGAGTTCGGCAGCTGGTTCGCCTCGCCGTACGGCAACCGGCTGCTCGCCGACCTGGGCGCGGACGTCATCAAGGTCGAGACGCTCGCCGGCGACCCGCAGCGCGCGCTGCCCGACCCCTACGAGGGCGGCAACCACGGCAAGCGGGCCGTGTGCGTCAACCTGAAGGACCCACGGGCCCGTCCGGTGCTCGACGCGCTGCTGGCCAGCGCCGACGTCGTGCAGCACAACATGCGGCCCGGCGCGGCCGAACGTCTCGGCCTCGACTACGACAGCGCGCGGGCGCTGCGGCCGGACATCGTCTACGGCTACTCGCCGGGCTTCGGGTCGACCGGCCCGAAGGCGCAGCTGCAGAGCTTCGCGCCGCTGGTCGGCGGCATGGTCGGGCTGATGCACCTGTTCGCCGGCGAGGGCAACGAGCCGCACACCGGCTTCGGCAACGAGGACTACTACAACGGCCTGCTGAGCGCCGCCTCGATCCTGATGGCCCTCATCCACCGCGAGCGGGGCGGGCCCGGGCAGTTCGTCGAGCTGCCGCAGCTGCATTCCAGCATCCTGGTCACCTCCGAGTGGTTCGTCGGCGAGGGGCGCGCCCGCTCGCTGCTGCCGGTGCTCAACCACGAGCAGACCGGGGCCGGCCCGTTCCACCGCGTCTACCAGTGCCTCGACGGCTGGCTGCTGGTCGTCTGCGACACCGCCGACGAGCGGGCCGCCTGCGTCGGCGCGGTCGCGGCCGGCGACCCCGAGCGCCTCGCCGACCTGCGCGCGGCGCTCGCCGACGGCCACGCCGGCGCGGCCCGGGTCGAGGAGGCACTCGCCTACCTGCTCACCGGTGATCTCGCCGAGAACTGGGAGGGACGCCTGCGGGCCGCCGGGGTGCCCTGCGCGGTCGCCGGGGAGGCGTCCTGGCTCCAGCCCTTCCTGCACGACGACAAGATGATCGCCGAGGGTCGGGTGGCCGAGATCGAACATCCGCGGTTCGGGCCGGCGCGGATCATCGGCCAGGTGTTCCGGCGCCCCGACGTACCGGCGCCGTCGGGCCGTGGGCCGAATCTCGGCGAGCACACCGCCGAGATCCTCACCGAGCTCGGCTTCGGCCCCCGGGTGGCGGAACTGCTCGCCGCCGGCGTCCTCGGGGAGCCCGGGTGACGACCGCCCGCCCGCCGGATCCGGCTGATCCGAGCGGTCCGGCCAGACCGGCGGAGCTGTTCGACCTGTCCGGGAAGGTCGCCGTCGTCACCGGCGGCAGCCGCGGACTCGGACGGGTGATGGCCACCGGGTTCGCCGCCGCCGGGGCCGCGGTCGTCGTCGCCAGCCGCGACGCGGACAGCTGCGCGGCCGTCGTGGACACCATCCGGGCGGCGGGCGGCCGGGCGCTGGCACACCCCTGCCATGTCGGGCGCTGGGACCAGCTCGACGGCCTCGTCGACGCCGCCGTCGACGGCTTCGGCCGCCTCGACATCCTGGTCAACAACGCCGGCATGTCGCCCGTCTTCGAGCGGCTCACCGACGTGTCCGAGGTGATGTGGGACCGCGTCGTCGGGGTGAACCTCAAGGGCCCGTTCCGGCTCGCGGTGCTCGCCGCCGAGCGGATGCGCGCGGGTGGCGGGGGCACCATCGTGAACGTGTCGAGCGTCGGCTCGCTGCGGCCGTACGGCGCCATCGCGCCCTACGCGGCGGCGAAGGCGGGGCTCAACGCCATCACCGTGGCGCTCGCCGAGGCGTTCGGACCGGCGGTGCGGGTCAACGCGATCCTGCCCGGCCCGTTTCGCACCGACATCTCGGCCGGCTGGGACATGGCCGCCTTCGAGGCGACCATCGGCGACGTGCAGGCACTGGGCCGGGCGGCCGAACCCGCCGAGATCCTCGGCGCCGCCCTGTACCTGGCCAGCGACGCGTCCAGCTTCACCACCGGCGCGCTGCTGCGGGTGGACGGCGGGATCCGGTGAGCCCACAACGGAAGGGGAAGGACATCCATGGATGAGTGGATCGACGCGGGCGCCGAGACGGACATCGCGGCCGGGCCGCGGGCGACCGTGGTCGGCAACCGGGCGGTCGTGCTGTGGCGGACCGAGGGCGGCACGGTGTCCGCGCTGGACGACGCCTGCCCGCATGAGGGCAACCGGCTGTCCGAGGGAGTCGTCGACGGCGAGGACCTGATCTGCATCTACCACGGCTTCACGATCGCCGCGGACGGCTGGTGCGACGCGGCCGGCTCGGCGGCCCGCTGCCACGACGTGCGGGTCCGTGACGGGCGGGTCCTCGTCCGTGTCCCGGAATCGTCCTCGTGACCGGGGACGGCGCGACCCCGGAGGGCGTGACCGGGGATGGCGTGACCGGCGGCGGCTCGTCGGGGGCCGCCTGGCCGGCGGGGGTCGACGGCGAGGCCGCGCGGGTGCTGGCCGCCTACTGCGCGGCCAACGACAGCTTCGACGCCGCCGGCGTGGCGGCCGCGTTCGCACCGGACGGCGTGCTGGTGAACTTCGCCGGGGAACACGCCGGTGCCGAGGAGATCGGGGCGTACTTCGCCGGCCTGTTCGCCGCGGAGCCCGCGGACGCGAGAACCGGCCACTTCGTGTCGAGCGTCCACGCGGATCCGGTGCCGCCGCGCCCCGGTGTCGCCGCCGCGGCCGCCTTCACCTCGGCGTTCTTCTTCCTGCACTGGGGTGACGGCCGGATCGTCACCACCTGGGGCAGCTACGTCGGCACCGTCGAGCGCATCGACGGGCGGACCCTGCTCGGCCGGCTGTCCATCGAGTTCTCGGCGCCGTTCCTCACCGTGCCGGCCGGCGTCCTCGGCGTCTCCGAGCCGCCTCCCGGCCCGACCGGCCCGACCGGCCCGACCGGCCCGACCGGCCCGACCGGCCCGACCGGCCCGACCGGCCCGACCGGCCCGACCGTCACCGACGCGTGAGCCACGCGCCCGAGGAGGGCACCGCTATGCAGCTGGGCGTCCGGATTCCCTGCTACCGACGCTGGTGCGACGCCGGCGCGGTCCGCGCGATCGCGCAGACGGCCGAGGACCTCGGCTTCGACTCGCTGTGGGTGCAGGACCACCTGGTGCTGCCGACCGGTGGCGAGGCCCACCTCGCCGAGGGGGTCAGCGGCTGGATGGACGGCGTCGCCGAGACCGGGATGACGGCGCACGACTACTACGGCTCCGACGACTGGTGGCTCGACCCGTACGCGGTGTGGGGATTCCTGGCCGGGGCGACGCGGCGGGTCACCCTCGCCAGCGACATCGTCGTCATCCCCTACCGGGACCCGATCGTGCAGGCGAAGCTGCTCGGCACGCTGGACGTCCTCACCGGCGGCCGGATGCTGGTGGGCACCGGCAGCGGGCACGTGCGGGGCGAGTTCGAGGCGCTCGGCCTCGACTACGCCGCCCGTGGCCGGATGCACGACGAGCACCTGCGGATCATCCGCGCGCTGCTGACCGGGGAGGAGGTCAGCTTCGCCGGCGAGTTCCACCGGTTCGGCCCGGTGCGCCCGCTGCTCGCGCCGCCGCGCCGGCACCTGCCGATCTTCGTGGGCGGCAACGGCCGGGCCTCGATCCGCCGGGCCGCCGAGCTCGGCGACGGCTGGCTGCCCTCGATGGTCACGCCGGACGGCCTGCGGGCCGGGCTCGCGGAACTCGACCGGCAGAGCGAGCGCTTCGGCCGCGCGGCCCGACCGCCGGTGGCCGTCTCCCTGCCGAGTGAGCTGCGGATGCCGGACGGCGCCGCGCCGCCGAGCCGGCGCCCGGACACCCGGCCCGAGGACGCGCTCGACCTCATCCGCCAGTACGCGCGGGTCGGCGTCGCGCACCTGTCGCTCGCGTTCCGCGTCACCTCGCCCGACATCTACCTGCGCCAGATCGAGACCTTCGCGCGCGAGGTGCTGCCGGGCGTGCCGGGCCGCGCGGCCGCGGTGGCCGCCGGCTCCGTCTCGGGGCCGGGTCCGGGCTGAGCCCGAGGCGGGCGTGTGTCGTGGGCAGAAGGCGGTCAGGAGAGGGAGGTCCCAGTGCGGGTCGCGGTGCTGGTCAAGCAGGTTCCGGTGGGGGAGTCGCTGGTACTCGGGCCGGACGGGCGCCTGCGCCGGGACGGCGTCGCCCAGGAGATGAACCCGTACTGTCGCCGCGCCGTCACCCAGGGGGTACGGATCGCGGCGGCCACGGGCGGTCACTGCACGGTCCTCACCCTGGGGCCGCCGTCGGCCGAGGACGCCCTGCGCGAGGCCGTCGCCTGCGGGGCCGACGCGGGGGTGCTGGTGTCCGATCCGGCGTTCGCCGGGTCCGACACCCTCGCGACGGCACGGGCCCTGGTCGCGGCGCTGCGGCTGCTCGGCCCGGTCGACCTGGTGCTGTGCGGGCGCAACTCCGTCGACGGCGACACCGGCCAGCTCGGCCCGCAGGTCGCGGCCCTGCTCGGCTGGCCGTTCGTCGGCGGGATGCGGGAGCTCGCGCTGCGCGGGGCCACGCTCGACGCGCGCTGCGAGGGCGACGACGGCTGGCTGCGGGTGCGCGCCGACGCGCCGCTCGTGGCGTCCTGCGCCGAACGGCTCTGCGAACCGGCCAAGGCGCCGCTGCCGGCCCGCGCCGCGGTGCCCGCGGACCGGCTGCGCCACCTCGTCGCCGCCGACCTCGGTCCCGGCCCGTGGGGCGCGGCGGCCAGCCGGACGGTCGTCGGCCCGACCCGCACGCTCGCCCGCCCACGGCTGCGGACGCGGCTATCCGGACCGCTGGAGCACCAGGTCGCCGAGGCGGTGCGGCTGCTCGCCGCCCGCGGCGCCCTCGACGCGCCCGAGACCGGTGCCGAGACCGGTGCCGAGACCGGTGTTGGGTCGGGTGCTGGGACCGGGGTTGGAGTCCGGAGCGGGGGCGTGCCGTCCCGTGCCGTCGAGGCCGTCGACCCCGCGGTGCCCTCGACGGGCGCGCTCGCGCTGGGGGATCCCGGGATCGGGGAGCGACTGCTCGGTGCGTCCCATGTCGCGCCGCCCCCGCCCGTGGCCGGCCAGGTCTCGGCGACCGTGACGGAGGACGGGAACGGGGACGGCGCGTGGCCGGTCGTCGGGGTGCTGCTCGAACCGGACCGTGAGCGGGAGGGACGTGAGCTGCTCGGCGCGGCCTCGTGGATCGCGCGGGCGCTGCGCGGGCGGGTGGTCGCGCTCGCCCCGGCCGGCGCCGACCGCGGGGAGCCGTCCGACCTGGCGATGCTCGGTGCCCACGGCGCGGACGACCTGGTGGTGCTTGCGGGAGTCGCGCTCGCCCACGACGTCGCCACGGCTCTCGCCGGCTGGTGCGGCGGACGGCGGGTGGCCGCGGTGCTGTGCCCTAGCACGATGTGGGGACGTGAGGTCGCCGGCCGGGTGGCGGCGACACTCGACGCCGGACTGACCGGGGACGCGATCGACGTCGGCGTCGAGGACGACCGGCTGGTCTGCCTCAAGCCCGCGTTCGGTGGCCGCCAGGTCGCGACCATCACCGCCGTCGGCGAGCCGCACCTGGCCACCGTCCGGCCCGGTGCCCTGCCGCTGCGCGAACCCCGGCAGGCCAGCCCGCCGTCGCGCACCATGGTCGAGGCTACGGCGACGTCCACGGTCCGCGTCCTGGAGGCGCACCGCGACGACGACGTGGAGATCCTCGCCCGGGCGAGCGCGGTCGTCGGGGTCGGCCAGGGCATCGACCCGACCGACTACCCGCTGCTCACGCCCCTGCTGGCGGCGCTCGGCGCGCAGCTGGCCGCCACCCGCAAGGTCACCGACAACGGCTGGCTACCGCGGGCCCGCCAGGTCGGCATCACCGGCCGGAGCATCGCGCCGCGGCTGTACGTCGCGCTGGGGCTGTCCGGGAAGTTCAACCACATGTCCGGGGTCGCGGCGGCCGGCACCGTCCTCGCCGTCAACCCGGACCCGGCCGCGCCCGTCTTCGACGAGGCGGACATCGGCATCGTCGGGACCTGGCGCGAGGTCACCGACGCCCTGACCGCGGCGCTCGCCGAGCGCGCGCTCACCGCCGGCGTCCGACCCGGCGGGGCGGGGTCTGGCGGAGCGGGAG
>NZ_FZMO01000435.1 GCF_900197875.1 Frankia canadensis | reverse complement strand
GACGAACCGCGCCTCCTCGGCGGGGGGCACGGCGACGACCGCGCGCCCCGCGGACCCGCTGAACAGCTCGACGAACAGGTCGTCCGTCGCGGTGCCCAGCTCGATCCGATCCCCGTTGACCAGCTTGACCTGCGTCGCCGCGCGGCCATTGACCAGGCTGCCGTTCGTCGACCCCGCGTCGACGTACAGGAACTGGCCGTCGGGAAGCCGGCGGATCTCGCCATGCCGCCGAGACACCCCGGTGTCGTTCAGGCGGATGTCACACTCGACGCTGCGGCCGATGACAGTCGTCTCGGCGTCCAGCGGGTACTCCCGTTCCCCGACGCCGGAGCCACCCGGCGCCTTCGTCGTGATCATTAGATGGGGGGTGCCGGGGGCGCTCGGATGTGGCCGGGACCGGCGGCCCGCGACCACGCCAGGATCGGCCGCCGCCACGCTGCTGCGGATCCGGAACACGCCGACATCGAGATCGGCGGCCTCGGACATCCGCACCGTCACCGGGCCGACGAAGGTGTACCGCTGCTCGGCGGCGTGCTCACGGACCATCTCCGCCAGCTCGTCGCACAGCGCCCGGTCGTACGGGGAGAGGCGGGTGAAGTCGCCGCTGGCAAGCTCCACCGCGAACTCGTTGGGCACCAGCACGCGGTTCGAACTCACCGCCCGCCGGTCGTCGGTCTCCCGGGCCAGCGCGCTGGCGATCTCGACGGGCTCGACCCCGCCCTTGAACACCTTGGCGAACGCACCCTCGACGAGGCCGCCCAGGCGCCGTTCGAAGCGTTGTAGCACGCCCATGCTCGACCTCCCTTCTCCCGGTCTGTGAGATCGTATGCCCCCGGGCGCGGACGCCCTACGGCTCCGCAGCCTGACATGTCCGCGGCTCCCCCGACCCCCCGGCGCAGCGGACATCTCAGGCGTGATAGCGTGTCCCCTGGTTACGAGATAGTCCCACTCGGGCGAGTGGCGGAATGGCAGACGCGCACGGTTCAGGTCCGTGTGTCCTAACGGACGTGGGGGTTCAACTCCCCCCTCGCCCACGAGCCGGCCCATCGTGGTCGCCGACTTTGGTCGGCTTCCCGGTGGGCCGCAATTTTTTCGGGGGGCGACCCCCCGGGACCCCCCGAGGGATCGAGCGGGGCTCGATCCGGGGTGGGGCTCGCCTTCGGCTTCGGGGTGTTGTGGGCTGGCCCAGGGGTCCGGCTTTGGTCTTGGGCCTCGGCTTTGGGTCCCGGCCCCGGGGCTTGGGCTCGCCTTCGGCTTCGGGTCGGCCTCGGTTTGGGCTCGCCTTCGGCTTCGGGCTCGCCTTCGGCTTCGGGCTCGCCTTCGGCTTCGGGCTCGCCTTCGGC
>NZ_FZMO01000153.1 GCF_900197875.1 Frankia canadensis | reverse complement strand
GGGGAGTCGCCGTCGTGACCGGGGGCGGGGGCGGTCTCGGCGCGGCGGTGTCGCGGCGGCTGGCCGGAGACGGCTGGAGCGTCGCGGTGGTCGACATCGCCGAGCCGGGCGCGCGGGCGGTGGCCGAGTCCATCACCGCGGCCGGGGGCCGGGCCGTCGCGCTCGTGGCCGACCTCAGCGACCCGGGCCGGGTCGACGAGCTCACCGGCGAGGTCGCGGCGAGCCTCGGCCGACCGGCCACCGGCCTGGTGAACCTCGCCGGCGCTGTGCGCAACGCGGTGCTCTCCCGGCTGTCCGACGCCGACTTCGACGTGGTGCTGCGCACGCATCTGTTCGCGACCATGCACACGGTGCGGGCCTTCGCGCCCGGGATGAAGGCCGCCGGCTTCGGCCGGATCGTGAACACGAGCTCGGTGGCGGCGCGGGGCGTCGTCGCCGGGATCAGCTACAGCGCGGCCAAGGGCGGGATCGAGGGGCTGACCCGGTCGGCGGCCCTGGAGCTGGCCCGCCGTGGGGTGACGGTCAACTGCGTCGAGCCCGGGGTGATCGCGGCCGGCATGTTCCTGGGCGCGCCGGCGGAGTTCCAGGCGTCCCAGGTGGCGCAGATCCCGGCCGGCCGCGCGGGGCTCCCGGAGGAGGTCGCGGCCGCCGTCTCCTTCCTGCTCTCGCCGGACTCCGCCTACATCACCGGGCAGACCCTGACGGTCTGCGGAGGCCTGTCGGTCGGCGCTCTGCGCTGAGCGGACGGAAGGGTCTTGACCCGCGCATATCCGTCCCGCATTATCGAACGAGCGCTTGATTTTATCTCAGGGAGATGCGACATGCGACTGGCGGTCGTGCACATCAACGCCGAGCGTGGCTCCGAGCCGTACACCGAGATGGTCACCGAGGTCTTCAACCGGGTGAAGCGCCCGGACACCGAGATCGTCCACCGCTGGGCCCGGCTGCGGCGCGCCTCCGACACCGTCTTTGGCTATCCGTACCTGCTGAACGCGGTCGACGTGATCCACAACATCCTGGACGCCGCGCGCGGCGGGGTCGACGGCGCGATGGTGGCCTGCAGCGGCGACCCCGGCATCACCGAGGCGCGGACCCTGGTCGACGTCCCCGTGGTCGGCCCCTGGGAGGCGACGCTGCATCTCGCCAGCTCGTACGCCTACCGGTTCGGCGTGGTGACCGTCGAGGACCGCGCCTGGGCCGAGACCTGCCACAGCCTGATCGCGCGCAACGGCCTGCTGGACCGGTGTGTGGGGGTGCGGCGGATCGAGACCCCGTCGGCCACGGCGTTCACCAAGGGCTTCGCCGATCCGGCGTTCGTGGTGGACGACATCCGCCGCCAGGCCGACGCGCTGGTCGAGGCGGGCGCCGGCGCCATCGTCATCGGCTCGGCCGGCCTGAGCACCATGGCGGCGGCCGCCGGCCTGCACAGCATCGACGGCGGCATTCCGGTCTTCGAGACCCTCAGCGTCGGTCTCAAGACCCTCGAACTGCGCGTCGAGCTGACCCAGAGGGGCGGCCTGCCCCCGACCAGCCGCGCCGGCTACACCCAGCGGCTCGCCGACGCCGACACCGACCGGGTCCGCACCCTGTTCGGGCTCTGACCGACGGCCCCCGCCGGCAGACCCGCGCCCGCAGACCCCATGCCAGAAAAGAGGGAGATCGTGAACGGTTCCGTGGCCCAGTCGCTGTTGACCGAGGAGGAGCGCGAGTTCCAGGCGGTCGTGCGCCAGTTCATGGACACGCACGTCAGGCCGATCGTGCCCGAGATGGAGCGGGCCGGGCGCCCGCCGGCCGAGCTGCTGAAGCTGATGGGGGACCAGGGGCTGCTGGGCTGCTTCGCCCCGGAGGAGTACGGCGGCGGGGGCGGAAGCCTGATGAGCCGCGCCATCGTGGCGGAGCAGACCGCGCGGGTGGACGCCGGTCTCGACGCGACGCTGTTCGTGAACATGAGCCTCATCGCGCGTCACCTGATCCAGCGTGGTACCGAGGAGCAGAAGCGCCGGTATCTCGTGCCCCTCATCGCGGGCACGTCCTCGGCGTCGATCTGCCTGACCGAGGCGCACGGCGGCTCGGACGCGCTGAGCCCCCGCACGACCGCCCGGCTCGACGGGGACGAGTGGGTCGTCAACGGCTCCAAGACCTTCATCACCAACGCCCCCATCGCCGACGTGTTCCTGGTGTTCGCCCGGACCAGCGGCGAGAACCGCCGGGCCCGCGGCGGCACCGCGTTCCTCGTCGAGAAGGACACGCCGGGACTGTCGGTGGGCAGGCCGTTCGACAAGCTGTCGCTGCGCAGCTCGCCGACCGCCGAGGTCTTCCTGGAGGACGTGCGGGTCCCGGCGGGCCAGGTGCTCGGCGAGGTCGACATGGGCTTCTACTACATGCTCGAGGGCCTCGACCTGGAACGGGTCTTCGAGGGCGCGTCGAACACCGGCATCGCCCAGGCCTGCCTGGAGCTGGCGGTCGAGTACTCCAGCCAGCGGGAGGTGTTCGGGCAGGCGCTGTCGTCCTACCAGCTCACCCAGGACAAGATCGCCCGGATGGCCACCGGTGTGGAGACGTCCCGGGTGATGTTCTACCACCTGATCCGCGAGCTGGAGCGGGGCGAGGAGGTCACCCGGTCCGCGGCGATCATCAAGCTGCACAGCTCCCTGGTGGCGGTCGAGGCCTCGCGCGAGGTGGTCCAGATCCTCGGCGGCTACGGGCTGATGGAGGAGTACCCCGCCGCTCGGCTCTACCGCGACGCCAAGCACCACGAGATCGGCGCGGGCACCAGCGAGATCATGAAGACGATCATCGCCCGGGAGACCTACAAGGCCGCCGGAGCGGGACGCTGAGGACGACGGCGATGCCCACCGACACCAGCCGCTACCTCGGCGAGGAGGCGCTCGAACTCCGGACGATCCTGCGCCGTTTCGTGGCCGAGCGCATGCCCCGCCCCGACGCCGCGGCGTGGGACAAGGCGGCGCGCTTCCCCCGGGACGTCTTCGACGCGCTGGCCGAGCTGGGGGTGATGGGGCTGGCGATCCCCGAGGAACACGGAGGCGCCGGCCGCGACATCCACGCCACGCTGATGGTGATCGAGGAGCTGTCGAAGCGGAGCATGGCCGTCGCCATCCCGTACATCATGGCCAGCTGCTACGCCGGGATGACGGTCGTCGACTGCGCCAGCGAGGAGCAGAAGGCCCGGTGGCTGCCCGAGATCGCCGCCGGACGGATGCTGTTCGCCTACGGCTGGACCGAGCCCGACGTCGGTGCCGACCTGGCCAGCGTGCGGACCACGGTCCGCCGCGACGGCGACGAGCTCGTCGTCAACGGCGCCAAGCGGTTCTGCACCGGCGCGGGCATCAGCGACTACATCTACACGCTGGCGAACTCCGACCCCGACGGCGCGCGTTACCACAACCTCAGCCTCGTCCTCGTCCCACCCGACGCCGACGGCGTGACCATCACGCCGATCGACGCGATGGGCGTCAAGGGCAGCCAGACGACCGACGTCACCTTCGACGACGTCCGGGTGCCCGCCGGGCTGCTGATGGGGGGCGCGGACGGCTGGAACAACGGTTGGTCGATGATCACCGGATCCGGCCTCGACATCGAGAAGCTCGAGGTCGCCGCCATGGCGCTGGGCCTGGGGAGCGCCGCCTACGAGGACGCGGCGGTCTACGCCGAGCAGCGCGAGCAGTTCGGCGTGCCGGTCGTCCGGCACCAGTCGGTCGCGCACAGCCTGGCCGACATGCGGGTCGACCTGTACGCCTCGCGCCTGGTCCTCGACGACGCCGCCGAGCGGGCCGCCCGCGGCGAGCCGTGTGGCGTGCAGACGTCCATGGCGAAGCTGTTCGTCACCGAGGCCGGCAAGCGGGTCGTGCTCGCCGCTCAGACGATCCTCGGTGCCTACGGGTACGTCGCCGACGTCGATGTGGAGCGCTACGTCCGCGACGTCCTGCTGATGCCGATCATCGGCGGTTCGTCGGCGATCCAGCGCAACAACATCCACAAGTGGTCGCGCCGGCGATGACCGTCGCCGCGCGACCCGACCGGGAGCAGAGGGGAACCACCATGCGCAGGGCCGTCATCGTGGACGTCGTTCGGACCCCCGCCGGGCGGGGCAAACCCGGCGGCGCGCTCTCGGCGTGCCATCCGGTCGAGCTGCTGCGGACGGTGCTCAGTGCGCTCGTGGAGCGGACCGGGATCGACCCGGCGCTGATCGACGACGTGATCACCGGTTGTGTGGGCCAGGCGAAGGAGCAGGCGGTCAATATCGGCCGCCAGGGGGTGCTGGCGTCGGGATGGCCCGACAGCGTCCCGGCGACGACGATCGACCGGCAGTGCGGTTCCAGCCAGCAGGCGGTGCACTTCGCGGCGCAGGGCATCATGGCGGGCTCGTACGACGTCGCGGTCGCCTGTGGGGTCGAGTCGATGAGCCGGGTGCCCATCGGCGCGCCGACGATCGGCCTCGATCCGTACGGGGAGCGCATCCACCGGCGGTACGCGCCGGGCCTGGTCAACCAGGGAGTGTCGGCGGAGCTCGTCGCACGGCGCTGGGGCTTCGGGCGGGAGGAGCTGGACGCCTACGCCGCCGGCTCCCACCGGCGGGCCGCGGCCGCGGCCGAGCGCGGTGGCTTCGCCGACGAGATCGTGCCGGTGACGGTCCGCCACCCGGACGGCTCAGAGCAGATGGTCCGCGCCGACGAGACGATCCGGCCGGGCACCACTCCCGAGGGCCTGGGCGCGCTGCGGCCCTCGTTCGCGACCGCGGACATGGTGGAGCGGTTCCCCGAGATCGCGTGGAGTATCACGCCGGGCAACTCCTCGCCCCTCACGGACGGCGCCTCGGCCGCGCTGCTCGTCGGGGAGGACACCGCCGCGCGGCTCGGCCTGTCACCGCGCGCCGCCGTGCACGCCATGGCGCTGGCCGGGGACGACCCGATCCTCATGCTGACCGCGCCGATCCCCGCCACGAGGAAGGTCCTCGCCCGAGCCGGGCTGACCCTCGACGACCTCGACGTCTACGAGGTCAACGAGGCCTTCGCGCCGGTCCCGCTCGCGTGGCGGCGCGAGCTCGGCGCGGATCCCGACCGGCTGAACCCCCGGGGTGGCGCGATCGCTCTCGGCCACGCGCTGGGCGCCTCCGGGACCCGCCTGCTGGGAACCATGATCAACTATCTGGAGGCCACCGGCGGCCGCTACGGGCTGCAGACGATGTGCGAGGGCGGCGGCATGGCCAACGCGACGATCGTCGAGCGGTGCTGAGACCACGGCGACCACGGCCGGTCCGCACCCTCCCCGGCCGTGACCAGTAGCAAAAGCTGTATCGAGTGATTAACGTCACTCATCAGGATGAGTGTGAATCGGTTGCCCCGATCGAGTCTTCTGGATCAGGTTCTCCGTCGTCGCGCGTTCGGGGGCCGGGAAGGATCGCGGGGCCTCAGGTCGGAGCTGTCATGACGCGTTCGCAGGTCCCCGCCGACCTCACCCGGTTCGTCGGCCGGGACAGGGAGTGCGCCCAGGTCGCGGAGCTCCTCGCGGCCGGGCGGCTGATGACCCTGACCGGGCCGGGTGGCGTCGGCAAGACGCGATTAGCCAAGGAGGTCGTGCGCCGGGCGGCGGGCGACCTGGCGGACTCCGTCGTCTTCGTGGAGCTCGCCGAGGTCGCCCAGGGCGACCAGGTCTTCACCACGATCGCCGGGGCGCTGGGCCTGGCGCTGGACGGCGGCGAGTCGCCGCGAAGCCTCGCCACGGCGCTGGCCGAGTGTGAGGTCCTGCTGGTGCTCGACAACTGTGAACACGTCCTGGCGGCGTGCGGGCGCCTGATCGGCGCGCTGCTGCCGCTGGCGCCCGGCGCCCGGGTGCTCGCGACGAGCAGGGAACCGCTGGGTATCCTCGGCGAGCGCACCTGGCGGGTTCCTCCGCTCAGTCTCCCGGCGCCGGCGTCGAACCCCGGCATCGACAGCGACGCCGTCCAGCTGTTCCTGGACCGCGCGCTGTCGGTCGCGCCGGAGTTCGCCGTGACCGACGCGCGGCTGCGGATGGTCGGTGACCTCTGCCGCCGGCTCGACGGCATCCCCCTGGCCATCGAGCTGGCCGCGGTGCGCACCCGCGCCTTCGACCTGCCGCAGATGCTCTCCGACGAGGTACCGATCTTCCGGGTCCTCGACCGGGGCAACGAGACCGGGCCCAGCCGTCACCACACGCTGCGCAAGGCGATCGAGTGGAGCCACGACCTGTGCACCGACCGGGAACAGGCCCTGTGGAGCCGGCTGGCGGTCTTCAGCGGATCGTTCGGCCTCGCCGCCGCCCGGGAGGTCTGCGCCGGCGACGGCCTGACCGGGGACGACGTGGTCGCGCTGATCGGGAACCTGGTCGAGAAATCGGTGGTGACCTGCAACGTGATCGAGGGCGCCCACCGCTACCGCCTGCTGGAGAGCCTGCGCGAGTTCGGGCTCGAACGCTGCGAGCAGCGGGAGACGTGGCGGCGCCGGCACCGTGACTACTACCTGGGCCTCGCGCTGGCGAGCACGCACACCTCGACCGGGGACGAGCAGCTCGTCACGGTCCGCCGGTTGCAGGGGGAGCTGCCCAACATCCGCTCCGCCGTCGACTACTCCCTGTCGCGCGATGCCGACCGGCTGGTCGGCCTGGAGATGACCGGCGCGTTGTGGTTCTACTGGAACGCCTGCGGACACCTGCGCGACGGCTGCCGCTGGCTGCAGCGCGCCCTGGAGGAGAACCCCGAGTCCACGCCGGCCCGGGCGAAGGCCCTGTGGGTGCTCGGGTGGTACGAGATGGTCCAGGGCGACAAGGCGAACGCGCGCCTGCATCTGGAGACGGCCCGGGACATGGGCCGGGCCCTCGGCGACCGGGTGGCGACCGCGACCGCCACCCAGTTCCTCGGCACGCTCGAGGAGCTGGACGGCAACACCGAGGGCGCCATGCGGCTGCTGGAGGAGGCCGAGCGCCACCACCGCGAGGCCAGTGAGCAGGGCGCGCTGAGCATCCTGTGCGGCGCCCAGCTCGCGATGGCCCACTGCCTGGCCGGCCGCCTCGACGAGGCGCGCCGCCAGTGCGACGCGGCGGTCGCGCGGGCGGAGGCCCACGACGAGCGGTGGGCCGCTTCCTGGGCCCGCTGGAACCGCGGGCTGCTCGACCACTTCGCCGGGCAGGCGTCCCGGTCCGTCGTGTCCCTGCGCACCGCCCTCACCGCCAAGGCCGCCCTGTGCGACTGGCTGGGCGCGTCGGCCTGCGTCGAGATCATGGCCTGGAACGCGGCCGACCTGGGCCGGATGGCCTACGCGGCCCGGCTGCTGGGGATCGGCCACACCCTGTGCCGCGCGATGGGCGGCCGGCACCCACTGTTCGGATCGACCCTGCTGACGGCGCGGCGTGCCCGGTACGTCGCGAGGATCCGGCAGGCGATCGGCGCCGACGCCTACGAGCGCGAGTTCGCCGCGGGCCGCGAGCTGGAGGTCGTGGAGGCCGCCGCCTTCGTCCTGGACACCTGCGTCGGACCCGACCGTCTCACCCCGGTGGGGCTGTCCCGCCAGGACGCGCTGACCGCCCGCGAGCGGGAGATCAGCCGCCTGATCTACCAGGGGCTGAGCAACGCCGACATCGCCGCGTCGCTCACCATCTCCCGGCGCACCGTCGAGGGCCATGTGAACCGGATCCTCGCCAAGCTGAACTTCCGCTCCCGCTCCCAGGTCGCGGTGTGGATGGCGCGCCGGGAGCCGGTCGAGTCCGGGAGCTGACGCGGACGGGCGCCGGCCGCCCGCCGGCGCCGTGGCGGGTGCGGTCGGGTCCCGCGCCCGTGCGGGACCCGACCTGTCCTGCGCCGCGGCGGGAGTCCACACCCCGGGCTAGTGCTCGTGGGCGATGATCCCGCGGATGTTCCTGTGCGCCATCAGGTCGTCGTAGCCCTGGTTGACCTGCTCCAGGGAGTAGACGTTGGTGATCAGCTCGTCCAGCTTGACGTGCCCGGTGCGGTAGAGGGAGAGCAGCTTCGGGATGTCGTACAGCGGGTTGCACCCGCCGTAGAGCGAGCCCTGGATCCGCTTGCCCCACAGCGCCAACTGCACCCCGGAGAGCCTGATCGTCTCGTCCTCGTACTGACCCATCGACGTGATGACGACGGTGCCGCCCTTGGAGATCACCTCGGCGGCGGCCGCCACGACGTCGGCGACGAGCTCGTCGACCGTGATGATGGCGCTGTCCGCGCCCACCCCGTGCGTGAGCTGGCGGACCAGCTCCTGCGCCTCGGCGGCGGTCGCAGCGGTGTGGGTGGCCCCGAAACGCTTGGCGTACTCCAGCTTGTTCGGCGCCGGATCCACGGCGACCAGGTGCTGCGCCCCGGCGTACGCCGCGCCCTGCACCGCGTTGATGCCGATGCCGCCGATCCCGTAGACGACCACGGTGTCACCCGGGCGGACCTCGGCCGAGTTGACCGCGGAACCCCAGCCGGTGGGCACCCCGCAGCCGACCAGAGCGGCCTTGTCGAGCGGGAGGTCGCCGTCGATCCTGACGATCGAGTTCCGGTGCACGGTCGCGTACTGGCTGAAGGTGCCGAGCGTCATCATCGAGCCGTAGTCGCCGTTGCGGCCGGTGAACGGGAAACGCCCGCCGGGAAGGAAGCCCTCCAGGCCGTTCGCGCCCAGGTCACACAGCCGCGAGTTGCCAGTCGCGCACCAGCGGCACCGCCCGCACACGGGGTAGAACGACGCGACGAAATGGTCGCCGGGGGCGAATCCGGTGACGTGCGACCCGACCTCGAGGATCTCGCCCGCGCCCTCGTGCCCGAAGACCATCGGGGCACGGAAGGGCAGGTGGCCCTTCACCATGTGGAGATCGGAATGGCACAGACCGGAGTAGTCGTAGCGGACGAGCACCTCCTCGGCGTCCGGCCGGACGATCTCGAGCTCCTCGATCTCGAACGCCTTGCCTGCCTCGTAGAGGACCGCAGCCTTGGTCTTCACGTGAGTCGTCCTTTCCTTCCTGCGCGCCGGATGGCGCAGGTGCGTCGTGGGGTCCGCGCTGAGGCGGGGAGGGGGTGGGAG
>NZ_FZMO01000156.1 GCF_900197875.1 Frankia canadensis | reverse complement strand
GTCGTGGGGGTGGTCGCGGGGTTGGCCAGGGCGGCGAGGAGTTGGGCGCGCAGCGCGTCGTGGCTGGCCGGATCCAGCTGGGGTCGGGGCAGGCCGCGGGCGGCGTCGGCGATCGTGACGAGGTGCCGCTCGGCGGGGCTGTTCGGTGGGCGGGTGCCGTCGAGGATGGCGGCGACGCGGCGGGCTGAGTGGGATCCCGGACGCCAGAAGGAGAAGGGCCGCGACGGCCACCTGGGCGGGCCAGGCCCGGCTGACCGATGGGATCCGCCGGGGCGCGGCTCGCCGCGGGGATCCCGATCGCGACCGCGCGCTGCCCTCACGTCCTCTCCCCGTGGCCGGTCGTGGACCGGTGCAGGGGGAAGCTCGGCTGCCCCCGTGCCAGCCCGACCAGCGGTGTAGCTGTCAGGTCGTTCAGTTACCGAATTGCCACGCAGTGTTGACCGCCACTGTACTACCCTTCTCGATCTTCGAGCCGGCGCGGACGGACTGGGCGACCACGCGGTCGTTCGGGCTGCCGCCGAAAATGTTCGACCTGCTGATCGACAGGCCGCGCTGGCGCAGGGCGCTCTCGGCGTCGCGGAACGACTTGCCGACCAGCTTCGGCACGGTGACCTGGATGCCGCTGCCGTCGCCGCCCGTGCCGCCGCCGGTGTCCCCGCCGCCGGTCCCGTCGTCGGGGGCGGCCGCGACGGTCAGGGTGACCGTGCTGTTCGGCGGGATCGGCTGGCCCACCTGGGGCGCGACGCCGACGACGCTGCCCGTGTTCCCGTCCGTCGTCACGGCCACCGCCTGCTGGATGGTGAGTCCGGCGACCCCGAGGCCCTCGATCTCGGCCTTCGCGTCGTCGAAGGACTTGCCGATGATGTCGGGCGGCATCGGGCGGGTGTCCGGCCCGGACGAGACGATCAGGTTGACGTTGTCCTTGGGCTTGAGCACCGTGTTGACGGCCGGGTTGGTGGAGATGACGTGACCGACCGGGACCGTGTCGCTGGCCTGCGGCATCACGCCGCCGGGGGTGAGGTTGACCTGGTTGAGCCGGGTGGTGGCCTGCTCCTGGGTGAGGTTCGCGACGTCCGGCACGCGGATCGCCGCCGGCCCCGAGCTCAGCCGCAGCGTGACGAGGGTGCCCTTGTGGACCCGGGCGCCGTCATGCGGGTCCTGCTTCGCGACGTGGCCGGCGGGCACCTTTGGGTCCGCCACCGGGTCGAGGTAGGTCACCTTCAGCCCGGCGTCGCGCAGCATCGTCTCCGCGTCGGACTTGCTGACGTTCGCCAGCAGGGGGACCTCGACCTTGCCGCCGGTCAGCGCGCGTAGTGAGACGAACCCGATGATCAGCACCAGGATGACCGCGCCGCCGACGAGCAGGGGAGTCGGCGGCCGCCGGCTCGGGGCGCCGCCGGCCCGCCGCCGGCCGCGGCCGCCGCCCGCCCCGCCGGCCGGCATCCGTGCCGACCCGGCCGAGGGGTGGTACAGGCCAGCCGTGTCGGGCGCGGGGCTGTCGTCCCCCGGGAAGGACCCGCCGCTCTGGTAGGCGGTGACGTCCGGGCCGGTACCGAAGGCGGCGACCGCGGTGGCGTCGGGGGCGACCGGGCCCGGGTGGGCCTGCGTCGGCGGGAAGTCGGCCATCGCTGACGCGCGCGGGCCACCGGCGGGACCGGCGCCGGGCTGACCGGCGGGTGGCGGGACCGCGACGCTGCCGGGACGGGGACTGAGCCCGTCGGCGTGGTACTCGTCGGCGGTGAACGCCTGGGTGTGGTCGGGCGTGCCGGGCGGCGGGGGGTCCATCAGGCCGATGCGCTGGACCTCGCCGGTGAAGCCGGTGTGGTACTCCACCTGCTCGGGCAGGTACGGCGCGATCCGCGCCAGCTCCTCCAGCAGGGCCGAGCCGTCCGCCGGGCGGCGGTCGGGATCGCGCGCGGTCGCCCGCAGCACCAGCCCGTCCAGTTCCGCGGGGATACCCTCGACCACGGTGGACGGCGCCGGCACGTCGCCGTGGACGGACTGGTAGGCCATCGACATCGGGGTCGCCCCGCTGTGCGGGAGCTGGCCGGTGAGCGTCTCGAACAGCACCACCCCGGCGGCGTAGACGTCGCTGCGGGTGTCGGCGGTGCCGTGGGTGACCTGCTCGGGGGCGAGGTAGCCGACGGTACCCAGGACCACGCCGTCAGTCAGCGCCTGGGTGGGCTGGCCGAGGGGCCGGGCGAGGCCGAAGTCGGCCACCTTCACCTGGCCGTCGTCGCCGAGCAGGATGTTCTCGGGCTTGATGTCGCGATGGATGATCCCGGCGTTGTGGGCGGCGGCGAGCGCCTCCATCACCGGCTCGATGATCTCGACGGCCTCGGCGACCGGCAGCCGGCCGCGCGCACCGAGATGCTGGCGCAGCGAGCGGCCGCGCACCAGCTCCATCACCAGGTAGTTCACCAGGCCGGCGGGCGTGTGATCGGAGCCCTGGTCGAGGACGGAGACGACGCGGGACGTGTTCAGCCGGGCGACGGCCTTGGCCTCGCGGTGGAAACGCCCGACGAACTCCGGGTCGTGATTCAGGTTGGGATGCATGACCTTGAGCGCGACGAGTCGGTCCAGCCGGTTGTCGTGCGCGACGTACACCGTCGCCATGCCGCCGACGGCAAGACGTTCCTGCGCCGTGTAGCGGCCGTCGAGAAGCCGGCCTATCACAGGGTCGGCCACGGTGGCATCCACGGGCGACAGTTTACGATCGATGCCGACCGGCTTCGCTACCGGAGCCTCGCGGGCTTACCCGCCGAGATGCGTCCGGCCTGCCGGGGGGAACACGCCTCCAGCGCCCGGCGGTACGCCGACAGCGGCGCGAACCCGCGGAATTCACCGCCAACGGTACGGCACCGTCGGGCGGGCGGCGAAGCATCTTCGCCGGGCGGAGCGCGGGCGCCGACGCGCGGTGTGCTGGAAGCCGGCGGAACGGGAAGCGGGCGTAAGCGTCTAGACTGTGGCTTCGTACCGGGGAGCCCGCGGAGGCGGGCTGAGAGGCTGGCCAGGACTGCCGTCGGCGACCCGCAGACCCGATCGCGGTCATGCGCGCGTGGGGAGGATGATCGTCATGTCGCAGCACCCGGTTGGTGACACCGCGGCCGACGCCGTCGGGGGAGTCGCCGCCGAGATCGACGAACTGGTGATCGCGGGGCGCGGCTACCGCAGCCGGCTGTTGGTCGGCACCGGGAAGTTCTCGTCACACGAGGCGATGCGGGCCAGCCTGCTCGCCTCCGGCGCCCAGATCGTCACCGTCGCGCTGCGCCGCGTCGACCTCGACCGGGCCGGCGCCGGCGACGTCCTCGACTTCGTCCCCGCCGGGATGACCCTGCTGCCGAACACGTCCGGCGCGGTGGACGCGGGCGAGGCGCACCGGCTCGCCCGGCTGGGGCGCGCCGCCACCGGGACGGGTCTGGTCAAGCTGGAGGTCACCCCGGATCCGCGGACTCTCGCGCCCGATCCGATCGAGACGCTGCGCGCCGCCGAGCTGCTGGTCGCCGACGGCTTCACCGTGCTGCCGTACTGCTCGGCGGACCCGATCCTCGCCCGTCGGCTGGAGGAGGCCGGCTGCGCGACCG
Source organism: Frankia canadensis (assembly GCF_900197875.1). Taxonomy (GTDB): domain Bacteria; phylum Actinomycetota; class Actinomycetes; order Frankiales; family Frankiaceae; genus Frankia; species Frankia canadensis. The sequence goes on along the minus strand of NZ_FZMO01000156.1, from coordinate 5,396 downwards.
TCATGCCGCTGGGCAGCTGGATCGGCTCCAACCGGGGGCTGCGCACCCGCGACGCGATCGAGGCGATCGTCGCCGGCGCGGGGGTGCCCGTCGTGGTCGACGCCGGCCTCGGGGCGCCGTCGGACGCGGCCGAGGCGATGGAGATCGGCGCGGACGCGGTGCTGGTCAACACCGCGATCGCGGTGGCGGACGACCCGGTGCGGATGGCGCGCGCCTTCGCCCTCGCGACCGTCGCCGGGCGGCTGGGCCATCTCGCCGGGCCGGCCGGTGCCAGTGTCGGCACCGGTGGAGCCACCGTCGCGTCGGCCTCCTCGCCCCTCACCGGCTTTCTCGGCGCCCTCGGCGCGGTGGCGCCCGCGGCCCCGTCAGCCTCCACCGCCCCGTCAGCCTCGTCAGCTTCCACAGCCCCGACGGCCTCCGCGGCCCCCAGGGGCGGCGTGGGCGGGGGCGCGGGGTGAGCGCGCCGCCGGGGCTGTTCGCCCGCGAGCTCGCCGGCGTCGACCTGCCCGCCTTGTCGGCCCGGTCGCGCGACGCGACGCCCGCGCAGGTCGACGCACTGCTGCGCCGCATCGCCCCGGGCGGTGCCGGGCGGCCGGCCCCGGCGCGGGCGCAGCTGGGGCTCGCCGAGCTCGCCGTCCTGCTCTCGCCGGCGGCGGGGGAGCGGCTCGAGGAGCTGGCGCTGGCCGCCCGGGAGACGACGCTGCGCCGCTTCGGCCGCGCCGTGCGCCTGTTCGCGCCGCTGTACGTGTCCAACGAATGCCTCTCGTCGTGCACCTACTGCGGGTTCGCCCGCGGCCTGCCGGTCGCCCGCCGCACGCTCGACGTCGACGAGGTCGAGGCGGAGGGGCGGCTGCTGGCCGCCCGCGGGTTCCGCCACCTGCTGCTCGTCGCCGGCGAGCACCGCGTCGAGGTGTCCGCCGACTACCTGGTCGCCGTCGTCGAGCGGCTGCGCCCGCTGTTCCCGTCGCTGTCCATCGAGACGCAGACCTGGTCGGACGACACCTACGCTCGGCTGGTGCGGGCGGGACTGGAGGGCGTCGTCCATTACCAGGAGACCTACGACCGGGCCCGCTACGCGCAGGTGCACGTCGCCGGCTGGAAACGTGACTACGACCGGCGGCTGTCGTCGTTCGAGCGCGCGGCGGCCGCCGGGGCGCGGCGCCTGGGGATCGGCGCTCTGCTCGGCCTCGCCCCGGACTGGCGAGCCGACGTGCTCGCCCTCGGCGCGCACGCCGCGTTCCTGACCCGCCGGTACTGGCGGACGGAGGTGTCCGTGGCGCTGCCGCGGATCAAGCCGTCGGCGAGCGACTTCCCGCCGGTGGTCGTCGTATCCGACGCCGAGTTCACCCAGGCGCACGCGGCGCTGCGGCTGTTCGGCCCGGACCTCGCGCTGTCGCTGTCCACCAGGGAGCCGGCGCCGATCCGCGACGGCCTGGTCCGCATCGCGGTGACCACGATGAGCGCCGGCTCGTCCACCGAACCCGGCGGCTACTCCACGCCGGGCACCGCCCAGGAACAGTTCTCGATCTCGGATGAGCGCCCGCCCGCCGAGGTCGCCGCGATGCTGGTCGAGGCCGGTTACGAACCGGTGTGGAAGGACGCCTTCCCGCTGGTGGACGCGAGCCCGGCCGGATGAGCGGGGCGGGCGCGCGTGAGGTGATTCTCGACGGCGGGGCGTAATAGTCTGCGGCGATGCGGCGAATCGTCATTGCTGGTGCGGGAATGGCGGGGGGCCGGACGGCCGTCGAACTGCGGCGGCGGGGCTTCACCGGTGAGATCACGATGGTCGGCGCGGAGGCGCACCGGCCCTACGACCGGCCGCCCCTGTCCAAGGCGGTGCTCACCGGCCGGATCGACGACACGACCCTCCCGTTCGATCTCGACGGTGTCGAGGTGCTCACCGGGCGGCGGGCGACGGCGCTGCGCCCGGGCACGGTGGAGACCGACGCCGGCCCGCTCGAGCACGACGGCCTGGTGATCGCCACCGGTGCCGATCCGGTGACCCTGCCCGGCGACGGTCCGGTGCGGGTGCTGCGAACCATCGACGACGCCCACGGCCTGCGGTCCGCGCTGCGCCCCGGCCTGCGGCTGGTGATCGTCGGCGCCGGGTGGATCGGCGCGGAGGTCGCCACCACCGCCGCGGCGATCGGCGCCGAGGTGACCGTCGTGGAGGCGGCCGACTCGCCGCTGCGAGCCGCGCTCGGCCCGGTGGTCGGCGCCCGCACGATCGCCTGGTATGCCCGGGCCGGCGTGACCCTGCGGCTGGGCACGGCGGTGGAGCGGACCACCGCGGACGGGCTGGTTCTGGCCGGCGGCGAGGTGCTGCCGGCGGACGAGATCCTCATCGGCATCGGCGCCCGGCCGAGCGTCGGGTGGCTGGCCGGAAGCGGGCTGGCGCTGGAGCGCGGCGTCGTCGCCGACGAGCGTCTCGCCGCCTCGTGGGAGGGCGTGGACGGCCCGCCGGTGGTCGCCGTCGGGGACTGCGCGGCCTGGTGGTCGCGCCGCTACGGGCGCCGGCTGCGCGTCGAGCACTGGGACACCGCGCAGCAGTCGCCGTCGGTCGGCGCCGCGACCCTGCTCGGTGGGGACGAGGGCGACGCGGCGGTGTACGACCCGGTGCCGTACTTCTGGTCGGAACAGTTCGGCTGGATGGTGCAGTTCGCCGGCATGTCCGGCGTCGAGGGCGACGCGCTGGTCTGGCGGGGTGACCCGGACGCGCCGCGGCCGGCGGACGGCAGCCGTCCGGTGGGCTGGTCGGCCGGCTGGTTCGCGCCCGACGGGCATCTGCGCGGCATGGTCACGGTCGGCCGGCCGATGGACATGGTGGCCGCCCGTCGGCTGATGATGGCCGGCGGCGGCATCGACCCGACGCGTTTCGCGGACGTCGCGGTGACGATGAAGGAACTCGTCGCGGCAGGCTGACGGAACCCGCTGGTCCGTGTGGGGATGGTCAGGTGACGAATTCGCGTCCGTCGGCTGCGGAGATATGGGACGAACCGTCCGGAATGCTGGGATGGGCGGTCGTCCGTTCCCCACCCGAATGGGTACATGGTGGGTTAGCCCACTAGAGTGCCGGGCGTGCCTCGCATTCACCTGGTATCGAACCTGCCCGGTGTGAACGCGCTCGGCGACCATCTGCGCGCAGCGGGTCTCGGCCCGACCTCGGCACGGTCGGCGGACGCGCTTCTCGTTCTCATCGACCGGCCGCTGGATCACGTCGAGCAGGAGCTGCTCGACCGTGCCCGCCAGACCGTCCCGGTGCTGCTCGCCGGCCCGACCGTGCGCGCGCTACCGGCGGACAGCCCGCTTGTGGAGGCCTCCGGCCTCATCCCCGGCCGATTCCTGGCCCCGCACGAGGTCCGGCTGCTGCCAGGGCCGCAGGGCGGGGAGATCATGGCCCGGAACGGGCGGTTCCGGCCCCGGGAGAGCTGGGTCGTCCCGGAGAAGGTCGCCGACGACGTCGAGCGGCTCATCCTCATCCGGCACGAGATGGCCGAGCAGCCGGTCTGCACCTGGCGGCCGTCGACGGGCCTGGGCATGTTCACCCTCGGCAGCGGCGCGGAGGTGCTCGCCGACCCCGCCTACCAGCGGCTCGTCGGTCGCTGGCTGCGGCACTGCCTGGGGGTGCGCGACACCGCCCCCGTCGGCGTCGGTCTGCTCGGCACGCCCGACACCGCCGCCGCTCACCACGCGGCCGTCGAGGCCACCGAGGGGCTGACGCTCACCGCCCTGTGCGACGGTAGCGCCGCCCGCGGGCCCGCGCACGCCCCCGGGCGCCAGCCCCGCCGGGTCGAGGACCCGGACGACCTGGTCAACGACCCCGAGCTCGGGGTCGTGATCGTCGCCACCCCGACCCACACCCACCTGGAGTGGGCCGGGCGGGCGCTGGAGGCCGGCAAGCACGTCGTCGTGCAGGCGCCGATGTGCCTGTCGCCGGCCGATGTCGACCAGCTCGCCGAACTCGCCGCCGCCCGCTCGCGGGTGCTGGCGGTGTGCGCCGCGAGCGAGCGGGACGCGGGCCTGCGGGCGATGCGCGACGCCGTGCGCCGGGGCGTGGTCGGCGAGCCGATGCGGCTGGAGGCCTACCGCGGTGGCCCGCGCCGCCCGCTCGGCACCTGGCACGACGACGAGCGCATCAGCGGCGGCCAGCTGTTCGACCGCGGCGTCGCCGCCGTCGAGGCGGTGCTCGGCCTCGTCGACGAACCGGTCGAATGGGTCAGCGCGTCCACCCTCAAGCGGGTCTGGCACCACGTCAGCAACGCCGACCACAGCCGGCTGCTGCTGCGCTTCGCCGGCGGCGCCGAGGCGCAGATCACCATCTCGGACCTGGCCGCGGCTCCACGCCCGTGGCTGGAGGTGCTCGGCAGCGGCGGCTGCCTCGTGCTCGACGCCCCCACCGGGCCAGGTGACTCCGCCGTCGGTCCCATCCGCCCGGGCGGACGGCACGCCGGCCCGTCGAGCGGCCCGTTCGCGGCCGAGTCGGGCCCGCCCGGCGCCGGCGACGCGCTGTTGCTGCTCACCCACGACGGGGTCGACACCCGGTATCCGGTGCCGCCCGCGGCGGAGGCCGCCGGGGGCTTCTATCACGATCTGGCCGACCTGCTGGTCTCCGGCTGGCCGCTGGCGGGACACGGCGTGGAGTCCGCCCGGCCGGTCGTCGCCGTGCTGGAGGCGGCCGCCCGCTCGGCCGCCGCTGGCGGCGAGCAGGCCGCGCCGCGCTGACCCGTCCTGGCCCTGACCCGTCGGGGCGGGACGGGACAGACCTATGACCTCGGCAGTGCCGGACGATCGCGGCCGGGCTGGGCCACGACCGGGTCCCGACTTAGGTGTTTACTGTTGACCATGGATTGGCTGACCCTGCCTGACGCCGCGGCGCAGCTGCAGGTTCCCGTGACCCGAGTCCGCCAGATGGTGCGCGACCGGACGTTGCTGGCCCGGCGGGAGGACGGCGTCCTACGGGTGCCGGCGGACTTCATCATCGACGGTGCCGTGATCAAGGGGCTGCCCGGCCTGCTCACCGTGCTGGCGGACGCCGGGTTCACCGATGACGAGGCGCTCGACTGGATCTTCCGGGAGGATCCGAGCCTGCCGGGGACGCCGATGCGGGCGCTCGCGGAGAACCGCAGCAAGGAAGTCAAGCGCAGGGCGCAGGCCCTCGCCTTCTGAGCCGTCCGCGTCACCCGGCTCGCACGCTGGCAGTCCGCCGTCCGGTCCCGACATGGTGGGACCGGACGGCCCGACCCACGCGGGCCCGTCCGTCACGCCGCGCCGTCTCGCACGCCGCGCCGTCCCGAGACGGGGACGAGGGTCACCGACGTCTTGCTCTCCCGGATGGCTGATGCCCGGCTCCCGTAGTGTCGGGTCATGGCCGAACGCCCGCCCGCCACCCCATCACC
>NZ_FZMO01000390.1 GCF_900197875.1 Frankia canadensis | reverse complement strand
GCGGTGGGGTGGCGGGCGCGGGGTCAGACCGCGGTGGGCCGCTCGACGGTGCGCGCGAGGATGCCGAGGGTCGCCCGCAGCGCGGCCTCCGGGATCACCGGGAAGACCCCGCGCTCGCGCCACGACGCGCGGACGTCGCTCCAGTCGTAGTACGAGGTGACCAGGGTGCCGCCGTCGGCCGGCGCGAGCAGGTAGCCGTAGCGGTGGCCGATCGGCGGGAAGCCCTCGCCGGTGACCGTCCACTCGAGGTGGGCGTCCTGGGTGAACTGGGTGATCGTCACGGTCACGTCGTAGCGGCCGATCGGGCGGTCGTTCAGCGCCTCCCGGTCCATGTGCACGACGAAGCTGTCGCCGACGGCCGACACGGGCGCGCCCTCGGCCGACTGGAGCATTCCGGAGCTGTCGATCGCGACGTGCCCCGCCGGGTCACGCAGCACCGCGAACACCGCCGCGGGCGTGGCCGCGATCCGCCGAGGAACCTCAAACCGCTCGATATCAGTCATACATGACAAACTCCCACTCTCCCAGCGCACACGCGACCGACCACCCGACGGCCCAGCTCATCGGTGGCGTCTTCCCGCGCACCGCCCGCACCTGCCGTCGATCCGCCTCTCCCGCGTCCACCCACCCTCGTCGCCCGCCAGGGCCGCCCCGGCGGCACCGACGATCCGGCGACAGCTTGGTGTCAGGTGGGCAAATCATCCGCTTCCCCCTCCTCTGGTTGTGTTTGCTGTGATCACGGCGGGCCGCTCCGGACCGCCGCGCAGACGAACGGAGGCAGGGATGACGGTGGTGCGCGACCGATGGCGGCGCAGAGTCCACGGCGGCGCACGGCACGCGGCGGGCAGCACGGCCACGGACGGCGCGGACGGCGCGGACGGCGCGGACGGCATCGCCGTGGGCGGCGCGGTGACGCGCACGGCACGCGGTCTGACGTCCCGGCTGGTCGGCGTCGTCGCGGCGGCGCTCGCGGTCGTGACCGTGCTGCCGTCGTCGGCGGGCGCGGCGGACACCACCGGCTACCCGGGCGATCCGTCGCGAGGCAACGGAGTGGCCGTCCCGTTCCAGGGGCTGACCGGCCGGGGCGGCGGGCCGATCCCGGTCGGCGGCGCGGTGGGCGTCGACCTCGTCCTCGGCTCGACCGCGCGCCCGTACCTGCCCTGCCAGCACTACGACCCGCGCACCCGCGGCGGCGACACCTTCGTCGCCGCCTGCCAGGAACGCGGCAGCTACGCCACCTACACCCGGTTCCCCGCCGGGGGCGGGCTGGTCTTCCCGCTCGGCTACTTCGTGGGCAACGCCCAGCCCGACCTGCTGCACGGCGGCAGCCTGGCGACCGGCTGGGGGGCGCGTACCGCGGGGCTGTCGTTCGAGTTCTACCCGGATCCCCGCCACGACGCCGAGTACGTCCACTCCCGCTTCTACGTGGACCGCTTCACCCGGCACGCCAACGGCTGGACCTACGCGGCCGACATCGGCCGGATCGCGCTGACGACGCTCGCCGACCCGAACACGGCGCGCCTGTCCGGACGGCTGACGGTCGCCGGCCGGCCGCCCGCGCCCGGCCGGGTGTCGATCCAGGTCTTCGGCGGGGCGGCCCGCTCGTCGAGCGGCCACCCGATCTCCTCGTTCGCCGTGTACGCCGGCACCGGCGCGCCGACCTGGGCCAGCACCCCGCTCTACGCCGGCTCGCAGCGCATCACCGTGCTGGACCAGGCCACCGGCCACCGGTGCGTGCTGGACCGCTTCAACGTCCGCGGCGCCGCCACCGTCGACTTCGATCTCGCCCAGCCCGGCTTCGGTCACCCCGACAGCGTCTGCACCTAGGTCGCGACTCGAGTTGTGATCTTCACAGGAGGACCCGTTCCCACGCATGGCCGGGAAGGTCACAACTGCGCACACGGCCCAGGTCATCACGCGGCTGACGGGTCACCAGACGTCGTGTCGACGAACTGGCTGGCCTGCAGGGTGAACAGGTCCCGGTAGATGCCGGGCCGGGTCATCAGGTCCTCGTGGTCGCCCTGATCGACGACGACGCCCCCGTCGAGCACGTAGATGCGATCGGCGGAGCGGACGCTCGCCAGGCGGTGGGTGATCAGCAGCACCGTGCGGTCGTGACCGAGCTCGCGGATGAGGGTGAACAGGGTCTGCTCGGCGCGGGCGTCGAGGGCGGCCGACGGCTCGTCGGCGATGAGCAGCGGCGCGTCCCGGTAGACGGCCCGCGCACAGGCGATGCGCTGCCACTGACCGCCGGACAGATCATGGCCGGCGGTGTACTGGCGGGCCAGCGACGTGTCGTAGCCGTGCGGCAGGCCCTCGATGACCTCGTCGGCGCCGGTCGCCCGGGCGGCGGGCACGACGCTGTCCGGGCCGTCCGCGCGCAGCCGCCCGACCCGGCCGACGGCGATGTTCATCCGGGCGGACATCGGCCACTGCGTGTAGTCCTGCGGGATCACGGCGATGCGCTCGCGGACGCTGTCCGGATCGACGGCGGCGAGGTCGACCCCGTCCCAGGTCACCGCGCCGCCGTCCGGTTCGTACAGGCCGGCGACGACCTTCGCCAACGTCGACTTGCCGCTGCCGTTCACGCCGACGAGGGCGACGACCTCGCCGCGGCGCAGCTCGATGGTGACGCCCCGCAGCGCCGGTTTGTCGGTGCGCGGGTAGGTGTAGGTGACGTTCTCGGCACGGATCAGCGCCGGCGCGCCGGGCGCGCGGGGAGTGCGTTCCTCGGGCACCCGCTCCTCGGCCTGGGCGATCCACGACCGGTACTCGCCGAAGTAGAGGAAGTTCTCGTAGGCGCTGTTGAGGGTTGTCAGCGCCGACTCCATCGCGCCGCGCCCGGTGCGGATGGCCAGCACCGCGGTGCCGGCCGCGGCCAGCGGCATGACGCCCGCGTCCAGCAGGGCGACGAGGACGCCGTAGACGAGGCCCAGCGCGAGCCCCGAGATCGCCTCGCCGGTCAGCCGATAGCGCGCCTGGCCGCGCCCGACGCGCACCTGCTCGGCCTCCTGCTCGCGGGCCAGCGCCGTGTACTCGCCGAGCAGGAAGGGCCCGAGGCCGAACGACCGGATCTCCGCGGCACAGTCCCGGTCGGTCATCCGGTAGCGGAGCATCCACTGCCGCCGCACCTGGGGCAGCCGCTGCAGCCACGAGGCATGGGCGAGGCGCGCCGAGCGCAGGGACGCCCAGCCGTCCGGCAGGATCGAGAGCACCAGCAGCGGCAGCAGCGCGGGGTGCAGCACGCCGAGCACACCGCCGGCCGCGGCGATGCGGATCGCCGCGGTGAGCACCTCGATGGCGTTGTCGACGAGCTGGCGCCCGCTGGCCGCGCCCCGCTCTGCGGCCTCCAGGTCGTCGACGAACGTCGGGTCGTCGAAGGCCATCACCGACGTGCGGGTGGCCAGGTCGAGCAGCCGGACGAGGCTCGCCCGGTCCACCCGGGGGCCGAGGCGGGCCTGGATCAGGCTGGTCGCCGCCGCCAGCCCGCTGCGCGCCACGCCGGCCGCGACGACGAGGATCACCGCGGGCACGGCGTCACGCAGCCGCTGCGGGGTTGGGCCGTCGCGCAGCACCGCCGTCAGTGCGCCGGCGACGGCGAGCAGGCCGAGCGCCTCCACGACCCCGGCGAGCACCCGCAGCACGACCATGACGACGAGGCCGGCGCGGTCGGCCTCCCAGGCCACCGACCAGGCCAGCCGCAGCAGCCCCGGCAGCCGCCGCGCCATCGTGCGGACGCCGGTGCGCTGCAGCGTGCGCTCCTGGCGCTCCCACGACCGCACGGCGTTCTCGTCCACCCGCCCGTAGGTGAGCACCGTGTCCCGCTCACCCGCCGTCCGCGCCGCCTGCGCCGCGCGTTCCGCCGGCGGGTCACCGGCGGGCGGGGCGTCGGCCGTCGAGGCCGGGGGCTCGCGAGGGGTGGGAATCGGGCCGCCGCCCGCGATCTCGTTCTCCACGATGCGCAGTGTGCGCGCCCGTCCTGGCGCGCACGTCGTTTTCAGCGGTGTCCGCATGGTCTTCCGGGGGCATTCCCGGGAATCCACGGTTTTCTCGTCTGTCGACGGCGCCCCGGGCCGGGATATACCGGTCCACAGGAAGACCCGGATTTCTGGACCGCCGTCATCCAGAAGCGCGGGAAATCTCCGCCGCCGGGCCCCGTCTTCATTACCGACCGCCAAGCTTACCGAGCAGGCACCGGCCACCGGCACCATCGCTCCAGGTAAGCCCACGGCGGACCCACTGGGCTTCCCGGCTAGACTTCCTGTCGGGACTGAACACAGGACACGGAAAGCGGCGTCACAATAGCAGGGATGTGGCCGGTTTGTCAATAGAGGACATTGGGTCCGAGCAGGCGTACGTCTCCGCTCTCTACGACCGACTCGACGAGCTGCGCCGCCGTACCACGACGCGGCTGCGCGGCGTTCTCCGACAGCACGAGAGCCTTCCCAGAGCCCGTTTCGAACGGGACGCGGCCAGCGCCGACTGCGCCGCCACCCTCGCCCGCATCCGGGCCGCGGAGAACGGCCTGTGCTTCGGCCGGCTCGACTTCGACGACGGCGAGCGGCGCTACATCGGGCGGTTGGGCATCTTCGACGAGGCGGCCGACTACGAGCCCCTCCTGATCGACTGGCGCACCCCGGCGGCCCGGCCGTTCTACGCGGCGACCGGCGCCGTGCGCCTCGGCGTGCGCCGCCGCCGGCACATCGCGACCCGCCGGCGCGACGTCACCGGGCTGGAGGACGACGTCTTCGAGACCGGCTCCCGCGCGCCCGGCGCCGCGCCCGGCTCCACCCCGGCGGAGCTGGTCGGCGAGCCGGCGCTGTTCGCCACCCTGAACGCGGCGCGCACCGGGCGGATGAGCGACATCGTCGCGACCATCCAGACCGAGCAGGACCGGATCATCCGCTCCGACCACCGCGGCGTCCTCGTCGTGCAGGGCGGTCCCGGCACCGGCAAGACCGCCGTCGCCCTGCACCGCGCCGCCTATCTCCTCTACACCCACCGCGACCGGCTGGCCCGCAGCGGTGTGCTCGTCGTGGGCCCGCACCAGGCGTTCCTGCGCTACATCGAGAACGTGCTGCCCTCTCTCGGCGAGACCAGCGTCGTCAGCGCCACCGTCGAGGTCCTCTACCCGGGGGTGACGGTGCGCCGCGCCGAGGAGCCGGCCGTCGCGGAGCTCAAGGGGCGGGCCGGGCTCGCCGACGTCATCGCCGCCGCCGTGCGCGACCGCCAGCGGCTGCCGGTCGGCCAGACCTTCGAGATCCACACCGAGGAGCGCCTGCTGCTGCTCGAGCGGAGCACCTGCGCGCGGGCCCGGGCGCTGGCCCGGGAGTCCGGCGAGCTGCACAACGACGCGCGCGCGATCTTCGTGCGGGCGGTGATCGACGCGCTCGCCCGCCAGGTCGCCGACGGCTACGCCGCCGAGACCATCACCGCGCAGGTGCTGGAGGCCGACCCCGCGGCCTTCGACCTGCTCGCCCCCGCCGGCTCCGGCGGCACCAGCCTGCTCGACGACGACGACCTCGCCCAGCTGCGCCAGGAGCTGCGCGCCGACCCGGCGGTGCAGGCGGCTCTCGCCGAGCTGTGGCCGATCCTGAGTCCCGACCAGCTCGTCGCCGAGCTCTACGCCGACCCCGGCACGCTCGCCGCCGCCGCGCCGCGGCTCACCGCCGCCGAGCGCCGCCTGCTGCACCGTCCCCTCGCCGAGGACGATCCGGACCCGGACGACGACTGGCTGCGTGAGCTGCGCGCCGCCACCGCCCCGACCGCAGCCGGCGACACCGGCGCAGGGGTGGGCGCCGCGGGGGAGACGGCCGGGGCTGACGCGCCGGCACCCGACGGCGCCCGTCCGCGGCCCCGCCCGATGGGCGGCTGGACCGCCGCGGACATCCCGCTGCTCGACGAGGCCGCGGAGCTGCTCGGCGACGACGACCAGGCGGCCCGGGCCGCCGCCCTGCGCGAGCGGGTCGCCCGCGTCGCCTACGCCCAGGGCGTCCTGGACATCCTGTCCCGGGACATCGAGGACGACCCCGAGATCATGATGGCCACCGACCTGATCGACGCCACCCGGCTCGCGGACCGGCATGAGGATGCCGACCTGCGCACGGTCGCGGAACGCGCGCTGGCCGACCGGACCTGGACCTTCGGCCACGTGGTCGTCGACGAGGCGCAGGAGCTGTCCGAGATGGCCTGGCGGATGGTGATGCGCCGCTGCCCGACCCGCTCGATGACGATCGTCGGCGACGTCGCCCAGACCAGCGATCCCGCCGGGACGACGTCGTGGGAGCGGGTCCTTGCGCCCTACCCGGCCGTCGGCGCGCCGGCCCGGCGCGAGACCCTCACGGTCAACTACCGCACCCCCGCGGAGATCATGGCGGTCGCCGCCGACGTGCTGGCCACGCTGCGCCCGCCGCAGCAGCCGCCGCGCTCGGTGCGGGAGGTCGGCGAGCGCCCCTGGCGGCTGCGCGTCGACGCGGCCGATCTCGGCGCCCAGGTGGGGCAGGCGGTCCTCGCCGAACTCGCCCGGCTCGCGCCCGGCCCGGTCGGCTCCCCCACGGCCGGCGGCAGCGGCGGCGGGCGGCTCGCCGTGCTGGTTCCCGCCGGGCGGATCGCCGAGCTGACGGCGGCGGTCCGCGCGGTCGTCCCCACCGCCGAGAGCGGCCCGGGTGCGGCCCTCACCGCAACGGTGGTCGTCCTCGGCGTGCGCGAGGCCAAGGGCCTGGAGTTCGACACGGTCCTGATCGCCGATCCGGACACACTCCTCACCGAGTCCGCCCGCGGCGCCCACGACCTCTACGTCGCGCTGACCCGGTCGACGCGCACGCTCGGCGTTCTGCACACGGCCGACGTGCCGCCGATGCTGGCCCGGCTGTCTCCCGCCGACGCGCCGCGGACGAGGCCGGCGCCCCCGGGCGACGCTTCGGCGGCCGCGCCGGGCCCGACGACGGACTCCGACCCGGCCGCGGGCACGGCGCCGGCGTCCACGTCCCCGACGGCGTCATCGGCGCCGGGGACGTAGCTTCACGACGGGTCGCGCGCGGCTACCGGGTGGTCGACGCGTGCCGGCCGCGACGTCGGCCGCCGCCGTTCGGCGGTGTCGCCGCCGCGGCCGGCACGGTCACCGGACTGCCGTTCGCCGGTGTGTCCCAACGCCGGCGCGTGGCGCGCCCGGCGGCAGCCTTCGTCAGCGCGTCCACCGGGTCGACGAACCCGCCCGTCTCCTCCTCGAGGATGGAGATCTGCGCGCTGGCGATGTCGAAGTACATGCCGACGAGCTCGAGCGTCCCCTCGTCGAGTGCCCGGCGCACCGCCGGGTGCTCACGCAGGTTCTCCAGCTGCTGGGCGACGTTGGCCCGGCCCAGCCGCTCGACCGCGGGCAGGTTCTGCGTCCCCGGCGGGGCCAGCCGGCGCAGCGACGGCGCGGCGTGCGCCAGCCAGCCCGCGAGCGCCGAGTCCGCGGCGCCGTGGGCCGCGCCGGCGAGCAGCGCGTTCATCGCACCGCAGCCGGAGTGGCCGCAGACCACGATCGTCGGCACCCGCAGCACCTCGACGGCGTAGTCGAGGGCGGCCGTCACCGACAGATCGCCGGACGGGGCACGGCCGGCGGCGACGGGCGCGGAGCCGGGAGCGACGCCCACCCCGGAGGCCATCCCCATCCCCGACGCCATCCCGGCGCCCGACGGCGACCCGGAACCCGGCGCCGCGTCGGACGCGGACCCCGGCGGGCTCACCGCGGGTGTGTCCGGCCGGGGAACGATGTTCCCCACGTTGCGGACGGTGAACAGGTCACCGGGACCGCTGCTGGTCAGGATGTTCGGCACGATCCGCGAGTCGGCGCAGGTCAGGAACAGCGCCCCGGGACGCTGCTCGGCCGCCAGGTCGTCGAAGGTCTCGCGCAGCAGCGGGGCGGCCCGGCGGTGGAACTCGTTGATCCCGACGAGCATCGAGCCGACCCGGACGGCGACGCCCGCGGCATCCTCGTCGGGCGCGTCCCCGTTCTCGGGTGACGCTGGCCGGCGCGGCGCCGCCACCGCGGGCAGCGGGGCCGTCGCCTCGTCGAACGCCACCGTCCCCGCGGGTCCCGCCGGATCGGCCGGTCCCGTCAGGGCGGCGGGCCCACTCCCGTTGGCGGACACCGTGCCACCAGCGGACACCGTGCCACCAGCGGACACCGTGCCACCAGCGGACACCGTGCTACCAGCGGACATCGCGCCATCAGCGGACATCGCGCCACCGACGGGGACGGTGCCGTGGGCGGGCAGGCGGCCGGGCGTCGGACAGGGGGCCGAGACCGTTCCCCTGGCGGGTTCCGGCGCGTCCACGGAGGTCGTCCGGCCGTGCTCGATCAGCCCGGCGCCGTGCGGCGCCAGGCCACCGGCCTGCTCCACCTCCTGCCACTGCGACCAGGGTGCGAACCAGCGCGGCAGCTGCGGGACGACCGTGCGGCGGCGTTCACCGGGATCGGCGCGGCGGAACCAGATCTGGCCGATCTCGTCGATGTCGACCGTCCCGCCGGTGGCCTCGTGGTTCGCGCACCAGCCACGCAGATGCTCGTAGGCGGCGTGGTCGAGGAAGTCGACGATGAGCTCGATGGACACCGACGCACCTGTCGGGATCCGCCCGAGCACCCGGGCGAGCCGGGGCAGGGACAGGAAGCTGAGCGTCCCCTCCACCTCGACCTGCCAGAGCTCACCGGAGCGCACCAGGCGCACGCTCGACCACAGCACGCGGCGCAGGACCAGCGCGAGCGCGGTCAGCAGCCCCAGCGCGACGCCCTTGAGCAGGTCCAGGGCGACCACAGCGGTCAGGGTCACCACGTAGACGGGCAGCTCGCCGTGCCGGCGGACGTGGCGCAGATGTGAGACGTCGAGCAGGCGCACCCCGACGATGACGAGCAGGCCGGCCAGCGCCGCCAGCGGGATCCACTCGACGGCGAACCCGAGCAGCAGCGCGAACGCCAGGATCCAGACGCCGTGCAGGATCGCCGAGGCGCGGGTGCGCCCGCCGGAGGCGACGTTCGTCGAGCTGCGCACGATGACGCCGGTGATCGGCAGGCCGCCGATCAGGCCGGACACGACGTTGGCCGAGCCCTGCCCGACCAGCTCGCGGTCGAGGTTGAGCCGGGGGCCGCGCCAGCCGCGGGCGGTGGCGAGCTGGTCGACGGCGACCGCCGACAGCAGCGACTCGACGCTCGCCACGATCGCGACCGTGATGATGCCGAGCACGACACCCGACCAGGCGTGATCGGGCAGTTCCGGCAGGGCGACCGCGTCGGCCAGGGAGGCGGGCAGGTCGACGCGGGGAACATCGAACCCGGCGAGGCCGGCGAACGCCGTACCCGCCACGACCGCGACGAGATACGCCGGGATCTTGCGGATCGCCGCCGGCACCACCTGGGGCAGCCGCGGCCACAGCAGGATGACGGCGATCGTCGCGAGACCTACCGCCGTCGCCGGGCCGTGCGGGTCGAGGAGCGCGCCGGGAATGTCCCGCAGGTTCTCCAGGGCGTGGCTGTCGGCCTTCCCGCCGAGCACGACGTGGATCTGGCCGAGGACGATCGTCAGCCCGATGCCGCCGAGCATGCCGTGGACGATGGCGGGTGACACGGCGAGCGACGCCCGGGCCACCCGGCACAGCCCCAGCAGGATCTGCAGCAGCCCGGCCGCCGCGGTGATCAGGCAGGTGACCCGCCAGCCGTAGGTGTCGATCAGGTTCGCGACGATCACGGTGAGGCCGGCGGCCGGCCCGCTGACCTGAAGTGGGGCACCGCCGAGGGCACCCGCGACGAGCCCTCCGACGGCGGCCGCGAGCAGCCCGGCGGCCACCGGGGCGCCGGAGGCGACGGCGATGCCCAGCGACAGCGGCAGGGCGACGACGAAGACGACCAGCGACGCCTGGAGGTCGGGGCGCCATCCCCCGCGCGGCGCCGCGGGAGCCGGCCCGTCCGCGGAAGCCGCGACGGCGGGCGGCGAATGACTGTGCCGCGACGGGGTCGGCGGGGAGACCGGTGCGGTCATGTCCACTCCTTGTGGGATGAGGTGGCCCTGCGGGACGGGATATCCCTGTGAGACGAGGTGGTCCTGCGGATCTGGACCATGGCGGGACAACGCTGTCCCTTGGTGGCCGACTGCCGCTCGCGGCCGGAACTGCCCGGGCTGCCGACACCTCGCCGATCGCGCGTGGTGACAGGATGCGCACCCTCACCAACGAGCCGAGGGGCCGACAAGTTTCTTTCCGTGATCGTCCACCCAATTCCGCGTAACCATTGGACAGCAACGTCCGAAGGTGTCCCAGGGAGCGACCGGCCCGCTGGGATGGGAAAAAGCACCCAGAGCTTCTCAACCGCAGGTAAGCCGCATAAAGGACATAATGCAATAGAGGATCAGGTTTGTCGCGTGCGTGCCTACCCGAACGGGGAGACCGGATTCCCGCGGGGCCCGCCCGCCGATCACCCCGCCGATCACCACGGGCGGCGGGCGATCGGCGGCACCAGGTTCGCCGACAGCGCACCGCGCGACGCCGGCGGCGCACCGGCGGCCATCCCAGCCGGTGGGAGTATCACGATGTGGTCTCACGCCGGTCGGCCTGCCGCACGCCCGGCGCTCCCGCTGCGCATACTTGTCGGGACAGTACGTGTCAGGACATGGGGTGAACAGCACCCGTCCGGGGATGATGGGCCGCGCCGGCCGGTTGGGGGGCGTCGCGCATGCGTGCTGACGGCCGGCTCACGCGGCTGCTGCTGGTCGCCGGGTTCGCCTTGCTGCTCGCGTCCTGGGTCGGCGGCAACGCGCCCGGTTTCGGTCCCGACGAGCCGGCGAACTTCATCAAGGAGGTCGGCGCCGGCACCGGCCAGTGGACGGGCACGCCCGGCCGGCTCGCCCATCCGGCGTTCGGCAGCCAGCCGGGCGCGGCGGAGCGCATCGCCTGGATCAACGGCAACAGCAGGGTCTTCCGGCTGCCGGCGGGCCTCGATCCGGGCGCGGCCGGATTCCCCTGCGACCTGTTCCGCAACGGGCGCTCCGCCGCCTGCCTGGACCGGGCGCACGTCCACCCGCCCCCGAGGAGGGCGCTGAGCTACGTCGGCACCTACGAGCCATACGTGTACGCCCTGCCGGGCGCCGCGATGGCGCGCACGCACAGCGCGCTCGCCGCGCTGTACACCGGGCGGGCGGTGAGCGCCGCGATCGTCGCCGCGCTGCTCGCCGTCGCCACCGCGGCCGTCTGGGACAGCCGGGCCGGGCCGGTCTGCCTCGCCGGGCTGCTGCTCGCCGCGTCCCCGATGGTGCTGTTCATGGGCTCGGTGCTGGGCACCAACGGGATCGAGATCGCCGCCGCGCTGGCGTTGTTCGCGCTGGTGCTGCGGATGGGACGGGCCCACGGCGCGGCGCGCTGGACCTGGCCCGCCGCCGGCGCGGTCGGCGCCCTGCTGGCGCTGACCCGGGCGACGGGACCGCTCTGGGTGCTGCTCGCGCCGCTGGTCGGCCTCGCCCTCGCCCAGGCGCCGCGCCGCCGCCCGCCCCTGCGCCGGGTGGCCTGGGCGGGGCTCGCCGCGCTGGGCGTGGCGGCGACCCTCGCCTGGGAGCGCGCCGTCCAGCCCCACCCGCACACCCGCGCCGACCTGGCCAGGGCGGGCCTGCACGCGCTGCCCGCCGACGCCCACGCCTGGGCCCGGCAGTGGGTGGGCGTCTTCGGCTGGGCGAGCCTGCCGATGCCCACCTATGCCTACCGGATGTGGTGGATCGCCGTCGGCGTCCTCGTCCTGGTGGCGGTGGCCGTCGGGCCGTGGCGCGCCCGCTTCGGGCTGGTGGCGGTGGTGGTCGGGGCGGCGGCGGTGGCCGTCGGGCTCGACGTGCTGGTCCTGCGGCAGACGCGCTTCCCGGTGTATGGGCGGTATCTGCTGCCGCTGGCCGTGCTGCTCCCCCTCGCCGCGGGTGAACTGCTGACCCGGCGAGCGGGGCGGCTGCCCGCCGCGCTGCTGCGGCCGATCCCGGTCGTGCTGCCGCTGGTGGTGGCGACGGTGCAGCTGGTGGGCCTGTGGGCGAACGCGCGGCGCTACGCGGTCGGTGTGCGTGGTCCGGTGTGGTTCGCCGGGCACGCGCGATGGTCCCCGCCGGCCGGGTGGACGCCGTGGCTCGTGCTGGCGATCGCCGGGGCCGCCTGCCTGGTCGGGGTCGCCGCCGGCGGTCTGCGCACCCCACCGTCCATCCGCGCGACGGACGGCACCGCCGCGGTGCCACCGCCCGGTCCACCGCCCGGTCCGCCACCCGGTCCGCCGTCGCCCGGCCTGGCGCTGCCCGCCCAGGGCGGTGGGGATGGAGCCGATCCCGCCCGGCCGCGCCCGGCCGCGTCCGAGTCACGCTGACCCTCCCGCGCCGGGGTGGTCACGGCGGCCACCGGTGAACACCAACAGTCACCATCATGTTGCGAGGGATGACGACTGCTCCTACAGTCCGCAGTGCCCGGCGTTGCCGCCGGACCGGGGCCACCGGAAATCCACGCGGCGGGAAGCCCGCGGGCCGAAAGACCCGCGCGACCGGAACGGAGCCAGATGATGACCACCGGCTGTGGGCTGAGCGCCGCGGAGCTGGCCCGGGAGCAGGGGGAGCTGCTGCCCGATCGACTGACCCTCGCGGCGGTCGAGTTCAACCGGACCGAGTTCGACCCCAGCAACTATCCGGTGAACTCGCCGGGCAGCAACAACTCCTATATCGAGAACCACTCCGAACCGGAGATCGCCTACAGCTCCGGCGGATTCGTCGAGTCGATCGTCAACGCCTGGAACTACGTGAACCAGTGGTGATTCGACCGGTTGCCGCCGCGCCGATCTGATCATCACACGGAATATCCAGCGACACGCCGGCGCCCGATACTCGCCGAAGTTTTTTTCGCCGACTAGCGTCTCCCTCGCACGCGAACGTCGGAGAGATTCAGATCCACGCGGGGGAGAGTATGCCGAAGACATCGTTTTCCACCAGTGACGCGGATCCCGCCCTGCTCGCCCTGGAAAATGCGGAGCTGCTACCCGACCGACTGACCCTGGCGACCGTGGAGATCGGCCGCCGGGAATTCGACCCGACATTCTTTCCGGTGAACTCGCCATGGTCGAACATGGGCCAGATCGACGCGCACGGCGAGCCGTCGATCCTCGGCGGCATCCTGCCGATCCTCATCTCGCTGATACCCAGCATCAACATCATTTTTCAGATCGACACCCACCACGACCGGTGACGCGACCGGCACCGGCCGGCCACGCCATCGGCCCGACGGTGCCGCCGCGGCCGCGCCGGGCCGACGGGCTGGTCCTGCTCGGCGAGTTCGCCGGTTCCGGCCTGGACCGGCCGGTCCAGCTGGCCCGCCGTGCCGACGGCCAGGTCGTCGCGCTCACCACCCTGCTCGCCCACATCCTCACGGCGGCGGACGGCGCCCGTGATGTCGCGGCGATCGCCGCCGCTGTCGCCGCCCTCGACGGCCGGGCGGTGACCGGCGCCGACGTCGCCCTGCTGGTCACCGAACGGCTCATCCCGCTCGGCCTCGTCGCGCCGGCGGACGGCGAGGCCGGCCCGGCGCCCCGGGCGGCGGCCCGGTTCACCCTGGTCGGGCGGCACACGCTGCTGCCGGCGCCGGCCGTGGCGCGGCTCAGCGCGAGGCTGGCGGGGCTGTTGCGGCCGGCGGTGATCGTCGTCTCGCTGTTGGCGCTGGTCGGTACCGACATCTGGGTGTTCGGCCGGCACAGCCTGGCCGCGAGCGCCGCGGCGGTGCTGGCGGCGCCGTCCCTGCTGGCCACGATCGTCGCACTGACCCTGCTCGGCGCGCTCGTCCACGAGTGCGGGCACGCCGCCGCCTGCCGCTACGGCGGCGCCACGCCCGGCGTGATCGGCGTCGGCATGTACCTGGTCTGGCCGGCGTTCTTCACCGACGTCACCGACTCCTACCGGCTCAGCCGCGGCGGCCGGCTGCGCACCGATCTCGGCGGCATCTACTTCAACGGGCTGTACTCGCTGGCGCTCGCCGGCGCGCTCGCTCTCACCCACGCCCAGGTCCTGGTCACCGCGATCGTGCTGGCCCATCTCGACGCCACGCGTCAGCTGGCACCGTTCGTCCGCCTGGACGGGTACTACATCGTCGCCGACCTCGCCGGGGTGCCGGACCTGTTCAGCCGGATGGGCCCGGCGCTGCGGCACACGCTGCGCCGCCCGTCCCGAGGCCGCCACCGCGACCGGGCGCGGGCGCCCGCGGTGGCGACCGGTCTCACCCGGCGAGCCCGGCTGCTGGTGACCGCCTGGGCGCTGCTCGCGGTGCCGACGATCCTGGTCAACCTGGTCGCGCTCGTCGTGTCGGCGCCGTTCGTGCTGCCCCGCACGGCACGCGCCGTGCGGGAACAGCTGGCCCCGGCCGGCCCGGCGATCCGCGACGGGCGGCTGCTGAGCGCCGCCGCCGACACGGTCGCCGCCATGGTGGTGGCGCTGCCCGCGGCCGGCACGCTGTGCGTCCTGTTCCTGCTCACCCGGACGGCGCTGCGCATGCTCCACCACCGGTCGGCTCTGGCGCGCGCCCGCCGGCGGCGGCGCCCGGCGGCCGGGCGTTCAGATGCCGGGGGTGAGCAGCGCCGCGATGCGCTGGGCGCCGCCGAGGTGCACCCGGGGCACCTCGAAGCGCCACGACGTGCCGTCCGTCAGCTGGACCACCAGCACACCGGCCACCCGGCCGCGCTCGAGATGCGCCCCCCGCACCATGGACCGGTCGGCGGCGGCGATGACCGACTCGGTCGGCTTCGGACGCAGCGCGCCGCGCCGGGCGGCGAACAGGACGACGTCGGTGGTGAAGACGCCCAGGTAGCCGAGCTGGCCGCGGGCGAGTACGGCCCCGCCGCGGTCCCCACCGCCCGCCACCGCGGCACCCACCGCGCCACCGATGGCGCTGCCGACCGTGGAACGGATCATTCCGACGGGTTCGACGAAGGTGCCCACCATGGCCGATCGGGGATGCGTCACGGGTAAGTCCTCCTGCTGCGCACTGACTCCGTCGACCCACTGGGCGTGCCGCGCTCGTGCCGCGCTCGTGCCGCGAGGGCGGGCGGCGTCGTACGGTCCGTCATCCTGCCGACAGGACGGATCGGGCGGCCCCGGACATTCCTAGGATTTCTTCGGGTGCCCCGGTTGGGGCCGCCTCGACGGGCCCCGGGGCATGGGTGGGAGTGGGCAGGGTTGGCAGACGACGGCATGGGGGCCAGCAGGACGGAGCCGACCTGTCCGGGCCGGATACCGACGGCGCTCCTCGACCGGCCGTCCCCCCAGGCGCTCCCGCACGGCGGTGCGCGGCTGGTCACCGCGCCCGACCTGGACGTCCGGTCCGGGTCGGTCGCGGGGGGCGCGGAGCCGTTCGTCGGCCGGCGCCGCGAGCTCGCGCTGCTCGCCGGGCTCGCCGAGCGCGCGGCCGCAGGACGGCGGCAGGTGGCCGTCCTGTCCGGCGAGGCGGGGATCGGCAAGACCGTCCTGTGTGAGCGGGCGGCCGCCCAGGCGGAACAGGCGGGACTGCGGGTCGTGTGGGGACGCTGCTGGCCGTACGGCGGGGCGCCGCCGCTGTGGCCGTGGCCGGCGGTGCTCGCCGAGCTCACCGGCTCACCCGACGGCCATCCGCTCGCCGCCGGGCGCACCGGACCCGCCGCCGCGCCGGAACGCTTCGCCCGCTTCCAGGCGGTCGCCGACCTGCTGGCCCGCCGGCTCACCAACCAGCCCATCATGATCATTCTGGATGACGCCCACGCCGCCGACGCCGACGCCCTGCTGCTGACCCGGTTCCTGGCCCGGACGCTGGACCGGGTGCCGCTGCTGCTCGTACTCGCCCGCCGGCCCGACGGGCAGCCCGACCCGCTGCTCGCAGACCTCGCCGCCGACGTCGAGCGGGAGGCGACCGTCATCGCCCTCGACCGGTTCTCCCTCGCCGACGCCGAGGACTACCTCGCGGCGTGGGGCGGCGCCGGCAGCGCCCCTGGTGCCCACGGTGCCCCTGCTGCCCCTGCTGCCCTTGCCGCCGACAGCGCGGACCTGGCCCGCACCGTGCTCGCCGTCACCGGCGGCAACCCGCTGTTCGTCCGGCGGCTGCTCGCGCACGGCTCGCCGCGGGCGGGTCTCGCCGGCGTGGAGCAGGCGGTCGCGCACAGCGTCGCCCGGCTCGGCGCGCGGACCCGCCGCACACTCGCGCTCGCCGCCGTGCTCGGCCGCACCGTCGCCCCGCACGACGTCGCCGCCCTCGCCGGCCATCCGCTCGACGCCGTCCTCGACGCGTTCGCCGAGGCACACCGCGCCGGGCTCGTCGAACCGGCCGGCGAGCATGGGTTCCGGTTCGGGCACGACGTGATCGTCGCCGCCGCCGAGGCGACTCTCAGCCCCGTCGAGCGCCTGGACGCGCACGCCGCCGCCGCGGCACTGCTCGGCGCGTCGGACCGGACGGACCGCCGCGCCCTGCACGCCCACCACGCGCTGCGGGCGGCGGCCCGGTCCGCCGACGACACCCGGATCGCGGTGGCCGCCTGCCGCGCCGCCGCGGAGGTCATGCGGCGCGGATCCGACTACCAGCAGGCCGCCGCGCTGCTCGACGCCGCCGTCGCCGTCTCCGACCCGTGGCCGGTCACGGCGGGCCGCGCGCGGCTGCTCGTCGAGCGGGCCGAGGCGATCCTCGCCTGCGGCCGGCTCGCCGACGCCCGCGCGGCCTTCGCCCGGGCAGCCGACGCCCTGGACACCGCCGGCAGCCTGGACACCGCCGGCAGCCTGGCAACGGCCGACGCCACGGCTGAGTCCCTCGGCGACGCCGCCGACCCTGGTCTGCTCGCCCGCGCGGCACTGGGCCTGGGCGGCGTCTGGCTCAACGAGCACCGCGACCCCGTCGTGCGACGCCGCGTGCTCGCCCGTCAACGTGCCGCGCTGGCCGCTCTGACCACGGACGGAACCACCACCGACGCCGACGCCGTGGATGAGGGGACACGCCGCCGGCACCGCGCGCTACGGGGACGGCTCGCGGTCCGCCTCGCCGGTGAGGCCGTCTACGACGGCGACTCCCCCACCGCCGCGCTGGCGGCCCTGGCGGACGTCCGGAGCCTCGGCGACGCCGCCGCGCTGGCCGAGGCGCTCTCGCTGACCCATCACGCGATGCTCGATCCGCAGCGTCTGCGCGAACGGCTCCCGCTCGCCGAGGAGCTGATCACCGTCGCGGCGGCGGCCGACGACGGGCTGCTGGCCCTGCTCGGCCTGATGTGGCGGACCGTCGACCTGTTCCACCTCGGTGACCCGCGGGCCACCCGCTCCCTCGCCGAGCTGCGCGCCCGGGCGGACACGCTCGCCTGCCAGAGCGTCCTCTACATCGTGGCGGCGATGGACGTCATGACGCTCGTGCGGGCCGGCCGGCTGACCGAGGCGGAGACGGCGGCCGGCACCTGCCTGGAGCTCGGGCTCACCGTCGGCGACGCCGACGCGACGGCCTACTTCGGCGCCCAGCTGGCCTCGATCCGCTGGGTGCAGGGCCGAGACGGGGAGCTGTACGAGCTCGCCGCCGCGGCGGCCGCCTCCCCGCAGCTCGCCGCCGGCGACTTCGCCTTCACCGCGGGGGCCGCGCTGATGGCCGCCCGCTCGGGCCGGGCGGACGAGGCCCGCGACGGCCTGCTGCGCCTGCTCGCCCCGGGGGAACGGCCCGACGCGCTGCCGACGTCGAGTTCCTGGCTGACGGGCATGGTGGCGATCGCGGAGACGGCCTGCCTGCTCGGGGAACGTGCGATCGCCGAGCGGGCGGGACGGCTGGTGGAACCGTTCGCCGACCGGCCGGTGATGCCCTCGCTGGCGGTGGCCTGCTTCGGCTCGGCTCACCGTGCCCTCGGCCTGGTCGCGCTGGCCTGCGGGGACGCCGACGGCGCGGTGCGCCGGCACGAGCGCGCGCTGGCCGCCAACCGCCGCCTGGGCAACCGCCCCGCCGCCGCGCTGTCCCGCGCCGATCTGGCCGAAGCCCTGCTCACCCGCGACGCGCCCGACGATCTGGCCCGTGCCCGCGCGCTGCTGAGCGCCGCCCGCGACGAGGCCGCCGCGATGGACCTGCCCTCCCACGTCACGCGGTGGTCGGCCCGCCTCGAGTCCCTGGCCACCGCCACGGTGTCCGACCCGGTGCGACCCGACCCCGCGCGGCCCGACCCCAGGCAGTCCGACACCGGGCAGTCCGACACCGGGCAGTCCGAAGGCGAGTCACCCACCCGGGTCGCGACGCTGGCGCGGGACCCTGACGGATGGCGCCTGCTCGCCAGTGGACGGCAGGTCATCCTGCCCGACCTGCAGGGCCTGCATCATCTCGCCGTCCTGCTGGAACGGCCCGGTGAGGGGGTGACCGCCCTCGCCCTGTGCGGGGCGAACGCGTTCGACGCCGGCCATCACGAGGTCATCGACCGCCAGGCCGCCGACGCCTACCGGCGGCGCCTGCGCGACCTCGACGAGGCCCGCCAGGACGCCGAGTCCGACGGCGAGTCCGAGCGCGCCCGCGAGCTCGCGGCCGAACGCGAGGTGCTGCTGGGACATCTGCGCACGGCCGTCGGCCTCGCCGGGCGCAGCCGGGCGTTCCCCACGTCCGCCGAACGGGCGCGCACGGCGGTGCGCAAGGCGGTCAAACGAGCCCTCGACGCCGTCACCACCGCCGATCCCGATCTCGGCGCCGAGCTGTCCGCCAGCATCGTGACCGGCCTGACCTGCCGTTACATTCCGCCGGCCGACGGCCCCCGCCGCTGGACGGTGCGGCGCTGACCCGGACCGTTCCCGTCGTTCCCGTCAGCGGGTCTGTTCGGTGGGGCGGATCAGCAGCTCGTTGACGGCGACGCGCCGCGGCCGGGTCACGATGTAGGCGATGCCGTCGGCGATGTCCTCGGCGTGCAGGTTCTCGACGTCCGCCAGGGCGCGCAGCGCCGGCTCGCGGATCTCCGGGCGCAGATGATCCGTCAGTTCGGTGGTCACCGCACCTGGTTCGACGACCGAGACCCGCACATGCCGCTGGGTGATCTCCTGGCGCAGCGCCTCCGTGAACGCGTTGACGCCGAACTTCGTCAGGTTGTAGACGCCTGCCATCGGCGTCGCCCGCCGCCCCGCGACCGAGCTGATGTTGACCAGGTCGGCCACCCGGCGCGGCCCCTCGTCCGCGGCGGCGACCAGGTGCGGCAGGGCGGCGCGGGAGACATACAGCAGGCCCCGCAGGTTCAGGTCGATCATGCGGTCCCACTCCTCGGTCGGGGCGTCGAGGATGGGGCCGAGCAGCATCACCCCGGCGTTGTTCACCACGGTGTCGAGGCGGCCGAGCTCGGCGACGGTCCGTTCGACCGCGTCGATCGCCTGGGCCTGCTCGGTGAGGTCGGCGCCGAGGGCGATCGCCCGGCCGCCCTCGGCCTCGATGTCGGCGGCCAGCGTCCGCAGCCTGTCCTCGCGGCGGGCGACGAGCACGACGGCCGCCCCCCGCCGGGCCAGCTCCCGCCCGGTCGCCGCACCGATCCCGCTGCTCGCACCCGTGACCAGCGCCACCGTTCCCGCGAGCGTATCGGCCGTCATGTCGCGTCACTCGTCCTTTCATGCAGCCGTGATCTTTCGGCAGGACGCTATGTCCTCGAGCGCACGCGAGGTCAAACCCACCGCGCCGGCCGGGCGCAACGATCCGGTCAGCCGTGGCGCACGGCGTCGATCACCGGGGCGAACGTCTCCATCGACGGCTGTAGAACGGTGAGGTAGGTGATCCCGAACCGGTCCCGGAGGTCGTGAACCTGGGCGACCATCTCGTCCGGCGAACCCGCGAGCAGCGTCGGCGCCGTCGCGCGCTCGCCGCGGCCGTCACGTCCATGCGCCGCGCCGTACTCCGCGAGCGCCGATTCCCGGCTGTCGCCGGGTGCGACGACCTGGAGCAGCAGATTCCGCTCGATGTCGACCCCACGCGGACCGGCGGCCTGCTCGTAGAAGGCGATCCGTTCCGCGAACGCGTCCGCGGACAGCAGCCGCATCCCACCGGTCGCGGTCGGATCGGCAGCCGCGCCGGTGAACGCGACGATGTCGGCCCGGCGGGCCGCCAGGCTGAGCATCCGGTCGCCGTTGCCCCCGATCAGCAACGGAACCGACCGCTGCACCGGGCGCGGCAGTCCGGCGGGGTCTGCGAGATGTGCCGCGAGCGCGTCGATCATCCGCTCCAGGTGCGCGACCCGCTCGCCGGGTGAGCCGAACGGAATGCCGGCCACCGCGAACTCGTCAGCGACGTAGCCGGTGCCGATCCCCAGTTCCAGGCGGCCGCCGACCAGCGTGTCGGTGGTCGCCACGTCCCTGGCCAGCAGGGCGGGATTGTGAAACGCTGCGTTGAGGACGAAGGTGCCGACCCGCAGGCTGGTGACGGCGGCGGCCGCGACGAGCGTGGGAAACGGCGCGGGCAGGCCCAGGTGGTCGGGCACCAGCAGCACGTCGTACCCCAGGTCCTCGGCGCGGCGCGCCGTCGCCGACCACGACGCCGGTTCCGAGACCGCCAGCATGTTCACGCCGAACCGGAACGGGCGCACAGCACCTCCCACAGGCATGTCGCTGCTCCTACGGGCGCGCTGCGCGGCCCTTCGGTCACGCCGCGCGGACACCTCTCGGCGCAGCCTACGCCCGGCCCGCCGCCCCCAGCGCGGGCCTGTGCCCAAATCGTCCGCATGGTTGGGCACGGTCGACTGCCGCTGGGAGTTGGATGGGAAAATGGCCGCGATCAGACCCCGTCACCGCCGTGCGCGGCGGCGGAGCCGATCGGCCCACGCAGGACTGGGCTGCGCGGGCCTGGGCTGCGCGGGCCTGGGCAAGGCCGTGGGCGTGGCTGCCGCGGGTGCGGCGGGAACGATCGCCGTCGCCGAGGCGCTGCACTGGCGAGCCTCCCGCCGTCATCTCGACCTCCGCCAGGGTCGACCGCGCGGCGGCGCCCAGGCCGTGATCGTCCTGGGCTTTCCGTCGGGGCGCGACGGAGAGCCGCACCCGCTGCAGCGCTGGCGTACCGAGATCGCGGTGCGGTCGCTGGCCCCGGGCGAGGACGGCCGGCTCGTCTTCACCGGCGGCGGGCCGCCCGGCGCGCCCACCGAGGCGGAGGCGATGGCCACGTACGCGCGCGAGGTTCTCGGCGTTCCAGCCGAGCGGATCCGGCTGGAGACCGCCGCCAGCACGACCTGGGAGAACATCGCCTTCGCGCAGCCGTTCGTCGAGTCGGCGCGCACCGTCGCCATCGCGTCCGACCCGTTGCACGCCGCCCGAGGTCGGCGGTACCTGCTCCGCCAGCGTCCGGACCTTGCCGCGCGGATGGTGCCGGCAGACGACTACCACCTCGGTGACCACGTGTGGTTGAAGGTGGCGACCACGGTCTACGAACTCGCCCGGCCGGTGTTGCGTCGAATGCGCGCACACCTGGAGGCCCGCGCACAGTAAATCCACAGCCCATTCACAGGAATCTCGACGCGAATCCCCGCGGAACACCCCAAGAACTCCCAGAGGTTTCGACCCGGAATCCGTTAAGGATTGCGGGTCAGAGTGTGGACCGCACGCGGCGGGTCGTCGATCCTGAGCCACCCGGATCCCGGAGCCACCCGCCGACGGCACAACAAACCAACGGAATGAGGTGGGCACCAAGGTCGGATCGGCGTTGAACGGCCATCGCCGGAAGTTCCTCGCGCTGCTACGCGACCCGCGGGTGACGACGATCGTCGTCGAGCACCGGGACCGGTTCGCCCGGTTCGGCGCCGAGTGCGTCGAGGCGGCGCTCGCCGCGTCCGGCCGGCGGCTGCTGGTCCAACTGACAGCTGCCGCTCCCTTGACCGCCGCCGTGCGAACTGGCGTCGGCCGGTGGTCCGACTCGCGGGCGGCTCAGCGGTCGCGGTCTGGTCACGCGGATCGCGACCGCGGGGCGGGCGACGTCCGTAGAGTCAGCACATGGCGTCGCCGGAGGAGTCCGCCCGGGTCGACACGTGGATCTGGTGCGTGCGGCTGGTGAAGACCCGCTCGCAGGCGACCGACGCCTGCCGGGCCGGGCACGTGCGGCTCAACGGGGAACGCGTCAAGCCTGCGCACGCCGTCCGGCCGGGTGACGAGATCCGGATCCGTCTCGCCGGGCGGGAACGGGTCGTCGTCGTCTCCCGGGTGCTGCACCGCCGCGTCGGCGCGCCGGTCGCCGCCGAGTGCTACGTGGACCGCAGCCCTCCGGTCGAGCGGGCGCCCGCCCCCGTCGTAGCCGTGCGCGACCGGGGCATGGGCCGTCCCACCAAGCGGGACCGTCGAGCGATCGAGCGCCTGCGCGGCGGCTCCCCGCACCTCGATCCCCCATGATCCCCCGCGATCCGCCCTGATCCGGCCGGCGTCCCGCCCTCCCGAGCCACGTCGTCCGAGCCACGCCCCGCGGGACCCGCCCGCGGTCGATGAGGTCCGCCTGTTACCGCGGTAACACGGTTTCTCGCCCCTACGGTGATCGCGACCCTCTCCCATGGCACCGAAACCGCGGGCCAAAGCCACACCAGAACGCTGCCACCACCCGCCGCGCGACGCGGCTACCGCGAAGATCACAACCCCGAGACGGCCTGGACGGCCCCGGCCGGTTCCGGGATCCCGGCGGCGCCGCGGACGAGGCGTTGGGTCGCCTGGATGAGACGGTCGTCCGTCAGGCCGTAGTCGTGGCGGAACGCCCGGTCGAAGGCGTGCATCGCGGTGAAGAACAGCAGGGCGGTCGCCTCCACGTCGGCCACGCGGTAGGCGCCGGCCGCGATGCCGGCGTCGAGCAGCTCGCCGATCGCGCGGACCAGATGCCGATGCGCGGCCTGATGGCCGGCGGGGCCGGTGACCTCCAGGTCGGCCGACTCGCCGGCGGCACGAGGTCCGACGGTGTCCCCGGGCAGGTGCCGGAACAGGACGTCGTGCAGGTCCTCCTGGGCGGTGAAGCGCTCATAGCAGGCGAGGACCACGGCGTCGAGCTTGCCCGGCCAGTCGGGGCGCTCGGCGGCGGCGGCGCTGACGTCCGTCGCGAAGGCCGTGGCGAACTTCTCCTGCAGGGCGAAGACCAGCGCCTCCTTGGAGGAGAAGTACTGGTAGAAGAGGCCCTTGGACACGCCGGCGCGCCGGGTGATGTCGTCGAGCGTCGTGGCGGCGAGCCCCTTGGTCGTGAAGAGCTCGGCGCCGGCGTCCATGAGCTGCGCGCGACGCTCGACGGCAGACCTGACCCTGGACACGCGTCCTCCTTCACCCGAGCCTGTCACCCTCGATCATACAAACACGACTGACCGTCGGTCACACTATTGACCGACGGTCAGTCATCTCCCTAGGCTGTCCACGTCCTGACCGATCAGTCACCCAGGGAGCAGAGTTGCCGCAAGGAGCAGGGTTGCCGCAAGGAGCAGGGTTGCCGCAAGGAGCAGGGTTGCCCCAAGGAGCAGGGTTGCCCCAAGGAGCGGAGCCCGTGGACCTGGAGGCCCGCGTGGCGGCCTTCGTCGCCGATCATCCCGACACTGCGATGATCACGCTCTCCGCGCCGAGGAACGACTGATCTACGACTTTCAGCGTCACCCGCGTCTACGGCAACTTCTGAGAGCCACACACCCGAGGGGAACCAGGTACACCGATGGATCGGAAGTGGTGGACGCTGCTGGTCGTCTGCGGCGCCACGTTCATGCTGCTGCTCGACGTGACGATCGTGATCGTCGCCCTGCCCGAGATCCAGACCGGCCTGCACGCCGGCTTCGCGGACGTCCAGTGGGTCATCGACGCCTACGCGCTGACCCTGGCGTCGATCCTGCTGACCGCCGGTTCGCTCGCCGACCTCTACGGACGCCGCCTGCTGTTCACCGTCGGCTTCGCCATCTTCACGGTCGGCTCGCTGTTGTGCGGCCTGTCCCAGTCCGCCCTGATGCTGATCATCTCGCGCGGGGTGCAGGGCGTCGGCGGCGCCATCCTGTTCGCGACCTCGCTGGCGCTGCTCGCGCACAGCTTCCGCGGGCGTGACCGAGGCATCGCGTTCGGCGTGTGGGGGGCCGTCACCGGCATCGCCACGTCGCTCGGACCGATCCTCGGCGGTGTGATCACGTCCGGCATCAGCTGGCGGGGCATCTTCCTGGTCAACGTGCCGATCGGGATCGTCGCCATCGCCCTGACGCTGTGGAAGGTGGAGGAGTCCCGCCCGCCGGTGGCCCGCCGGCCCGACTGGGCCGGCTTCGCGGTACTCACCGCGGGACTCGTCGGTCTCGTCTACGGGCTGATCCGAGCGGGTGAGACGGCCTGGACGGACACCGGCGTGCTGGTCTGCCTCGGGCTGGGTGTCGCGCTGCTCGCCGTGTTCGTCGCCGTGGAGGCCCGGGTCGCCCATCCGATGTTCGACCTGTCCCTGCTGCGCACGCCGACGTTCCTCGGCGGCTCGCTGTCGGCGATCGCCATGAACGGCTCACTGTTCGCGATGTTCGTCTACCTGGTGCTGTATCTGCAGAACGACCTGGGCTACTCGGCGCTCGGCGCCGGCCTGCGGCTGCTGGTCGTCAGCGGCGCGAGCTTCGTCGCGGCGACGGCGGCCGGGCGGCTGTCCAGCGTGGTGCCCGCCCGCTGGCTGATCGGGCCCGGGCTGCTGCTCGTCGGGATCGGGCTGCTGCTCATGGGCGGCATCGACGCGGACAGCTCGTGGACGCATCTCATCCCCGGCTTCGTCGTCGCCGGGTTCGGCAGCGGCATGGTGAACCCGCCGCTGGCCTCCACCGCCGTCGGGGTGGTGGAGCCGGCGCGCTCCGGGATGGCCTCCGGCGCGAACACGACGTTCCGCCAGATCGGCCTGGCGATCAGCATCGCCACCCTCGGGTCGACCTTCGCCTCCCGGTTGGCCAGCGGCATCGACGACGCGCTGACCGGCGTGCCCGCGCTACGCGGTCAGGGCGACCGGATCGCCGACACGCTGCGCCAGGGCGACGCGGACCAGCTGTTCGCGACCACCGCGCCGACCGAGCGCGGCGCGCTGGCCCACGCGATCCACGCGGGATTCGCCGGGGCGATCAACGACCTGCTCCTCATCTCCGCCACGATCGCGCTGGTGGGTGGGGTGTGTGCGCTGGCCCTCATCCGCCGCAGGGACTTCATCGCCCATGGGCCCGCCACCGGTGCCGCCGGTCCCACCGGTGCCGCCGGTGGCACGACGACCGGCACCAGCATCTCGGGCGCCGCCGCGGCGGGCTAGATCACGGTCGGGTGCCAGGCCGGGGGTCCATCCCCGGGACGGGTCGGTCGCAACGGCTCGGCCGCCGGGGGTCGTCCGGCCCTGTGCGCCGCCGCCGCGACGGCCGACGATCGACCCAGAGGCCCGGCACGTCCGGACGGTGAGCGGGACGGGAGGCGTCCGATGAAGATCTCTGCTGGGACGGCACGGCGGGGTGGGGTTCGGGCCCCGCGAGCCCCGCGGGCCCCGCGCTGACGAACGATGCCCACCACCGACGGCTGGCCGACGCCCCATCCGGGCATCAGGGCGCCCGGGGGCCCGTTCGGGCGGCGGCCGGCACCCGGATATCCTGCCTCCCCGATGGACCCCGGCTCCCCCGCTGCGGGCGAGCCGGGACCGGCGACGCCCGGTGACCTGATCTTCCCCGCGGTCGCCCGTCTCGAGCTCGACGAACTCCTCGCCCAGCTGGTCGATCGGGCGCAGGACGTACTGTCGACCCAGGGGCGACTGCGCGGCCTGCTGCGGGCCAACCGGGTGATCACCGCCGACCTGAGCCTCGACGTGGTGCTGCGCCGCATCGTCGAGTCCGCCTGCGAGCTGGTCGACGCCCGCTACGGCGCGCTCGGCGTCATCGCCCGCGACGGCCATCTGGAGCAGTTCATCCACGTCGGCATGGACCCGGGGATCGTCGAGGAGATCGGTCCGACGCCGCGGGGCGACGGGGTGCTGGGCCTGCTCATCGCCGAGCCCGCGCCGGTACGCCTGGACGACATCGCCGACCATCCCCAGGCGGTCGGCTTCCCCGCGGGCCACCCGCCGATGCGCGCGTTCCTCGGCGCGCCGATCCGGGTCCGCAACGAGATCTTCGGCAACCTCTACCTCACCGAGAAGCGCGGCGGGCGGCCGTTCACCGCGGAGGACGAGGAGCTGGTGCTGGCGCTGGCCGCGAACGCCGGCGTCGCGATCGACAACGCCCGCCTGTTCGGCGAGGCGCAGCACCGCCAGCAGTGGTCGCAGGCGTCGGCGGACATCACCCGCCATCTGCTCGCCGACGGCGACGATCCGCTGGAGCTCATCGTCCAGCGCGCCGGCGACGTGGCCCGCGCCGACACCACCGCGCTCGCCCTGTGCGACCCGGCGGCCGGCGCGCTGACCTACGACGTCGCCGAGGGGCACGAGGCCGATCCGCTGCGCGGCACCCGGGTGCCGATGGACGACTCGCTCGCCGGGCGCGCGGTGCGTGACCGGGCGCCGCTGGTCGTCGCGGACGTGCGGGCGCTCGGCGGCTCCGAGCTCGACGGGTTCGACCTCGGCCCGACGATGATCGTCCCGCTGATCGCGTCGCAGGTCACGTCCGGTGCGCTGGTGCTCGGCCGCCGCCGCGGCAGCGGCCTGTTCTCCGACGAGGACCTCGAGCTCGCCGCCGCCTTCGCCGCGCACGTCGCGCTCGCCCTGGAGCTGGCCCGCTCGCGGGCCGCCCGCGGTCGCCTGTCGCTGCTGGAGGACCGCGACCGCATCGCCCGCGACCTGCATGACCATGTGATGCAGCGGCTGTTCGCGGTGGCGATGGGCCTGCAGGGGCTGGCCGCCAGCGAGGGGCAGGCCGAGCGCGCCGAGCGGATGAACACCTACGTCGAGGATCTCGACGAGACCGTCCGCGAGATCCGTCAGACGATCTTCGAGCTGCGCGGGCGGTCCACTCCGGCGACGGGCAGCGGGCTGCGGGCGAAGATCCTCGGCATCATCGACGACATGGCCGACGCCTGCGGCTTCACCCCGCGGCTGCACCTGGAGGGGCCCGTCGACAGCGCGATCGACGCGACCGTCGGCGACCATCTGACCGCCGTCGTCCGCGAGACACTGTCCAACGTGGCCCGCCACGCCCACGCCAAGGCCGTCGAGGTGACGGTGACCGCCGCCGACGGGCAGGTCATCGTCGAGGTGGTCGACGACGGCGTGGGCCTCGGCCCCACGACGCGGCGCAGCGGGCTGGCGAACCTGCGCAGCCGCGCCGAGGGCCTCGGCGGCGCGTTCCTCGTCGAGCCGGGCCCGGGCGGCGGCACCCGGGTCCGCTGGTCGGTGCCGACGGGCTGAGCCGCCGGGGCCGGCCAGGCCGCCTGGGCTCAGGCGGTGCCGCCGGCCGCGGCGCCGGAGACGGCGGCGGCGTCGGTCTCCGCCTCGTCGTCGGCGAACTCGTTGTCGGCGAACTCGTTGTCGGCGAACTCGTTGTCGGCGAACTCGTTGTCGGCGAGGTCGGCGTTCTGCCGCACGGCGGTCTCCGCCGCGGAGCGGGGCTGCTCAGCCGCCTTGGACTGCTCGGCTGCCTTGGACTGCTCGGCCTGGCGGGCGGCCATCGCGGCGCCCTGGGCGGCCAGCATCATCGACACCGGGGCGCCGCGCTCGACGCGCCGCCGGGAACGGCGCAGGAAGAACGGCCGGCCGATCGCCGTGAGCACCGCGCCCGCCGCCGCGTAGCCGCCGAGGATCAGCGCGCCGCGGCCGGGGCCCGGCCCGACGCCGTAGACGATGTCGCGCAGCACGTCCAGGGCGCCGGTGCCGAGAACGTACGGGTGCAGCGCCCGGAACGGCTCGGGCATGAAGCTCGGCGGATAGGCGCCGCCGGACGCCGGGATGTTCAGGAACACGAACAGGATCAGCGCCACGCCGGTGACGAACCGGCCCAGGAAGTACGACAGGCCGTTGACCACCAGTCCGACCGCCAGGGACACGGCGAAGCCCAGCAGTAGCAGCTCCCCGACGTGCCCGTGCACAGCGCCGATGACCGGCCCGGCGAGCACCGTCCCGATCAGGGAGAACACCAGCCCGGCTCCGGCGATGATCGCCAGGCGCGTGCGGTGGGGCAGGACGGCGCCCATCATCCCCACGAACATCGCGACCATGTACGCCGGGATGATCCACACCAGGGTGATGTAGAAGGCGGACGAGCCGTAGGAGTCGTGCGCCGGCAGCGGGGCGAGGTCGTCCACGGCGAGGGTCGTGCCCTGCGCGGCCGCGAGCGGAGCGAAGGTCTGCCGGGCGAGCGACGCGAGCTGGAACTGGTCGCCGCTGGCGATCATCAGCTGGGCGGGCCGGCCCGGCGCGCCCGGGGTGTACGCCCCGGCCAGGTCGCCGTCGCGCACGTCGGCGCGGGCCGCCGCGGGCGAGTCGGCGACCGTCACGGCCAGCGCGCCGTGGGAGGACTGCTCCAGCCGGTCGGCGAGGGCGGCGGCGGCCGGTCCGGTGCCGACCACGGCGACCCGCACGTCCTTCGGCGTCGGCTGGTGGAAGGCGTTCACGTAGCAGAGGCAGAAGACGATCACGAACAGCAGCGGCAGCCACAGCTGGAGACCGATCATCTGCACCGCTGGCGACAGCCGGGAGTACTGCCGTCGATAGCGCATCCCGAGCGACGTCATGAACCACTTCTTTCGAGAGGGAGCGACATCGGGACTCTAGCCCAGATATGAGACTGAGTCCAACTTTCGAATTGTGATGCCACAACTGGTATCCTCGAGGGCGTGATCACACCTTCCGCGGCCCCGCCGGACGGCGTCCCCCCCACCCCGGGCGCCGGCACCGACCTGCGCAGCCGGACGAGGCGCGCGCTGCAGGCGGAGATCACGGCGATCGCCTTCGACCTGTTCGACCGGCAGGGCTTCGAGGCGACCACGATCAACCAGATCGCCGCCGCGGCGGGCCTGTCCCGCAGCAGCTTCTTCCGCTACTTCGCGACGAAGGAGGACGTCGTCCTGCTCGGCGTGGAGGAGCGCGGGCTGGTGCTGCGCGACGCGCTGGCCGCCCGGCCCCCGGACGAGACGCCCTGGCAGGCGCTGCGCCGAGCCCTCGAAGTGATCGTCAGGCTGAACAGCGAGAATCCCGACCGGGTCCTGCGGCTGTCCCGGATGATGGTCGAGACCCCGTCGCTGCAGGCCCGCCAGATGCAGCGGGAGGACACCTGGGCGCGGCTGCTCGCCCCGGAGATCGCCCGCCGGCTCGGCCTGTCCCCGCAGGACACCACCGACCCGCGCCCCGGCGCGCTCGCCTCGGCCGCCCTCGGCTGCTTCCACGCCTCGATGCGGGTCTGGCGGGAGTCCGGCGGCAAGGCCGACCTCGCCGCCCTGCTCGACCAGGCCATGTCCGCCCTGAGTACCTGATGGTCCTCAGTACCTGATGACCCAGTGCACCTGACGGCCCGGGCTCCTATCCGCGCGTGACCGCCGACGCCTGGGCCGGGGTGACGGCGGCGGGCGTCGGGCGGGCCGGCAGGAACTCGGTGGCCGGCAGGAACTCGGTCGCCAGCAGGGCGACGTCGTCGCCGAGGGCGGAGCCGGTCCAGCCGCGCAGCGCGCGGACGAGGTCGGCGAGGGCGGCGTCGAGGCTCCGGTCGGCGGCGAGCGCGTCGCGCGCGGCCGCCAGCAGCGGGAAGAACTCCCGGGTGCGGGGATGGCGGGCCTCGGCCAGGCCGTCGGTGTAGAACAGCACCCGGTCACCCGGTGCCAGCCGGGTGCCAGCCGCGCCGGCGCCGCCCGTGCCCGCGGCGCCGAGCCCCAGTGGCGTGCGCCGGCCGTCGGTGGCGAGCAGCCGGGGGGCGCCCTGGCGCAGCAGCACGGGATCGGGATGGCCGGCGTTGAGCAGGTCCAGCCGGCCGCTGCTGACCTGGGCGAACACGGCGGTGACGAAGTCCTCCGGGCCGCCCGAGCGGCCCACCTCGGCGTCGAGGGCGGCCAGGATCCGCTCCGGGTCGGCGAGCTCCCGGGCGACCACCCGGAAGGTGGCCATCACCCGACTGGCCAGGCGGACCGCGTCAAGTCCCTTGCCACGCGCGTCCCCGACGAGGATGCGCACGCCCCAGCGGCTGTCGACCACCTCGTAGAGGTCACCGCCGATGCGGGCCTGGGCGCTGGCGCTGTCGTAGCTGACCGCGAGGCGCAGCGCGCCGACACGCTCCGGCACGGCGCCCAGGATCGCCCGCTGGGCCACGTCGGCGACCTGGGTGACGTCGCGCAGCCGCCGCTCGCGCCGCACCCGGTCCCGGCTCGCGGCGATGGCGATCACCCCGCCCACGAAGACCACCACGAGCCGGATGACCTGGGCCGGCAGCCCTTCGTGGCCCACTCCGGAGTAGTAGCCGAGCGGGATGGCCTGCAGGCCCGCGAACACGACCGCGGCGAC
This sequence comes from Frankia canadensis, assembly GCF_900197875.1. Taxonomy (GTDB): domain Bacteria; phylum Actinomycetota; class Actinomycetes; order Frankiales; family Frankiaceae; genus Frankia; species Frankia canadensis. Next base: position 7,139 of record NZ_FZMO01000390.1, on the reverse strand, counting down.
CGCGTACAGGGCGGTGATCCGCGGGCCGGTCAGCGCCGCGGCCAGCAGCGGGCTGATCACCATGCTGGTGATGATCACGTAGCGGCGGTCGCCGCTCAGGTCCATGGCCACGACCGCGAGCAGGGCGACCAGGGGGATGAGCGCGCGCACCCGGCTCGCCTCGCGGGCGGACGGCGAGCGGGTTCCTGACCATCGGCGACGACTCACTACTCCGAGTATGCGCCCCGGCGGCCGAGCCGAATCCGGACGAGCACGTCCGGGGGACCCTCAATAGGGGGCTTCAACCCATACGTGTTACTTTCCGCACTACGTCGGAACCTGCTCGCAGGATCCCTCGAGGAAAGGCGGGACGTGACCGCACCGCAGCTACAGCACGATCCGCCGGTACTCCCGCCCCGTCTGGATCCCCGGGGTTCGGGGCCCGGCCGGGCCGGTCGCGGCACGGCGACGGGCGGCCGACCGCCGCGGCGCCGGCGCGGCCTGCTGACCCTGATGGCGTTCCTGTCGTGCTGCGTGCTGTTCGTGACGGTCGGCGGCTGGGCCGCCTACTCGTTCATCAACGGCAAGGTGAACCGGATCGACCTCGGCCTCGGCTCCAACAGCTCCGGCGTGGGCGCCGCGAACTACCTGCTGGTCGGCACGGACAGCCGGGAGGGCACGGACGGCAAGTTCGGCAACGTGCCCGGGCAGCGCTCCGACACGACGATCCTCGCGCACATGGACAAGAACGGGACGACGACGATGATCTCGTTCCCGCGCGACATGTACGTCACGATTCCCGCGTACACCGACGCCGATGGCAAGCACCACGCCACGACGAAGGACAAGTTCAACTCGGCGATCTCGTCGGGTGGGCCGGCATTGCTGGTGCAGACCGTGCAGAGCCTCACCGGCATGGAGATCAACCACTACATCTCGATGGACCTCAAGGGGTTCAAGGACATCACGGACGCGATCGGCGGCGTCGAGGTGTGCATCAAGCCGTCGACCGCCCCCGCCCAGCACTTCCAGGACGACAACGGCCGCTGGCGGGTCAGCACGAACACCAACGACCCGATGAGCGGTTTCCGCGGCGGCCCGGGGACGATCCAGGTCAACGGCGACCAGGCGCTCGCCTTCGTCCGCCAGCGCCACGGCCTGCCCGCCGGCGACACCGACCGCATCGCCCGCCAGCAGCAGTTCATCGGCGCCATGTTCCACAAGATCATGGGCGGTGACACGCTCACCAACCCGATCAAGATCGAGCGCCTGACGTCCGCCGCCGCGGGCGCGCTGAGCCTGGACGAGCACACCAAGCTCACCGACCTGCGCTCGCTGGCCACCCGCATCCGGGGACTGTCCAACGGCGGCATCCGGATGCAGACCGTTCCGACGCACGCCCCGACCCGCGCCGAGGGCGCGATTGACGACATGGGCGACATCCGCCTGCATGGCAACCGGGCTTCCGTGCAGTTCTACCAGCCCGATGATCTCGCCCGCCTGGTCGCTCCGCTCGGCGGCAAGGTCGAGGGCGCCACCGCCACCGACGACACGGGTGGCGCCGGGCCGACGCTCGCTCCCGGTGCCACGGCGAAGCCGTCCGAGGTTCGGGTCTCCGTCTTCAACGGCTCCACCCGCGCCGGGCTCGCCTCGAAGGTCACCACCTCGCTGACCGCCAAGGGCTTCCACGCCCGCAACGCGGGCAACGCCTCGGCGCTCACCCACGTGACCTCCCGGGTGGCGTACGGCCCCGGGCAGGAGGCCGAGGCCCGCACCGTCGCCGCCGCGGTGCCCGGGTCCACGCTGCTGCCCGACGACAGCGTCGTCGGTGTCCAGCTGATCCTCGGCTCCGGCTTCACCGAGGTCGTCACGCCCGCCGTCGGTGGCGCGGCGAGCGGCTCCGGTACCGCCAGCGCGGGCGCGGGTTCCTCCGCGGCGGCCCCGGCCGCGGCGGCGGCGCCGCCCGCGGCTCCCGCCCCCGAAGCTCCCTCCTGCACCTACTGAGCCGAACCCGCAGGCGCCGCTGACCTTGTGGCTCCGGCGCCGGGGTCGTTGATCGCCGCGGCAGCGAGATGGCGCGGTCCCGCGGGACCGCGGGTGGCGGGCGGGACCGGTGTCGCCTTCATCCGCGACCCGCGACCGCCGGATGAATATCGTTCGGTGACCGGCTCGCATCCCTGACCGGCTCGCATCCCTGACCGGCTCGCACCTCTGACCGGCTCGCACCTCTGACCGGGCTCGGACCAGGACGCCGCCGTTCAGACGTCCTGGTCCGAGTGCGCAGGCTCAGCGCCCTCCGGCCAGGAAGGGGTGCGGCACCTCGGACGGCGCGAAGACGTGGCCCCGCTCGACCGCCGCCAGCAGCGTCAGCACCCCGTCGCGCCACACCGGGCGGACGTGGTCGCGGGTGCGCAGCAGGTCCGACCGGCGGGGCGCGCTCTGCCCCGCCGGCGCCAGGACCTGACCGACCGCGGTCTGCCCGAGCACCGTCTCCACCAGGACGGTGCCCCGCAGCCGGCCGACTCCCGGGTAGACGACGGCGCGCCCGTCGTGGCGACCGGCGTGGGCGGCCACCGCCTGGGCGGCACCCGCGGCGAGCTCGGGCGGGCCGATGCGCTCCCCCGCCGTCGCGACCCCGACCGGCCCGGCGATCAGCCCCCGCACGCCGCCGAATCCAGCCAGGACGAGCTCGCCGGGCTGGTCATCGCCGTCCAGGTCGCCGTCCAGGTCGCCGCCCAGGTCGCCGTCCAGCGGGCCGCCGAACCCGTGCGCAGGACCCGGCGCGGCCACACCCGCCAGGGCGGGCACACCGGCCAGGGCGGGCACACCGGCCAGGGCGGGCATGGGCGCGGCGGCGCGGGCGCGGCGGACGCGGGCGGCGGCGAGCGCCGCGATGGCCAGGTCACCGGAGACGTTCGCGACGCGGCGCCAGGCCTGCGGGTCCCGCCAGGACGTGGGCAGGGCGAACGACAGCGCGACGCGCACGGTCCCGACGCCGACGGCATGGGTGCAGGCGACGGTGTCCGCGGGCAGGGCCAGCGCCTCGACCAGGTACTGGATCAGCAGGTCGGCCTCGCCGAGACTGGCGCAGCCGGCGTCGACGCCGATGATCAGCGGCTCCGGCATCACGACCGTGCCCGCACGGCCGGTGAGCCCGAGGCACGGGATCTCACGGCACGGCGGGGCGCCGTCGCCGAGGGTCCCGGTTGCCGGCGCCCAACGTGCCAGCGTCGCCACCGATCATGATCACCCATCTCGTCCCCTTCCCTGACCACCCACACCGGACGGGGGCGCCCGGCATGCCGAGCAGAGGGTGGCAGCATCGGATGAACGTCCGGTCAACGCGGGCGAGCCGACGAGCCCCAACACCCCGTCTTCTAGTCAGATTAGGGGAGATACAGATACCAAAATAGTCCTATCTGGCTATATCTATTGGGTTACACCCGTTCGGGGTGGGCGGAGCGGAAGAGCATCTCCTGGCTCAGGCTGGCGGCGAGGACGCCGTCCCGGGCGTGGATCGTGCCGTGGTACAGCCCGCGACCGCCGGCGGCGGAGCGCGGCACCAGGTCGAGCAGGACCCAGTGGTCCAGGCGGATCGGCCGGTGGAACCAGACGGCGTGGTCGAGGCTCGGGCCCAGGACCGCCCCGGGGTCCGGGATCGCGCTGAGGCCGGTGAAGACGTCCGACAGGTAGGTGAGCGTCGCCGCGTGCACCAGCGCGTCGTCGGGCAGCGCCGCGGTGCAGCGAGCCCAGACCCGGGTCGGCAGCTCCAGCCCCTCGTAGGGCTGGGGCGCCGCGCGGCCCTCGAAGGAGAACAGCCGGGGCAGCTCCACCAGCGGCGCCTGTCCGGGCTCGCCGCCGGCGGGCCCTCCGCCGACCGGCAGCGGGGAGTCGACCTGGAACTCCGCGCCGTCCTGCGGGATGTGGAACGAGGCCGACATGTTGAAGATGACCTCGCCGCCCTGGACGGCGACGACCCGGCGGGCCGAGAAGGAACGGCCGTCGCGGTCCCGCTCCACCCGGAAGATCGTCGGCCGGGAGGCGTCGCCGCTGCGCAGGTAGTAGCCGTGCAGCGAGTGCGGCAGCCGGCCGTCGGGGACGGTGCGCCCCGCGGCGACGAGGGCCTGCGCGGCGACCTGCCCGCCGTAGAGCGAGAACGGCTCCCGGAAGACCGTCAGCGCCCGGTACAGGTCCCGGTCGATCTCCTCCAGCTCCAACAACTCGGGCAGGGTGAACGGGATCTCGCCCACCGGTCGCACCCACTCGACCTCACTCGCCACGTCGACCTCATCTCCGCCTGTTGACCTGACCCGGCAGCCCCGACTCGGAGCAAGAGTCTCCCGTGCCGGTCCCGCCGCAGGTCGGACGAGGTGAGCGACTCCTCCCACCGCCGCGGCCGCACGGCGCGTCCGGTGAGTTTCGCCACGTGCATCCGGCGTCCGCGAATGCGACGGTACTGTCGCGGCGCGGCTCCCGCGGCACGGACACTTCTCCGCCGCGGGCAGGCCGACCTCGCGACCTGCGCAGACCGGGAAATCGGCCGGACGCCGGCAAAGATCCCCCGGAATCCGCGCCCGGGTACGCGCCGGATTTCGCCGGACAAGATCGCGGGAAGCGTTCGTCCCCTTCGTTCCCGCCGCGGGTACGTAAATGTAGAGTGATGACGCCGAACGGTCCTCGGCATCCGGTGCACAGGATGTCAGGCCCCGTTTTCGCTTTTCAGCATGGTGACCATTCACGGTATTCGACAGCCGGAGGACGTGATCGTGGCCGACAACGGCGCGGTGGGCCAGCCGCTGCACGTACAGGGGCGGGACGCGGTGATCGCCGCCTCGCAGGGGGTGGCGTGGCGGGACGGAGCCCCGCCCGACTACCACTACTCCCGGGAGAACATGCCGGCCGAGCGCAGTGTCACGCACGAGAGTGGCTCGCTCGCCGACATCGTCGAGCGGCTGGTGCAGGTCTTCGAGATGGAGGTCTCTCACAAGCGGAACCCGGCCGAGTGGCTCAGCATGGTCGCCGAGCAGGTCACGGTCAGCGTCAACGGTGGCCCGAAAGTGGGGAGCGCGGAACTCGCCGAAAGGGGTAGTTACAACGTCCTGATCGGCGAGAATCCCTACTACTCCGCCGCCGACGAATCCTTCGAATCGTCGCACGACGTCTTCCACCAGGCATTTCCCGGCGGCTTCTTCTGGGAGGTGCTGGAAGTCTACTCGCCGCCGCCCGTGGTCACCTTCAAGTGGCGGCACTGGGGAACCTTCGCCGGTCCGTACAAGGGCGTCGAGCCTACCGGTGAACGCATCGAGATGTTCGGTGTCACCGTCGTCCACGTGACCGACGACCTGCGTATCACCGAGACGCAGCACTTCTACGACAACACCGATTTCCTCGGCCAGCTCGCCCGCGGCCAGCTCGCGCCGAACCCACGCGCCCACGGGTAGCCCGCCCGGGCACCCGGCCGCGCGGCCGGGTGCCCGGCGGCCCTACGCCACCGGCTCGCCGAGGGCGCCGGACCCGACGGCGGCGCGCTGGGCGGGGACGGCCGGGCCGGCCGCCCACCGCGGCCGGCGCCGCTGCACGGGTCGTTCGACCAGGTAGTACGACCCCGCGGCCAGCGCCGTGCTCAGCACGAACGCGACGAGGACCAGCTCCGCGGTGTCGAGCCGGCCACCGAGCCGGTCCCGCACGGTGCCGGCGACGGGGAAGTGCCACAGGTAGAACGCGTAGGAGATCCGGCCGAACCAGGACAGTGGCCGGCTGCCGAGCAGCGCGGCGAGCGGCGCCCGCCGGCACCGGTCGAGGGACAGGATGACCACCGCCGCCAGCAGCGCCACCCCGGTGTAGCCGCCGAGATCGAACACGGTGATCCGCTCACCCGGCTCCGGCGCGACCACGGCCAGCACGACGAGCGCCGCGAGCGCCAGCGGTCCGGCCACGGCCAGGATCCGCCCCGACGCGTCCCGCAGGCGGCCGCCGAGCCGGGCCAGCCGGACCACCGCGGCGAAGCGCCGCAGCCGGGCGTCCCCGCCCGCGCCCGGCAGCTTCGTGCCCGCCCAGCCCCAGGCCGCCATGCTGGCGCCGACCAGCAGGGCGTCGGCGCGGGTGTCCAGGCCGAAGTAGATCCGCGCGTCGCTCACGCCGGCCGCGACGAGCACCTCCCGCCAGACCAGCACGCCGACCGCCGCCGCGGCCAGGATCCCCGGCAGCCGCCGCCGGGCGGCCGGGCGCCGGCACAGCAGCACCAGCATGACCGGCCAGATCAGGTAGAACTGCTCCTCCAGCGACAGCGACCAGGTGTGCCCGAACCAGGCGCCCCCCGACTCCGGCCGGAACACCCGGTAGTAGTTGTTGACGTAGAGCAGCGACGTGACCGTGTTGGCCAGGAAGTCCCGCTGGTCAGCCTGGGTCTTCACCGCCACCACCAGCACCGCGCCGATCGCCACGAACACGCCGAACGCCGGCAGGAGGCGATAGGCGCGGCGCACGTAGAAGCGGGCGAGCGAGACCGTGCCCGCGCGGTCCCGCTCGGCCAGCAGCAGGCCGGTGATCAGGAACCCGCTCAGCACGAAGAACACGTCGACCCCGAGGAAACCACCGGACAGCACGTCCAGGTGGAACCCGAGCACCGCGAGCACCGCGAGCGCCCGCAGACCGTCGAGCGCCGGGTTGTATCCCGCGACCCTGGCCTTCGGGCCGGCACTGGACGGCTCCTGCGGAGCATCCCCCGCGTGCGACATCAACCCTCTCCCCCCGGATGAGCACCATGCCTCGCGGCCGCGCGCCGCGGGACAAGCGGCACTCTAACGTGACCTGGCGCTCATCCGACCGAGCTCCGAACCCAACACGGCAGATCCGCCCATAGGAGCCGGGTCGTCACGCAACGGCGCTACTGCCATCGCCCCTCGCGCCAGGGCGGGCATAATAGCGTGATGTGGAGCACATCTGATCATGGTGGTGATGCTCCCTGCGCAACCCGCTGGTCACGACGCCGTGTCGGGTGAGCACGCCCGTGAGGAACTAGGTTCGGAGGCTCCATGGACCGCGCGGCCGCGAACGCTCGAGGCACGACGCACTCCCTGGCCGGCGCCGGTGACCCCCCTCCCCCCGGCCGGTCGCCCACCCGGCCGGGGGGAGGGGGGTCACCGGCGCCGGCCAGGGAG
>NZ_FZMO01000035.1 GCF_900197875.1 Frankia canadensis | reverse complement strand
TCGCATCATTGCCGCTCGACGTCCGACAGTGGACCTGCCGCTCCTGCGGCACCCACCACGACCGGGACGTCAACGCCGCACGGAACATTCTGGCCGCGGGGCTCGCGGTGTCAGCCTGTGGAGACGGAGTGAGACCACCCCGCTCCTAGAACGGGGAGGCATCTGTTGATGAAGCAGGAACCCGTATCGCGAGGCACGGGAATCCCCGGCCGGCAGCTTCAGCCCGGGGAGGATGCCAACATCGTGCTGACCGAGGAGTCCGCCGAGGTTCTGCGGACGACCGTCGGGATGGTCAGCGGACACGCCGACGCGATCACCGCAGCGTTCTACCGGCGCCTGCTCGCCGCCCATCCACCGTTGCGGCAGGTGTTCAACCAGGGCAGCCAGGCCACCGGCGAGCAGGCACGGGCCCTCGCCGCCGCCGTCGTCGGCTTCGCCGGGCACCTGCTGAGGACGCCGGGGCCAGCGCAGCCGGGGCAGCCGGGGCAGGCGTTCAACGGGGTGCTGCGCCGCATCGCCCACCGGCACGCCTCCCTCGGGGTCCGGCCGGACCAGTATCCGGTGGTCGGACAGCATCTGCTGGCCGCGATCGGCGAGGTCCTCGGCGAGGCGGTGACACCGCGGGTGCACCGCGCCTGGGATGAGATGTTCTGGTTGTTCGCGACGGCGCTGATCGCCGAGGAAGCGCGGATCTACCAGCGGGGCGGCTCCAATCCGGCGAACCCGTGGCGGTCCTGGCGGGTCACGGCCCGCACCGTCACGACGCCCGAGGTGCTCTCGCTCGACCTGGTGCCAGCCGGCATCGACCCCCTGCCGGACTACCTGCCCGGCCAGTACGTCTCGGTCGCGGTGGACCTGCCGGACGTCGGCCGCCAGGCCCGCCAGTACAGCCTGTCCCGGGCGCCGGGTGCGGGCAGCCTGCGGATCACCGTGCGCCGCGTGCCCGCGACGGGTGACGCCCCCGCCGGAGCCGTCTCCTCCCATCTGCACAACCGGGTCGCCGTCGGCGATCTACTCGACCTCAGCGCGCCGACCGGGCACGTCACGCTGGCCCCGGGCGCGGACCCGCTCGTCCTGATCAGCGCGGGAATCGGGACGGCACCCATGATCGCGATGCTGGGTCACACCGCGCGCCTGCGACCGGGGCGGACGGTGGTCGTCGCGCATGCCGACCGCTCCCCGGCCCACCACCCGCTGCGCACCGAGATGCTCGACCTCGCCGCGCTGCTGCGCGACGTCCGCCTGCACACCTGGTACGAGGCCGACACCCCGCCGGCCAAGGGCGCCCCCGCCGACGACCCAGGGCCGGGAGCGGGCGCGACGCGAGCGGCGGGACCGGCAGCGGCCTCCGGATCTGGCTCGGACAGGCCGGCACCCGGCCGGGCGGTGGCGTGCGAGATCCGGCACCGGGGCCGCATCGACGTCGACGCCCTGCCGCTGCCCGACGGCGCCCGGGTCTACCTGTGCGGTCCGCCGCCCTTCATGCGGGACGTGCGGGCCGGCCTGCTGCGACGCGGTGTGCCCGAGGCGCGGATTCGTTACGAGGTGTTCGGCTCCGACCCGTGGGCGGGCGCCCCTACCTGACGGCCCTCCTCCTGCGGGGGACGTCGGGCCGCTGGGCCGACAGGCCGACCTCTCGGTGGTACGGCGGTGTACGGCGGGCCCGCGGGGACGCGCCGGGGTCAGTTGACCCGTGCTGGTACCGGATTGCGGGCGGCGACGTCGCCGAGGCGGCGCAGATCGTCGGCGAGGGCGCCACGGCGGTCGCGATGGGCGGGCAGCAGCGCCGCGATCAGCACGTCCGCGAGGACGGGCAGGGTCAGGACGCGGTATCCCTGACGGATTCGCGTGCCGCCGTCGACCTCCGTGAGACGCACCCACCACTCGGTGCCGTCGCGCAGGACCGGTGAGCCGAACGTGCGCCACCGCAGTTCACGCGCATCCTCGACGGCGAGGATCTCGCACACCCGAGCCCAGCGGGAGCCTCCCGCCCGGTTGGTCCCGCGGAACCGCGCGCCGGGTGTCGCTGCCGTGGCTCCGTCCAGCCACCGTGCGCCATAGCACTCGTGACTCCACTCGCCGATCCGTGTGACGTCGGCGAGCACCGCCCAGACCGCCGAGGGCGAGGCGACGACGTCGACCTCGACCTCGCAGTGGCGCGGGAGGCGGTTCACCGTGACGCACGGGCGCGCGCATCGCCGGGCTGCTCGCGGTCCACCGGCCGGGGGGCGGGGGCACGCGAAGTGGCCACGGCGGACTCGGCGGAGGCGGAAGCCTCGGTGGCGGAGGTGGCGGAGGTGGCGGCGCTGCCCCACCGGGCGGAGGCGTGCCGGCGGTAGCGGGCGCCGAAGCCATACAGGACGATCAGTCGCGGAATCAGCGGCACCTGACCGAGCACGATCTCGCGCCGCTCCGGCTCCAGGCCGTCCAGCAGCCAGTGCCCTTCCTCCGCCAGCTCCGGCAGCGACTTGATCTTGATGTTGTAGGTCTGGTCCCACTCGTGCCACTGACGGTGGGTGAGTGTGGCCGCCACGAGGGGCATCGCCTCGGCCTCCTCGCGGTCGAGATGCGGGAACAGCACCGCGATCAGCTCGTCGAGCGCCTCGACCAGGCCCCGTCGCGCCGCGTCGGACGACAGCTCGTCCCTCGATCCCAGGGCGTCCGACCGCGCCCAGCGGCGGGCCGCGTGCGCGGTGGCGTTCATGGCGGGGTGGATTGCCTCGTGGTCGGCGCCCATCGCGTCGATCAGCTCGGCGGCGTCGGGGCTGGCCGTGGCGCGCACGAGCGGGTAGAGGCCGGCGTCCTCGCCGCCGTGGTGGCGCTCGAGAAACGCGATCATCCAGTCGACGTGGGCGGCGAGCGCAGCACGCCGGGGGCCGTCCGGGTAGGGGTGGGTGGTCAGGGCGGCGCGGACGCGGCGCAGATCCCGGCGCAGCGCGTCGTGGACGACGCCCATGATCCTTGTGTCCGCGGGGCCGTCCATGGCGGTTGTCATCGTCACTCCTGATCGTTCAGATCGATGATCGTTTTTGTGAGCCACGCCCGATAGGCGGCGGCGGTCCAGCCGGACCGGTTGACCAGCGCGTCGTAGACCTCCGCGCCGGCCAGCGCCCACAGCAGGTCGGTCTGCTGGCGGCGGGGCGGTCGGCCCAGCACGAGCGCGAGGCCGCGTCCGGTGTCGAGGCGCCGGTTCGCGTCGTCGGAGACCAGCCGCTCGGCCAGCTCCGGCTCGCTCGCGGCCCCTTCGCGCAGGGCGAGGAGCAGCCGCACCGTCCGCCCGTTGATCGCCGCGATCAGCTCGGCCGCAGCGGCGGCGCGTTCGGCGAGCGTGCGGCCCTCGCCGACGGCGCGGAACTCCGGTCGCTCGACGAGCGCCACCGGCTCGTCGTCGCCGACGAGGGCACCGTCGTAGGCCGCCGCGAACAGCGCCGGCTTGCGCCCGACCGCCGCGTAGACGGTCTCGACCGAGACGCTCGCCCTCGCGGCGATGTCCCGGACGCCGGCGCCCGCCCAGCCACGCTCGGCGAAGACCTCCCGAGCCGCCGCCACGACGGCCGTCCGTGTCTGGCGGGCCTGCTCCGCCCGCCGCGCCGACCGGTAGGGCCGCACGGCGGAGGGGGATGTGGTGTCGGGCATGCGCAGAAGTTAGAACGAAGGCGTTTTCAATACAAGCCCGTTTGCCCAATCTTCTACGCGACACCCGGGTCGCCCGTCCGACAGGGCGGCGCAGGGCGGGACCGCGCAGGCGGATCGGATCGCGCGGGGGAGGCGGTGTGCCGAGGACGATGGGACGGGCCCGTCAGGTCCGGATCAGCGGTCGAAGGTGTCCCGGTCGGGCACGGCGAACCCGAGCTCGGCGAGCCGGTCGACGATCCACCGGGGCGTCCACCGGTAGGTCCAGGACGCGACGAGGATCTCCGCTCGGGAGAACGGCCGGTCGACCAGCGGCCCGTCCGGCCCGTCCCGCAGGATGTCGACGATCGCGCAGTCGACCCCGTCGATGAAGGCCGTGCGGGCGGCCTCGGTCAACGCCGGCACCTCACACCCGAGCATGGCCAGCCGCTCGACGACCCGCCCCGGACTCCACCGCAGATATCCGGCGGCCCCGATGACGTGCGCGAGTCCGACAGGCCCATTGCCAAGCCACGGCCCGCAGCCGTCGAGCCAGGCACTGAGCAGCAGCGCATCCCGCGCGTTGAGGCCCGACGCAGTGCTCGGGCCTGACGACGGGGAATCGAGCCGGCGCTGCACCTGGTCGAGGAGGTCACCGTCGACCGGCAGATCCAACTCGGCGAAGACGTCCGCGACCTCGTCGGGTCGCCGGTTGCCGAACTCGGCGACCCCGAGGACCGTCGCCACCGAGATCGGCGCGTCGCCCAACCCGGTGGTGTCCGTCCGGTAGAAGGCGACGGTCACGACCGCCCGCTCGTCCGGGCTCATCTCCCGCAGATGCGCCGGCACCACGAATCCGAGCCGCGCGTAGCGGTCACGCACCTCGTTGACGTCGCATCCGAGTACACAGGCGGCATGCCGCAGGTGGGCCGCCGGCAGACGCCCGCCACCGCCGAGCCACGGCGGTCGCCCGTCGATGTGCCGGCCCAGCAGCACGAGATCGACAAGGTCGACCCGCTCGACGGAGGGCGGGCAGGCCGCCTCCTCCCCGTCCGCACCCGTCGCGCGCACGTCGAAGCCGAGCCGCCGCAGTCGGTCGGCCACGGCTGCGGGAGATCGCCCGGTGACAGCCGCGGCGGCGAGGACGTGACCGAAGGGCACCGGACCGCCCGGCAGCCACGGCGCCTCCCCGTCGATCCTCGACGACAGCAGATCCAGGTCGTCGGCGGTGATCTCGACGTCGAGGTCTCGCTCCCAGTCCGCCGGGGTGCCGCCCGGGGCGTCGGCCGAACCCGCCCGCCGGGCCGCGCCGACGCCCAGCTCACGCAGCCAGTGCGCCAGGGCCGCGGGACTGCGCCCGGCGAGCCGGGCCGCAGCCAGCAGCCGCCGCCTGGTGCTGGCAGCGGGCGGACAGGGCCCGCCCGGACCGGCCTCGCTTCTGCCACTGGGCGCCGCGGATGGTCTCGGCCAGCGCGGCGAGGTCGACGGCGTCGGCGACACCGAGATGCTCGACGACGACCACGGGCAGCGCGGCCGGTTCGAGCGCCATCCGGTGGGCGACGGCGAGCAGGTAGCCGACGAAACGCTCCCGCAGGGTCATCTCGTCGGCGGTCGCCGCCGCCACCGTCACCTGGTCGCGCAGCGTGGCGGCGCGGCCGGGGCGGTTCAGGTAGGCCGGTTCCGCGCGCAGGGCGGTGAGCAGCGCGATGATCCGCGGGCCGGTGAGGACCTCCCCGATGGGCAGGTCCGGGTCGAGGCCGCCGAGCAGCTCGCCGAGGACCGGGCCGAGCTGGGAGCCGGAGCGCCAGACGGACCAGCGGTGCGCGAGCCACCAGCCGATCGCCTCGGCGGCCGCCGCGTCTGCGGTGCGCCTCGCCCGGTCGATCCGGCGCAGCAGCCGGGGATGGCGACCGGAGAAGGACGCGAAGTCCGCGGTCAGGGCCGCCGCCGCACCACTTCTCAGGTCCGCCGTCGCGCCGGCGCCGGGATGCGCGACGGTGGCGTCGGCGACGAGGATCGCGCCGACCGCCTCGCCCAGGAACGGCATGGCGACCAGCAGCGCGGCCTCGGCGGGGCTGAGCGGCGGCGGCTCGGTGCCAAGCAGGCGGGCGAGGAACTCGACCCGCTTCACCAGCCGCAGCGCGAGCTGCTGGTCGAGCCAGGGGTCGGCGGGCAGGCGGGCGGCCGCCCGATCCCGCGCCCCACCGAGGACGCCGGCCAGCTCGATCGTCGCGGTACGCAGCTCCTCGGCGCCGGGTGTGTCCGTCATGAGCGTCCAGGCGGCGTGCCGCTCGGCCGCCCGGCGCCAGGGATGGTCCGCCACGGCGGACGCGCCGGCGACCGGCGCGGCCGGGAACGGCCGGAAGCGGGCCGGATCGCAGTGCTCGACGACACGCAGCTCGCACGGCTCGCCCCGGCCCGCGACTGCCGGTGTGCCGCAGGACGGGCCAGCCTGATCCCCCGCGTCGCCGGGCCAGCCCGAGCCGTCGCGCCCACCCGGACCGCCGAGGCTGGTGGGCGCCATCGCGGTCAGGTGCCGCCGCAGCGCCGCTCGCAGCGCGGGCAGGTCGGCGGGTGCCGGGCGTTCACCGAGGACCTCGGTCAACACCCGCAGCAGCGGGGACGCGGCGTGCGGATACCGGGTACGCCGGACGAGGTAGGCATGGTCGGTGCCGTCCCCCGGGGACAGGCGGCCCTCGGACCAGCCGTCCTCGGTGAGTGTCACCCGTAGCGCCTCGTCGAGGTCGTCCGCGGCGTCGACGAGCACGAGGACGCGCCGCGCGGGGCTGCGGGAGATCGTCTCCGACCAGTCGAGGCGCACGCAGACATCCCAGAACGGCTGGTAGCCGGTGTCGGCGTCGGCCGGGACGAGGAAGTCTCGGCCGTCGTGGTGGACACCGTGACCGGCGAGGAGCAGCAACAGGGTGTCGGCCGGGCCGGCGTCGCGCAGGAAGGAGTGAATCGCCGTCTTGACGGCGCTGCCGCCGAGGCGCGACCGGTCGTGGACCTCAGCCCGGTAGCCGACCCCCTCCAGCGCCTCCGCGACCGCGTCCAGCTGCGGCGTGAGCTCGGGCCGCGCGGGCAGGGCGTCGTCCTCATAGCCGGCGACGCCGATCAGCAGCGCGCGGCACTCCCCCACTTCGGCGCCGGGAGCGGCCCGGCCGGACGGCGCCGTGATCGTCGGGCCCGCCGCCACGCTGTCGGAGTGGCCGGGGAAGGTCGGTGCCGCGCTGGTGGCAGGTGCTCTCGGCGGCATCGGGCCGCCGCCGGGAAAGCGCGGCTCGGCCGGTGGCTTCGCTCGCCCGGCGATGGCCTCGCGGACAGCCTGGAGAAGGGCGTCCCGCGCGTCCTGCGGCGACAGCGAGAACAGATCGACCGATACCCGCTGGTTGAGGACGCCGGGACGCGGGCAGGCTTCGATCCGCACCGGCAACAGCCGGCGATCGGCACCGGTGGGATCGGCGGCGAAGGCAGCCTGCCATTCCTGCTCACCGAAGACCGACTCCAGATAGGCGTTCGAGCAGACGGCGAGCGTACGGGTGCTGTAGCGGATGCCGTCCTGCATTGTCGCCGTCCAGTTCGAACCAGCGACCATGTCCCAGGCCTGCACGAGCACCCGGAAATCCGCCGACTCGAGCTGCCACGCGATCCATTCCGCCCAGGAACGATCTCGGGCCGTGTAGGACACGAAGAAGTCCCATCGGCCCTCGCCAGACGGCTGATTCCACCCCCCGATACTCATCATCCGAATTGTGACAGGTCGCTCAACGTCACCGACGCGAGCGCGGCGGTTCCCGGATGCGACCTCGTCACGACGTGGGGTGGGGACAAGCCCCGGCGCGGCGGGCGGGGGCACGCGAGCGCATCCTGCGCACCGCGGAGGGACAACACCGCGGAGCGACAACACGGCGGTCGAGGCGGCGGGAACCCTGCCGGCGGTGGAGGAGGCGGTGATCCGGCACAGGATGGCGTTCACCGCGCGGCTGACCGACCTTGCCCGGCAGGCCGCCGCCGCGGTACGGCGGGGGCCGAGAATCGGCCGGACGGCGACCGTGGTTGTCTTCTGGCGATGGCATCCCGCTCCCGGTCCAGGCGCCGGAACCTCCCGACCTCCAGAGGTTCCGCTGCCGACGCGGCCCGCGCCAGTGGCACGGTCGTGGCCGCGGAACGAGATCGTCCCGGCCGGGGCAATGCCGGCCCCGGGTTTTCCCCGATGGGACGGGGATCCGGCTTTTGCGATGCTGCGTATGCGCTTTACGAAAGGTGACGAATGGGACGGCGCCCGGCTGATGGAACGCCGGCGGTGACCCATCGGTGCGACCGCTGCCGCTGCCAGGGCGAGCCCACATGAGCATCGTCCCGGTATGGGAGGTCGACCCGCTGGAGCTGCCCACGCTGGAGCTTCCCGAAACCGACGGCCTCGTGCTGGCCGGAGCCTCGGGCGCGCGGGACGGCTCCGGTGGCGGGTGCGTCGAGGTCGAGTTCCTGGCGGTCGACGCGGACGAGCTGCTGCGCAGGGCGGTGGAGGCGGCCGCCTGGCCGCACATCGGGTCCGTCACGGTGCACCCTGGCCGGGATCCGGCCGAGCGCACCCGGCTGGCCTTCCTGATCGGCCGGCAACTGCGGCTGGAACGCTCGGCCCGTGGCTGGGACTCGCCGGTGGTGACCCTCGGCTCGGCGCTGCGGCCCGAAGCGGCCGGCGGCCAGGGTCTGCGGATGGTGCCGCACCACGTGCGGCTGCGCTGCGGCGACCGCTGGAACCGGCACACGCTGTGGGAGGTCATGGGACTTCGCCAGTACGTCACCTGGCTGGATCGCCGCGCCCCCGGCTGACGATCGACCTCGGCCGGATGCGGTACCCGTCCGGGCGGAGGGCGTACCGAGCCGGACGAGGACGCCGCATCCGTACCAAACGGCCTGATGACGGCGAGATTCCTCACCTCGTGGCCCTGCCGTTCGCCGGGGTGCGGTGCCGATCATCGTGCTGTAATGCCGGGATGGCGGCGGCAGGCATGCGGATGGCGCGGCACCGGGAACGGCACGGCGTTCAGCGGGCCGGGTGGCTGCGGGCGGCCGTGCTCGGTGCGAACGACGGGCTGGTGTCGACGTCGAGCCTCGTCGTCGGGGTCGCGGCGAGCGGGGCGTCCGGGACCGCGGTTCTCACCGCGGGGCTGGCGGGGCTGACCGCGGGCGCGTTGTCGATGGCCGCCGGCGAGTATGTGTCCGTCAGCGCGCAGGCCGACGTGGAACATGCCGACCGGGCGCTCGAGCGGGCGGAGCTCGCGGCGAGCCCGGCGGCGGAGTTCGACGAACTGGTCGGCATCTACGAGCGCCGAGGCCTGCCGCGCGAGTTGGCGGAGCAGGTCGCGACGGCGCTGAGCGACCGGGACGCCCTCGCCGCGCACATGCGGGACGAGCTGGGGCACACCGAGCTCAGCCGGGCCCGACCGCTGCAGGCGTCGGCCGCGTCGGCGAGCAGTTTCGCCGTCGGCGCGCTGGTGCCGTTCATCGGGATGGCCGCCCCGGCCGGAAGGGCGCGGCTGACGCTGATCGTCGCGGCGACCATGCTGGGCCTCGCGGTGGCCGGGGCGCTCGGCGCCCGTACCGCCGGCACCGCACTGCTGCGCCCGACGCTGCGGGTGGTGCTCGGCGGCTGCGCGGCGATGGCGGTGACGGCACTGGTCGGCGTCCTCACCCACACCGCCGTCGGCTGAGCCCGGTCCGGGCGGGCGCTGCCCGCGCTCACCCGGACCGGGCAGTCGTCTCTCAGGCGGTGGTGGCGGCCTCCGACCGCATGGTGCCCGGCTCCGCCGCGGCCGGGCGGGGACGCTCACGCGCCGGGGAGGCGGCGAGACGCTCGGCGAGCGCGCCGAACCCAAGCGCGAGCGTCGCCCACAGGACCAGCTGGCTGATCACCGAGTAGAAGCGGAACCTGAACAGCAGGTCCGCCGGGAAACCCGGGTAGACGATCGTGCCGTCCGGTGCCCGCAGCGGCTGCGGGGTCTCGGTGGCGACGTTGCCGTACTCGGCCTTGTTGATACCCAGATGCCCCAGTGCCGGCAGCAGCCCCATCGCGATGCCGACCAGGACCAGAAAGACCAGCGCGCCGAGCAGGCTGGCGTTCCACCCGCCGACGCGGCCGGCAAGCCAGCGGGCCGCCAGCACGGCGAGCACCATCGAGATCACCGAGATGGCGATCATCGCCAGGTACAGCACGCTGCGCTCGCCGATCGTCTCCTCATGCCCGACCGCCGGCGGGTTGGCCGGGTACTTGGCGAACGGGATCAGGTACAGGCTGACGAAGCCGGCGGCGGCCAGCAGCGCGGCGAGCACCCGCGGCCGCAGGCCCGGGTAGCGGCGCGAGACGATCAGGTAGGCGACGACGAACAGGCCGCCCATCGCCAGCCCGAAGATCGCCATGCCCACGCCGATGCCGACGTTGCGCTGCACGGACCGGCTGAAGACCTCAGCGGCCTCGGCGCCGTGGCTGTGCCCGCCGTGACTCGCGGCCGCGTTCAGCGACTCCTGCGCCGCGTCCCGGCCGGCCTCGTAGTCGATCGCGTCCTGGATGAAGGGCTCGGCGAAGATGCGGGCGAAGACGAACGCCAGCAGCCCGCCGAGCAGACCCACACCGAGGCCGCGGTAGATGTAGCGGAACTCCATCGCGCGGCCCCCGCTCAGTGGCAGGGGAAGCCGAGGAAGTGGCGCGCGTCGTGCACGAACTCGTGGATGTGCGTGTCCGAACCGAACAGCGACGTCGCTCCCTGGTCGATGCCGAGGAAGTACAGCAGCAGCAGCGACAGCAGCGCCGTGAGTCCCAGCGCCGCCCGGCGGGCGGTGAGCGGGAAGGTGACCGAGCGTTGCCGTGACTGTGCGATGGGAGTGGTCACAAAGGGCCTCCTGAGGGATCGTGCGTCCCGGACATGCGGGCAGCCCGTGCTCGGGTCTGACTTCCGGGCTCCACCGCCGCTCAGGGCGGACGGAGTCCGGTCACAGCGGCGCGACCGTGCCGGATTTCCGCCGGCTTCCTCACACAGGCGATCGGAGTATGCGGTTCCGATCCGGTCGCTGTCAACGCGGACGAAACCGGCAAAAACCCGCATCGCGGCTGGTAACGACATCGTGATGCCGCGGCGCGGGGCCACGGTGGATCGATCAGGACCGGAATCAGCCCGCGCCGACGCGGCGCACGATGGCGGACAGTTCGCCCTGGAACGTCGCGCCAAGCCGGGTCACCGTGCCCTGAAAGGTCCCCGGGCCGTTCTTCGCCCTGCTCAGCCAGTTCTCCGGGAGCTCCACCCGGTCACCGACACGCAGCGGCGACCGGCCGCACCATCGGTAGGCATAGCCGTCGACCTCGACGACCTGGTCGCCATCGAGATCGTGATAACGATGCGCGTCGTCGAGGCATCGCTCAAGGTCGCGGACCCGGTCCCGAAGCTGCTCGACCTCATGGCGGCACATTTCCTGGCCGCTTTCCCAACCTCGGCGGTGACCAAGGCCCATCCCCCGCTGATACGCCTCGGCAACGTCCCGCTCATGGTCGGTGAGGTGGGTGCGGCAGGCGATCTCCGGCCCGTACAACCGCACCTTGCAGGGCTTTCCGGACCGGGTCGGCCGCCCGCACGTCCGGATCTCGACCAGCTGATCGTCTACTCGACTGTCCATGCCGTCGCCACCGATCTCATCGTTGTCAGGGATGACGGGGGCAACTATAACCAGGAAAAGTACGGGGTCGATGGGCGGTTAGCGTACTTTTCCACCATTGGAAGTCGGCCGCGCAGCCACGGCCCTACTCTTGGCGAAAGGATCGCGCGGAGACGGAACGTCCCGCCAGGTCAGCGCGTTATTGATTTTCTCCGCGTCAGAAACGATGCGATCCGACCAGGCATCCCACGCCCGATCCCCGCCAGTCGGCGGCAATTACGCCACTGTCGGCCGATGCCATTATGACCACGCGGCCAGTCCAGAAACAACGTGCGCCGGCGACTCCGGGCGCGGCACCCGGCTCAGGCCCTGGACCACAGCCGCACGGCGCCGTCCAGGTAGCCGCCGGCGAGCGTTCGTGAGTCCGCGTCGACCGACAGCGCACAGGCCGCGCCATGCCCATCGGACCCGAACACGGTCGGGTTTCCCACCCGCTCGCGATTCACCGTGTTCCAGACCCGCACCGTTCCGTCCGCGCCAGCTGCCGCCAGCATCGCGCCATCCGGGAACCAGGCGAGGTCGTACACCGCCCCGGTCCCGCCGTTCAGCGGCGTCCCCAGCAACCGGGGACTGGCTGGATCGGCGACGTTCCAGAGCTGTACCGCGCCGTCAGCGCCCCCCACAGCAAGGGTCCGGCCGTCGGACGACCAGGCCAGGGCGAACACCGGCCCCGTCGGGCCGCGCAGGGATGAGCCGATGAACGCACGATGGGCGGTGTCCACCAGCAGCACCGACCCGTCGGACACGCTGGCGGCGAAGAGGGCACCGGCGGAGGCGAACGTGTACCACTGCACACCGCCGACGGCCGCGCGCACCTCGGCGGTCAGCGGCAGCGGCACCGGACGGGCGCCACCGTCACCAGTGACCGCCCAGGAACGCGCGATGTTGTCGCTCTCGATGTCGACGACCCTGTCACAGCTCGCGGGAAAGGAGATCCGGGGCACCCTGTCCGTGCCGTCGATCGACCATCGGGGCGGGTCCTGCGCCCGGCTCAGGCCGCTGGCGGACACCTCGGCGGATGCTCCCCGCCCCTTTTCGCACGACAGACTCCGGCCTGTCGGGCTCGCCGGACCGGCCCCCGCAAGCAGCGCCCACTGCTGGGCGGAGCCGCCCGCGTCCGCGGTCACCAGTGACGTGCCCCCCGCCAGCAGGGCCAGCGCGATCGCAGGTCTGCCGGAGCGAGAGACCACCTGGCCGACCAGGCGCAGCCCGCTGGCGCCCGGCGACGTGCCCGCGGTCCAGGGCGAGCCGCCGCGGGACGTCACATCCAGCGGCGGTGGGGCCGTCGTCGCGGCGGTCGTCGCCGCAGTTGCCGGCGCCGGCGCCGGCGCCGGCCGCCTCGGGTGATCTGGTGCGGCGGCGGACCGGTCGGCGTCGTGATCGCCTCCGCCCTGACGCGCCGTCGCGCCGTGGAGGGCGCCGGCACCGGCGCCGAGAGCGACGACGAGGCCGGCGGCCAACGCCACGACGGCCCGCGCGGACCACCGCGGGTGGCGTGGCGCGCGGCGTCGGCGCCGCCGGCCACCGCCCCGGGCCTCCCGAGGGGCGGCACCCGTGGGACCCGTAGCACCCGTAGCACCCGTGTCGGAGACTTCCTCAGCGGTGCCTGGCGGCGGCTTCACATCGCGGGCCGCGCCCGACCTCGAACCGCCGTTCTGACCTGGACCATCAGCCGGGCCTGGGCCGCCTGGAAAGGGCGGCGCGTCGCGTGGTTTCGCGCGGCCGCTGTCGACCGCCTCGAACGCCGCCAGGAGATGACCGCGGGCAGCCTCTTCGGCCAGGCCGAACAGGTCGATCGGGCGCACCTGGCCGAGCAGCGCGGGTGGTTCGCACTCCTCGACACGGATCACCAGAAGCCGGCGGCGCCGGCCGTCGGGATCGGTGTCCATCGCCGCGCGCCATTCCGGCCGGGCCGACATCGCGGCCAGGGTGGCCGGCGACACCACCGCGGCGACATGGCGGGCGCCGGAAAGAACGTGCTGGACCTGCTCGGTCTGCTGTGTTCCTGCGACGGAATCCCAGTTTCGAAGCCATATTTTTAGCCCGACTTCCTCGAGCACCCAGGCAAGCCATTCGGCCCAGCCCTGATCGGTCCCCTCGTTGAAGATGGCCACGTCACACTTGGTCCAGGCGTGTGTCCCGGCCTCCGGCACACCGGAGGCATTCACGGACTGGAGTGCCATGCGGTAAGCGTGCCAGAGCGTCAGCAGGCGGGAGAAGGCAGGGCCACCCCCTGGCTTCGACATTGCCGCGCGCGTGTAGCCTCCGACACACAGAACTTCGGGGGGAACACGAACTATGCAAGGACGATTCCGATCGCGCCGCCGTCTGGCGATGGCCGCTTGCTGCCTTTCTCTGGCGGCCGGCCTGACCGCCGGATGCGGCTCGGGCGGCGATGCCGCCGAAGCGGGAGCGGCGGCGCCGCCGGCGGGAGACAGCGGAAGCCAGGTGGCAACTCTCACACCTACGCCGACAGCGGCCGGTGCCACCGCCACACGGGCCGCTGTCACACAGTCCATCGCGACAACCGCCCCGGCAACCCTGCCAGGCCAGGCCGCGCAGCCACCAGCGGCCGACCCACCCGCGCACCAGCCGGCAGCCGACCAGCCCCAGGCCGGCCAGTCGCCGGCTTCCTCGAGTACCTACTACCGGAACTGCGCCGCGGCACGGGCCGCCGGGGTGGCGCCGCTGCACCGTGGTGAACCCGGCTACGACAGCCACCTGGACCGGGACGGCGACGGCATCGCCTGCGAGTGACGCTCACCCGCCCGCGGCGCCCACTCCCTGCGCGGCGCCGCGGGCGGGGGCCGCGGTGGGCCCGCGACGCTCCCGGGCGGCGGTCCGGCGGCGCACGGTCGCCGCGACGTCCGCGGGCAGCACGTTCACCAGGGGGGCGAGCTCGGCGAGCAGGTCCGGCTCGGTGGTCAGGGCACGCAACGCCCGTCCCACGGTCATGTCGTGCGCGGGCCGGTGGGTGATCGTGATCGGGTCTCCCGCCGTGACCTCGCCCTCGACGAGAACCCGCAGGTAGGCGCCTGGCCGTCCGCGCCGGACGAAGCGCCCGACGAGATCGGGCACGTCCCAGAAGCCGGCGAAGACCCGGCACGGCACCCGCGGCGCGGTGACCTCGAACTCGGTCGACCCGATCGCCCAGCGCTCGCCGATACGCGCGCCCGTCACGTCCAGCCCGGCGGTGGTGAAGTTCTCGCCGAAGCTGCCAGGGCGCAGCTCACGGCCGATGTCCCGCGACCACCAGGCGAAGTCCTCGGCGGCGTACGCGTATCCGGCGCGGTCGGCGCCGCCATGATGGCTACGGTCGACGATGGTGTCACCGTCCAGACCGAGCACCCCGACGCGCACCGGGCCCCGCGCCGGTCGCTTGTCGATGCCCGTGCGTCCCATCCGCCCGGTCCACTCCCCCGTCCGCACGACGGCGAGACTGACGGCGACAAGCCTCATGCGACGGCGTCTTCCTCCTCGTCCGGCGATCCTGGCGCCGGCCCCGACAGCAGCCGCGGCGCCGAAACAAGTGTCGCGTATCGCGGGAGGCCGCGGACCGCGGGCCAGAACGCGTCTCCGGGCATCAGGCCCGGGCGGACGCGGAAAGCGGACGCGGACATGTGGGTGGCGCCGTGGTCGGGACCGGACCGTGGGTGCTTGTGACGGGACCGCCGGGCAGGTGCCGCGGCGGTCCCGTCACGGATGAACCCGGCAGAGGACCGGGCTCCTGGTCAGGGTCAGCAGGTCAGGGTGCCGGTGCGCAGCGCGTGGCTGCCGTCGTTGCTGTCATCGGACCAGACGGCGGGCTTGACGCCACTCACGCAGGCGTCCTGGGGAGCGAGAGCGAAGCCCTCGTTGTTGTAGTTGGACATCCCGGTGGGGCGGGCGTGCACCGCGGTGACGGCGAACCGGCCCTGGGCGTTGATGTCGAGGGTCGCGGTGCGGCCGGAGCAGGTGTCGTCGCAGGCCGCCCACAGATGGCCGGTCGCCGGCTCGTACTCGAGGTCCATCACCGCGGCGAAGCCGCTGGCGATGGTGGCGACCCGGGTGTAGGCGGTGCCGGCCTGGTTGAGGGCGTAGGCGTACACCGTCCCGTTGGCCTCCAGGCCGACGAAGTAGAGACCGCTGCCGTGGCCGGCGTAGGTCGCCGGGTCGTAGACGGCGCCCGTGTGGTCGTCGCGGAATCCGTGCGCGGTGAGGTAGGAGTCGGGAATCCACGAGATGGCCTCGAGGCCGCTGTTCGCGGCCACGGCGGGCAGGTCCGCGGTGAGGTTCCACTCGGCGGTGGCGGTGAGCGAGGAGGCCGTCGAGGAGGCGTCGTAGCGCAGGACCTTCAGCAGGCTGACGGTGTCATGGCTGTTGTCGCGCTCGGTGGAGACCACCATGCCGTCCGGGGTGATGGCCACGCCCTCCGCGTCCGGATCACCACTGCCGTTGGCGTAGTGCAGCGCCTTGCCCGCGGACCAGCCACCGGTGGTGTCGGGGCTCCAGGTCGTGCCGCTCGGCACCAGTTTGTAGAGCGTGCCCGGCCCGTTCTTCACCGCCCACAGCACGCTGGAGGTCTGGTACGACAGGCCGCTGACGTTGGTGCCGAGCACGCCCGCGCCGTCGGCGACGCTGACGGACGAGCCGCCCGGCCACGCCGTCACCGGGATGACGCAGGAGTTCGGCGCGCCGCGGGTCGAGGCCGCGGTCGTCGCGAACGCGCCGGTGCCGTCCGGGCAGCGGCCGTAGGTCGTCGACGCGTGCGACGTCCAGGTGTAGGAGTCCACCAGCGTCGTGCCGCCCGGCTGGTAGAGCCGCACCGAGTCGGAGCTGCCCAGGCCGAACGCCGATTCGACGTCGACGACCAGGTGGCCGCCGGCCGGCAGCGAGGTCCCCGCGGCGATGGTGAACGTGTGCGCGTTGTCGTTGTCCCTGACGACCCAGCCGGAGACGTCGACGGCCGCCGTGCCGATGTTCGTCAGCTCGACCCAGTCACCGGGTGTGCCGCCGCTGGACTCGACCTCGTTGATCCGCACGTCCGACGCCGCCGCCGATGCCGGGCCGACAAGGCCGGTGGCGACGAGGGTGAGGGCGGCGAGGGGCACGGTCAGGGCGACGGCGACGCGTCGCATCCGGCCACGCAGATTCCTGGGCAATGCAGCTGCTCCTTCACGGAGAATCCGAACGAAAGAGTGCGCACCGTCGCACTCCTCGCGCAGAGTGCTGCATCCTGACGACCGCCGGCTGAACGCATGGCCAACGCCGATGGCAGCCCAGATGGCGACTGCGTGCAGAGGAGAAGGCACACACGGCGACATCGACCCGGTCGAACGTCGCCGCGCCCCGGCTCCGCATCTGGTGCGATCCTGGGCGCGGCGAGGCGTGCTATCTTGCAGTTGATCAATGTGTAATTTCCATGGTCAACTGTGTGTGAAAACCTTGATCGGAACCTTCCGTGCGCGCCTACGTTCCTCGCCTGCTGGACACCGAGCTCGCCGATGTGATCGCCGCGCACCCAGCGGTCCTGGTCGTCGGTCCACGCGCCTGCGGGAAGACGACGACGACCCGCCGGCTGTGCCGTTCCATCCTGCGCCTCGACGTCCCCGCTCAGGCCGCCGTCGCACGCGCCGACCCGGACGTCGTGCTGCGTGGACTCGACGAGCCCGTCCTGATCGACGAGTGGCAGGTGGTCCCCGAGATCCTCGGCGCGGTGAAACGTGCCGTCGACGACGACCCGCGCCCCGGACGATTCGTGCTGACCGGCTCCTCCCAGGCCGACGTCACCGCCTCCGGCTGGCCCGCGACCGGCAGGATCGTGCGCCTGACGATGTTTCCCCTCGTCGGCCGCGAGCGCCACGGCGACCCGACCGCGCCCTCGCTGATCGACAGGATTCTCGACGACGGCGCTGACGCGTTCACCGACCCGTACGGCGACTGGGACCTGACCAGCTACCTGACCGAGGCCCTCACCAGCGGCTGGCCCGAGGCCCTGCAGGCGCCGGCGGACCGAGCCCGCGACCGCTGGCTCGTCAGCTACGTCGACCACCTGGCGACCCGCGAGGCTCCGTCCCTCGGCATTGCCCGGGACCCGCTGCGCCTGCGCAGATACCTCCAGGTAATCGCCGCGAACACGGCCGGCTCCCCGACCCACAAGCTGCTCTACGACGCCGCCGGCATCGGCCGCGACGCCGCCCTGGGCTACGACGACCTCCTCGACACCCTCATGATCACCCAACGGGTTCCCGCCTGGGCGGCCAACCGGACCGCCCGTGAGACCCGCCTGCCCAAGCGCTACCTCATCGATCCCGGCCTGCTCGGCCCGCTGCTGCGCATCGACCAGCGTCGTGCGATGCGGGACGGCGACCTGCTCGGCCGTGTCATCGACACCCTCGTGGCCGCTCAGCTGCGCGCCGAGTGCGCGCTGAGCGTCGTCGGTGCCGACCTCTACCACCTGCGCGACGCGGGCGGCCGCCATGAGATCGACCTGCTCATCGAGGCCCGGGACGGGCAGGTCATCGCCGTCGAGGTCAAGGCGACGGCCGCGCCGTCTCGCGCCGATGCCCGTCACCTCACGTGGCTGCGGGATCAGCTCGGATCGAGGCTGGCCCTCGGGCTACTCGTCCACACCGGTCCGCGCGTCTTCCGCCTGACCGAGGACGTCCTCGCCGTCCCCCTCGCCAGCCTGTGGTCCACCCGGCCAGGCTGAGGGCGCGTGCCCGGACATGTCGGACCGTGCACCTACGCTACGTCCATGCACGATGACGGGGATCAGGTCGCATCTGGCGCCTCGGGCGCGGATGGCCCGGGTGCGGACGGCGCGGACGGGGTGGGGGTCGAGGAGTCCGAGCGGCTGGAGGGATACACCTACCTGACCGTTCCGGACCGGACGGTCTATGTGGCGATCATGCGGCTGTTCGTGTCGTCGCTGCTGGTCGACTTCTCCGCGCCCGAGGTCGCGGCGCGCCTGACCGAGCAGGGCATCGAGGTCGACGCCGACGCCGTCGCCGACCGGCTGACGAAGCTGCTGTCCTGGGGGAACCTGCTGCGCAGCTCGCACACGGTCCGCGCGTCGAGCATCCGGGAGTACCGGCAGGCCCGGCAGCGGTTCCAGATGTCGCGGCTCGGCGAGCGGATCCAGCGCAGTGTCGACGAGGTGCTCGGCGCGGCGGACGCGGCCCGCGAGGTCAGCCGGCAGATGCTCGCGCTCGTCGCCCGCGGCCTGGCTGAGCTCGCCGATCTGCTCGAGGCACCGGGCGGGGTCGACCTCGCCGACGCGGGTGACCGGATCGGCACCCTGTTCGTCCAGTTCGCCGAGTTCGCTGACTCGGTCCGCGACTTCTACGCCTACCTGGGCTCCGTCCTCTCCCGCTACGACCTCGACAGCGCCGACTACACCGGGTTCAAGGACCTGCTGCTCGACTACGTCGAATCGATCACCGAGGAGGTGTCGCTGCTCGCCCCACGGGTCGCCGCCGACCTGCGCCGCTGCGAGCCGCACCTGCCGGCGCTGATCACGGCGCTCGACGCCGCCGATCCGGGCCTGTCCGGCCTCGCCGACATCGCCCCGGGCACCCGGATCCGTCGCGGGCCGGGCCGTGATCCCGCCGACTGGACGGCGCTGCGCGGCTGGTTCGAGTCCGACAGCGACGCACCCAGCGAGGTCGACCAGCTGCGCTCGGCGACGCTGCGGGCCCTGCAGTCGCTGCTGGCCAACGCCAAGCGGATGATCCGCGCCGCCGGCGGCGAGGTGTCGCGGCGCCGTGACCTGCTGCGTCTGGCCCGCTGGTTCGACAATGCCGACCATGACGAGGCCGAGGACCTGTTCGCGGCCGCGTTCGGGCTGTACGGAGCGCGGCACGTCTCCTATGCGCTCAGCCCCGACGTTCCGGTGGCCGCGTCGGCGAGCTGGTGGCACGGGCCGGATGTCGGCGTGCCCGTCAGCCTGCGCGAACGCGGTAACCGTGCGACGCGGGGGCGGACGTCCGGCGCCGAGGACCATTCGGCGCAGAAGGAGCGGCTCCTGCGGGAGGCCGCGCAGGCCGCCCGGGCGCGCGAGGCCGCGGCCGCTGAACTGCGCGCCGCCGGCGGCCGCCTCGACGGCATCCGGCTCTCCCCGGCCGCGCTGGCCCTCCTGCTGGAACTGCTCGCCAGCGCACTGGGCGCCGCCCGCGCCCACCGGCCAGGCGAAGACCCGTCCAGCCTGACCGGCCCCGGCCCATCCGACGACACCGACGACACCGACGACGACGGCGACGGCACCGGCACCGGTACTGGCACTGGTACTGGCACTGGTACCGGCACTGGTACCGGCACTGGTACCGAGGCCGGTCCCATTGCAGGTACCGCGCTGCGGGCCGTCACGTTCGACGGCGCCCATGCGTCCGCCAAGGATGTCGACCTCGCGCTGACCGTCACGCATGTGGCTGGCGCGCGGCTCACCCTGAGCAGCTCGGACGGGGACCTGCGCATCGACGACCTGGTGCTTCACGTCGGCTCCGCCGCCGATCCGGCGGCCACCGACGCACCGGCTCCCACCGGTCGTCCGCCTGCGCAGGCTCAGGCACGACACTCGGCGGTGGCGCGGTGACGGCCGGAACGGGGCGGCGCGCCGGCCGGGGGCAGACCCGCCGTAGACGGGCGGGCGAGGCCGGGCACGACGAGGCGATCACCGCGGAGCGCCGCGACGCGGCCCGGCTGCTGCTCGCCCACCCGCTGGTGACCGCGCGGGGACCGCACGCCGACGGGTTCCGCCTGGTCCGCCGGCACTCCGACGCGCTCACCGCGATGTTCGCGCAGCACCTGGGCTACCGTCTCATCGTCGAGCCCGGTTTCGCCCGGCTGGTGAAGGCGGGTCTGCCTCGCGGCGCGGGCCGCGGGCTGGTCCGCGGCACCGGCGGCCGGTTCGCCCCGCGTCACTACGCCTATCTGACGCTCGCCCTGTCGGTGCTGGTCACCTCCGGCGACCAGATGCTGCTCTCCCAGCTGGTCTCGGGCATCCGTACGGCCGCCGTCGACGCCGGCATCGAGCTCGCCGACCCCGACCGCCAGCACGAGCGGCGCGCGCTGGTCGCCGCGCTGACCCAGCTGATGGCCTGGGAGGTGCTCGGCGAGGTCGAGGGAACTGTGCTGGCCTACGCCGACGACGTCCGGCAGGAGGCGCTGCTCGCCGTCGACCGCGAGATCGCCCAGGTCCTCGTCGCCGGCCCGCTGCGCACCAGCGAGACGGCTGACGAACTGGTGGACGCCGCCGCGCGGCCCGGCCCCGGCGGGCTGCGCCACGCGGTGCGCCGGCTGATCGTCGAGACTCCCGTCGTCTACCTCGACGATCTGACCCCCGACGAGCGCGGCTGGCTGCGCCGCGCGCAACGCCGGGAGCAGCGGATGCTCTACGAACAGTTCGGGCTGGACCTGGAGCTGCGCGCCGAGGGCATCCTCGCCGTCGACCCGGCCGAGGCGACCTCGGACATTCCCTTTCCCGGCACCGGCACGGTCGCCCAGGCTGCGCTGCTGATCGCCGGCCAGCTCGTCGAACGGCTGCGCCCGGCGGACGCCGGCCATCCCGCCACCGGAGCCCGCCTGGTCATCGGCGTGCCGGTGCCCGACACGATGCTCGACGTGACCGTCGCCCAGGTGATCGAGAACTACGCGGTGTCCGCGGGGTGGGCCCGCGCCTACGTCGAGGACCCGCCGGCGCTGCGCCGCGCCGCAGGTGACCTGCTTGTCTCGATGGGCCTGCTCGCCCCGGCCGGCGCGGTCCCGCGCGGCGAGCGCGCCGCCGCGTCGCCGGCGGAGTCCCAGACGGATCCGACCCTGACGATCGACGGCGTCGGCGACGAGTCCGAGGACGGTGACCGGGACGAGGACGGTGACCGGGACGAGGACGGTGACCGGGACGAGGACGGCGGGGCCCACGGCGAGGATGACGACATCGCGGACGGGGCGCGTGCCGCCGCGACGGACGCGACCGGGCGGCGGGTCACAGACACCACCGGCGCCCGGGGAGCGGCCACGAGCAGCTATGTCCTGCTCGCGGCGGCGGCCCGGTTCCAGCCCCAGCCCAGCCAGGCACGACCACGCCGGAGGCGGACCGGCGGCGATGGAGGAGAAGGCTGATGAGCGTCCCGCTGCCCCGCTCCACGACCGCCCGCGCCGGCCTGTCGGGCACGGGTCGCGACCCGTGGCGCTATCGGCTGCACCGGGCCGGCATACGCAACGTCTGGCAGTACGACGACGCCGAGTTCCTCTTCGGCGACGGGCGGCTGCTGCTGCGCGGCAAGAACGGCGCCGGCAAGTCGAAGGCGCTGGAGATGCTGCTGCCGTTCCTGCTCGACGGCGACACCCGCGCCCTGGACGCGACGGGAACCGGCCGCACCAGCCTGAGCTGGCTGATGCTCGACGGCGCGGTGGCGACCAACCGCCTCGGCTACCTCTGGCTGGAGCTGCGCCGCACTCTGCCCGACGACGACCGTGAGTCCAGCGAGACGGGGGGCGACGGGGGTGACGAGGCGGCGTTCCTGACCCTCGGGGCCGCGGTCCGGGCGTCGCGGACGACGGGCGAGGCGAAGCCGCTGTTCTTCGTCACGCCGCTGCGGGTCGGCCACGAGCTGCGGCTCGTCGACGGCGCGCAGCCGCTGCCGATCGACCGGCTGCGCGCGGCGGTGGGTGAGGCGGCGACCTACGACACCGCGAAGAAGTTCCGGGCCCGCGTCGCGCGCGACGTGTTCGGTCTCGCCGACACGGGCCGCTACCGCAACCTGGTACACCTGCTGCACCGGCTGCGGCGCCCGACCGTCGGTGACCGGGTCGAGGCCGGCGGGCTCGCCGATCTGCTCGCCGAGGCGCTGCCGCCGATCGACGAGGAGACCATCGACGACGTCGCGCACAACCTCGACGACCTGGACGCCGTGCGCGCCGAACTCGCCCGGCTCACCCGCACCGACGAGGCGCTGCGCGCGTTCCTCGCCGCCTACCGCGGCTACCTGCACGGGGTGCTGCGCCGCCGCGCCGGTGCGATCGCCGACGACCTCGAGCTGCTGCGTCAGCGCCGCCGCGCCGCCGGCGACGCCGAACGGACGGTGACCGCGTCGCAGCTCGCGAGCGAGCAGACCGCCGATGCCCTCGGCACACTGCGTGAGGCCGAGCGTCTTGCCGACGCCGACCTGCGGGCCCTGCGGGACAGCACCGCCTACCAGTCCCTGCGCGAGCTGCGGGACCGCCGCGGCATCGTCACCGCACTCGACGCCGCGGCCGCCGCCGACGAGAAGAACGCCGTCACCGCCGCCGCGCTCGCCCGCAGCGCCGGCGCCCGGGTCCACGACGACACCGACCGGATCACCGCCGGCGCCCGCCGGCTCGCCCGGGCACACACCGGCCTGGTCCGCCGCTCCCAGGGCACCGGGGTCGACGCGGCGCTGCTCGGGCCGACGCCGCGCGCTCCCCTCACCCGGCTGACCCCGGATGTGTCCACGGTCGACGTCGCCGTTGTGCGCGCCGAGGCGGAGCATCTCGGCCGCCGTCTTCGGGACGTACGGACCACGGTCGCCGGACGGCTGCGCGCCGCGGCGGCCCTGCGCGACGACCTGCGCCTCGCCGCGGCCGCGCGCACCCGGGCCGAGGCGGCGGAGGCGACGGCCGGCGAGGCCGAGACCCGCGCGGGCACCGCCGCCGACGCGCGGCGCGGGCGCGAGGAGGAGCTGCTGGTCGCCTCGGTGGACTACGCCGACGCGACCGCGGCCTGGTGCGCCGACCCGCGGATCGCCGGCCGCCCGGACGTCAACCCGAACCCGCTGCTCGCCGCGGTGGCGGTGCCCGGGGCAGGTGGCGGGGGCGACGCGCCCGACGGCGGGCCCGGCGCCGACGCTCACGGCCCTGCCGGCGCCGACCGGTGGGCGGCGGACTCGTCGGCCCGGGACCGGGCGCTGTCCCGCGAGCTGCCCGCCGAGGTGGAAGGTCTCGCCGACGAGCTGCTCGCCCCGCTGGTCCGCGAGGTCGACGCCGAACGGGACGAGGCGGTCGCCCTCGTCGGCGAGCGGGACCGGGGACTCACCGCCACCCGACGGCGCCCAGCGCCGCCGCCTCGCCCAACGCGACCCCGCCCCGCCCCGCTCCCACTACCTCGACCATGACCGCGCCCCGGCGACGGGCGCGCCCCTGTACCTGCTGGTCGACTTCGACGAGAACGTCCTCCCCGCGGCGCGGGCCGGCCTCGAAGCCGCCTTGGAGGCCTCCGGCCTGCTCGACGGCTGGCTCGCCGCCGACGGCGTCCTGCTCGACCCTCTCACCCGCGACACCCTGCTCACCGCCACCGGCACTGCCACCGCCACCGGCACGCCGTCCGCACCGGGCACCGGCCCGGTGGGGCGGGGGGCGAGCCTGGCGGACGTGCTGCGGCCGGCGGCCGTCCCGCCGGGGTCGCGCGAGGCGCCGTCGGTGTCCGCCGAGACGGTCGCGGCGCTGCTCGCGAGCATCGCCGTCGTCCCGTCCGGCATGCCCGCGCCGGCGGCCGGCGGGCGGCCGCACAGCTGGGTGTCGGCGGACGGGCGATGGGGGCTCGGTGTGAGCTCCGGCGCGCATCGCAAGGTCAGCTCCGAATACGTCGGCGCGGGAGTGCGCGCCGAGACGAGGCGCCGCATTCTCGCGGAGCTCGCGGAACGGATCGACCGGCTGACCGCGGAGCTCGACGCCGCGACATCCGCCGTCGAGGCGCTGACCCGCCGCCGTGACGACCTGCGCGCGCTGCGGCGGGCCCTGCCCCGCGGCACCTCCCTGGACCGGGCCTGGACGGCTCTCGACCACGCGGACGTCGCCGTCGAGTCCGCGCGCCGGGAGCTCGGCGAGGCCCGGGCGCGGGCCCGCGACGCCGTCGCCGAGGCGGCGGCGCTGCGGCGCCGGGTGGATGCCACCGCGCGGGCCGCGGACCTTCCCACCGACCCCGACCGGCTCGACGAGGCGATCACCGGGTTCCGCGAGTTCGGTGGTGAGATCGACCAGCTCCGTCAGGGCCTGGCGGAGATCCCGTCGCTCACCGAGAACCATCCGGCGCTGGTCACGACGTTCGAGGACCGCCTGGCCGACGCCCAGGCCGCGGCCGAGACGGCGCTCGTCGCCCGCGAACGCCATGCCGAGGCGGCCCGCGAGCTCGCCCAGCAGGAGGCGGCGATCGGCGCGACCGAACAGCAGCTCATGGACGCCGAGGCCGACGCCACCCGCCGCCACACCGAGGCCCGCACGGCGATCCCGACCGCCGAGCGCGCCGCCGCCGAGGCCCGCGACGCCCTCGTGCGCGCCCAGGAACGCCGCGACCAGGCGCTCGCCGACCGGGCCGGCCAGGAGCAGGTCGTCATCGCCTCCGGTCAGGCGCTGCGCACCGCGCTGCTGCTCGGCGGCCTCACCGACGCCGCCGGCCTCGAAATCCCCCATGCCCTCACCGAGGACGACCTCGCGCCCGACGACGTCCGGGCCCGCCTGCGCCGGCTGGAGGAGCTGGCCCGCGAGGTCGCCGGCGGGCTCGCGGCGGCGCGCCTCGACGTGTCCGACTCGCTGATCCTGCGCCGGGCTCAGGAGCTGGGCGCGGCGCTGCCCGGCGGCCTGGACGCCGCCGTCGGCGAACGCGACGGCATCAAGATGGTCGAGGTCCTCGACGACACCGGGTCCCACGCCGTCGCGATCTTCGCGAGCCGCATCGCCACCGAGCTCGCCGAGGCGCGGACCCGGCTGTCCGACCGCGAGCAGGACGTGTTCCGCCGGTTCCTGCTCGGCGAGCTCGGCGACAGCCTGACCCGCCAGCTCACCGCGGCCCGCCAGCTCGTCGCCGACATGAACGACGTGCTCGCCGAGGTCCGCAGCTCCCACGGCATCGGCGTCCGGCTCGTCTGGGAGGTCAGGGGCGACGCCGACGCCGACACCCGGGCGGCCGTCGAGCTGCTCGCCATCCCGTCCGGGCTGCGCACGCCGGCCGCCGCCGACCGGCTCCGCGAGGCGTTGCAGCGGCTGATCGAAGCCGAACGGTCCGACGACCCGTCCGCCGGCTACGCGGCGCACCTGCGCAAGGCGCTGGACTACCGGGACTGGCACACCTTCGACGTCCGGGTCACCGACGCGTTCGGCCGGGAACGCCGTCTTGGCCCCCGCACCGGCCTGAGCCAAGGCGAACAGCGGGTCGTCTCCTACCTGGTGCTGTTCGCGGCGGCGGCCGCGCACTTCACCTCGCTCGCGCAGAACGAGCCCCGGGTCCCGCGGATGATCCTGCTCGACGACGCGTTCGCCAAGGTCGACGAGCCGACCCACGCGAAGCTGCTCGAAC
The DNA here is from genome assembly GCF_900197875.1 of Frankia canadensis. Taxonomy (GTDB): domain Bacteria; phylum Actinomycetota; class Actinomycetes; order Frankiales; family Frankiaceae; genus Frankia; species Frankia canadensis. The sequence goes on along the minus strand of NZ_FZMO01000035.1, from coordinate 37,286 downwards.
TCCTCGTCGATCTGGACCTCGACTTCGTCCTGACCAGCGAGCGCCTGTGGGGCAACGCCCCGGCCGTGCCGAGCCTGCACGTCTACGAATGCCTACGCGACCCGCTGGTGCGCGGCGTCGCCACCCTGCACTACGAGTGGAACGGCCGCCGCATGCGGCTGGTCTCCCCATGACCGACGGGCCGCTGCCGGCGGCCACCGCCGCCTGGCTCGGGCAGCCGGCGCTGCGGCGGCTGTGGGTCGCGGTGCGGCGGCGGCTGGAGGGCAACTACCTCGCCCCGCGCGGCTTGGTGCGCCTCGCGAACGTCACGGTCGAGGAACGCGAGGCGCTCGGCCAGCTGCTCGGCACCGTCGTCACGTTGCACGACGGCCGCGCGACGATCCGCCTCGACCTGCTCGACGCCCAGCTGCGCGCCTCCGCCGCGGACCGCGGCCTCGTCGACGTGCTCGCGGCGCTGAACCTGCCCGTCGAGGACCGCGCCGGCTCCCGCCGCGCCCGCCGCGACGCCTGGGCGATCGTCTGGGCCGACGCGGCAACCGCCCTGCTCCCCCTCTCCTCCGCCCATGCGCAGGAGTGGCCGGCCCACTGGCTCGCCTCGATCCGCCAGGCCGGCAGCCTGACCCGGCTGGGCCCCGAGCAGGCCGCCACCCTGCTCGCCCAGGCCATCGCCACCCTCACGTTCCTGGCCGGCCAGGGCGCGGCGCAGCCGCCCGGCATCGTCGGACGCGGTGAGCTCGCCGAACGGGTCACCGGAAGCGCGCACGGCCTCGATGATGGTGCCGTCCTCGCCCGGCTCGTCCTGCGCGGCCTCGCGATGGCCGCCGGCGAGGATCCGGCCCAGGCCACCCGCGACGCGCCCGCCCGCCGCGCCCTGTGGCGTACGGCCGGGGTTGTCGTCGACGAGGTGTCGTCCACCGTCCTGACCTACGGGCTGCGCCCGCCGGGCCTCGGCTGGCGGGAACGCGCCCTGCGCGAGCGGGCCGACCACGGTCAGGAGACGCACCTCACCCTGCGCGAGATCGCCCGCATCTCCTGGGGCACGTCGGCCGCGGTCGTGCAGGTCTGCGAGAACCCGCGGGTGGTCGAGGCCGCGGCGACGGCCGGGCTGACCGAGGTCGCCCTGGTCTGCACGGCGGGCAGCCCGTCGACGGTGGTGCTCGACCTGCTCGCGCGTCTGGTCGCGGCGGGTGCGCGGCTGCGCTACCACGGCGACTTCGACTGGCCTGGCCTCGCGCTCGCGGACCGGATCATCGCCCGCTTCGGCGCCGAGCCCTGGCGGATGGCCGCCCAGGACTACGAACGCGCCGTCGCCGAGTCGACCCGGCGTGACACGCCCGCGCTCCCCCTGCGTGGCGCCCCGGTCGAGGCGTCCTGGGACCCGGAACTCGCCGCCGCCATGACCGCCTGCGGCGTCGCCATCCACGAGGAGTCCGTCCTCGAGTCCCTCCTCGACGACCTCATCCACCCCGAGACGGCCGCCCCGCCGCGGCCTGGCACAACAGACCTCGAACTCCATGGACAGCAGTGACAGCAGTGACAGCAGTGACGGCCGTCAGGACGTCAGGACGTCAGCCGCGCGCTGCCGCATCCGGCGGCGCCGCTGACCGCGTCACGGACGGTGGGGAGCTGGTCGAGGGCGGCGGGGCCGGCGGTGCGGTGGCTGAGCTCCGTCAGGCTGGCGCGCCCCTGGTCGAACCGGTAGTAGCGCAGGTCCAGGGTGTAGATGTTCGGCGCGGAGCTGGGTCCGGTGGAGGTGACGAGCGCCGCGGCGGGAACCTGCGCGGGACGGCATGCCCAGCTCGCCAGAAAGCCCGTCGAGCCGCCATAGGCCAGCGCGGCCTGCTTGCCGCCAAGGGTGGCGAGTCTCAGATGCCCGCCCACGTAGCGGAACATCGTCGCGACACCGATGGACGCGCCCTGATCGGTCTGGACGAACACCTCCGCGTGGCCGTCACGATCCGCGTCCGCGCTCCCGAGGACGTGAACGTCCACGAACGCGGGATTTCCGGTCTCGAAGCGGACATCGTCCTCGCCACCATGGCTGTAACGGACGCGCAGCGTCCCCGCCCGAAGAATCGTGAGGGTATCCGCCCTGCCGTCACCATCGACGTCGCCATCGCGCGCGGGACGGGAACCGGACGAGGCAGGCGTGCGGGTCACCGGAGGTCCGGCTGGCGTCGCCGCGGCTGCCGACGTGACCGAATGCGGTGCCGCCGACAGCGGCGCGGTGGATCGCGGCGCGGCCGAGGAGACGGACCTGTCGGCGGCCGCCACCCGCGAGGGTCGCGCCGCCGTCGATCTGTCAGCCCCGCATGCTCCCAGCAGAAGGGAACCGAGCAGGAACAGAACTCCGGGCACAAGGGGTGGGCGGGTCACGGCGTCCTCCGATCGCGGTCGTTGTCCGCGTCATGTGACCACGGAAACGCCGCCGCCACCTCGACTTCTCACGTCGGACTGCCGACAATGTCCGCCACCGGACAGACCGGAAACAGGCGCCCTTCACGGACGCCATTCCTGAGCTCCGACCAGCCCCGCCCACGACCTCGACAGCGCCGGCTATTCCGAATTCGGCGGTCTGCGTGCTCGCCGGTACACGCGACCGCGCCCCGGCCTGGTCCGCGGCTCGGGCGCGACCAGGCGAGGCCCGATCCGTTCCATCTCCAGCACGAAGGCGAACGGAGGCTGGCCCATCAGGGTGATCGTGCTGATACGACCATCGCCGTCCAGGGTCAGTCGCTGCTCCGCCGCGAAGGACTGGCCCATGATCGTGGTCGGACAGGTCAGGATCCACCGGCCGTCCGCACAGGTCACGGACTCGAACCGGATGTCGTCGACGTGGTCGAGGGCGGCGGCGAGCAGCGTCCGCATGGACTCCTCACCCTGGAACCGATAGCGACCGACGGCCGGCATGTCCACCCACAGCACGTCGGCCAGGCAGGCTGCCCCGGCCCTCGCGTCCCCCGCCACGCAGGCTTCCTGCCAGGCAGAAACCGTTTCCGGCGGCACCGCTCCTCCTTCGATTCACGAGCGGTCAGGCTTCCGTCGCCGTCCGCGGCCACGGCGCCTTCCAAGTAACCGTAGTCGACCGGATACACGGCTGCGGGAGCCCGCGGATGCCTGCTTCCCCCGCCCCAGCCGGTTCCATCCGCCTAAGCCGAGCCGACTCGCCCGCGCGGATCACAGGTTCGCCTGCCAGCGATGTCCTGGGTGGGCGCCCGCAGGGCGTTCGGGGGCTCGGCCCGCGGGGAATTCGGGGGCTCGGCCCCCCGGCAAGCATCGCGACCCCGGCACAGTTGCGAGAAGAGCAACAAGCATGCGGAATCAGCGCGTGGGCGCGGCAGGGATCGAACCTGCGACCACTCGCTTGTAAGGCGAGCGCTCTCCCGATGAGCTACGCGCCAGGGAGCAGGGCGAGCCCAGCTAGGCGACGTCGAGCCAGGCGCGGAGGGCCTGACGGATCACCTCGCTCGCGTTCGTGTGGTCCGCGGCGGCCCGAGTAGCCAGGGCCGCCCGCAACTCCGGATCCAGGCGCACCGGCACGACCTCACCCGGCGCGGACCCGATCGGCCGCCTCCCGCCCCTGCGGCGCAAAGCGTCCACGTCGTAGCCGGACTCGGCTTCCCCCGCGAGTCGCGCCACGACCTCGTCCGTCACCGGCACCCCACCCGACGTGCGATCCCGTTTCATCCCGTCCGCCATCTCACCCCTCCTTGTCACGGCAGGAGATCCCGGTACTTCGGACGCATGCGCATCGCATGAATGATCAACTCGGCGCCGTCGTCAAGGAGCAGGACGACGATCTCCAGAAGGTTGCCCGCCCGATCCGGGCCCAGCCGAAGCTCCCGCTGCGGGTTCTCGTCGTCGAGCGCGTAGGCGACCAGATACCCGGCAGCGGCATGGATCATGTCCGCATCGGCCACACGGTGCTTCCGGGCCGACCAGTGGATCTCCACGCCCATTATCGTAATACGAAACTACGACCCACAGCCCGATCGTCGCCGAACACGCCGCGCAACCGGGCCATCGCTACTTCAGACCCGGGCCAACGGACGACGTGAGAGTGCTGCCACGGAAGGTCAGAGCGTAGATCGCTGGTGTGGGCATGGTCAGCCAGAACTGGACATCCACATCCAGGCCGTAGGTGAGGAGTGCGCGAGCGATCCAGGTCCCGTGGGTCGCGATCACAACAGGGCCGTCGCCGTCGGCGCACACGAGCACCTCAGCGAGGGCAGCCACGGCTCGGCCGCCCACGGCTTCCAGCGCTTCACCGGTCCCAAACGGGATAGCGGGTTCCCGCCATGCCCGCTCGTAGTACGACCGCCAGTCCGGCGTGGGCGGCAATCCTGACTTCCATTCACGCAGGTCCTCGTGCGTGCGAATGGGAACGCCCGCCCGCTCGGCAGTCGGCGCGACGGTCTGCAACGCACGCGGATAAGGGCTGGACGCGATACGCCGCGGAGCCCGCCGCCCACATATTTCCACGGCGAGAGCAGCGGCCTGCCCACGACCGACCGCGGTGAGCGCCCGATCGCACTCCCCCGGACCACCAACCCGAGGCCGCACAGCCTCAGCATGCCGAACGACCAACACCTCGACGAGCCCCACAAAGATCACGTCCCACCATGAGACACCTTCTCGTCGGGTACCAAGGCGCGATCGAAGCCCAGGTTCATCCACCCTCCACAGGAGATCCGCCTTACCGAGGTGCGCCCCAGGGTGTCAGGGCCGTTCTCGTTCGCCAGCTCGTCTCACGACGGAGGATGCCCCGCGCCGGTGGGCGCGTCCGCGCACGTCAGCAAGGCAGGTCGCCCCGGCCTCCGCACCCCGCTGCGCAGGACTTCTGCCAGGCAGAGTCCGTCTCCGGCGTCATGGCACCCGTCCTCGATCACTCACTTCGGGTCTCACCGGGCGTCGGCGCAATCCCGCTCATCTGTGTTCGGGGTCCGGGCCGGTATAGACGCCGAGCGCCCGCATCCGCAGCGGCTTCTCCTGGTATTCCTCCAGGGCGTGGGCAATCCAGCCCACGGTCCGCGCGATGATGAAGATGGCCTCTCCCGCGTAGCGGCCCATTCCCATCGAGACCGCGAGTGCCGCCAGCGCGCCGTCGATGTTCGGGAGCAAGGAGGCGTCACGAGATGCCACGGTGACGATCTCGTCGATCGCGGCCACCGAAGGACCCCCGTGCTCCGTCGCGCCCAGCAGGCGAAGAAGAGCCCGCGCACGAGGGTCACCTCGCGGGTAGAGGGCGTGGCCCAGGCCGGGAACGCGCTGCCCGGATCGAAGATGGTCGGCGATGACCATCGCGGCCGACCCGGCCGACAGCGTCTCGATCAGCAGCCGGTAGGCCAGCGAGCTGGCGCCGCCGTGCAGGGGGCCGTCCAGCGCGCCGAGCCCGGCGGAGACGACCGCGTACGGGTGGGCCCTGGCCGAGGCGGCCACCCGCGCCGCGACCGACGAGACGGCCAGATCATGGTCGGCGAGCAGGATCAGGGTGGCCTCCAGGCACCGTAGGAGATCCGGCGTCGGTGGTATGGCGGTGAGCCGTGGCCACAGCCGCGCGGCCAGACCGGGATCGTCGGCGTCGTCGCCGAGGAGGGGCAACGCGGCCAGGAAGTCGCCGAGCAGGCGGGCGCCCATCGCCGCGACGCTGGCGGGGCCGAGGTCGAAACGCAACGGGTCGGCGGCCGCCGCGATCGGCACCGCGATGCGCAGCCGGTCCGGCAGCCTCATCCCCGGGAGTTCCACGCCCGGCCAGCGGACCGGTGCCTCGCTATCGGCGAAAGGGACGGAGAAGCCGTCGCCGCGCTGCCACATCAGGGCGATGACCTCCTCGAAGGTCGACCCGACCGCGAGGGCGGTGGCATCGCGGCCCCGGTAGTACAGGCCGCCGTCCCGGATGAGAGTGATGGCCGTGCTGATCTGCGGAAAGCCGCGGCCCTCACGCCGGCCCGCGTCACCACGGTCCGCGCGCCGCAGGCGCTCGACCTCCACCGGATCGAACGTGCTGCCCTTCCCGCCGGCGGCACGCTCGCTGGTCAACAGGCCACGGCTCGCGTAGGCGTAGACCGTCTCCGTCTTCACGCCGAGACGATCGGCGACCTGCCGGGTGGTCAGCCGCCCCGCCGATGGTGACGGGTCGCGACCCTCGGCGGCCATGCTCGCTCCTCGCGCTCAATACCTTGACTTATGGACTGGATCACGTTGATTAGAATCAACGTTGACGACATAGCGACAGTCTAATCATCGTGAGTCCATGGATGACATTGCCGTGATCAGTGCGCAAGGGCAGGCGAGGCGGGCACCGGAACGAGGGATCGAGGTGCCCAGGGGTCTCGCGGGCGTGCTGGCCGCCGAGACCGAACTGAGCGATGTCCGAGGCCGGGAGGGCTTCTACCACTACCGGCAGTACTCGGCGATCGAGCTCGCGCGGAAGCGGACCTTCGAGGACGTCTGGCACCTGATGATCCTCGGCGAGCTCCCCGACCCGGACCAACGCGTGGCCTTCCAGCAGCGGACGTCGGCTCTGCGCGCCATCCCCGACTCGGTGCGCTCCCTGCTGCCCGCACTCGCCGAGGCCGGCGCGTCCGGCAACCCCCTGGACGAAGTCCGCACCGCCCTGTCGCTGGCGGGCGCGGCCCGCGGCGTCCGCCCGCTGTACGACACTGGCCGCGAACAGCGGATCGAGGACGCCCTGTTCGCCAGTGCCCTCGTCCCGACCATCCTGACGGCTCTGCACCGCCTCGGCCGGGGACAGGCTCCGATCGAGCCGCGTGACGACCTGCCGCACGCCGCCAACTACCTGTACATGCTGACCGGCGAGGAACCGGCGCGGGCGCCTACCTCCGCGATCGAGAAGTACCTGATCTCCACGGTCGACCATGGGTTCAACGCCTCGACGTTCACCGCCCGCGTGATCGCCTCGACCGGCGCGGACCTGATGGCCTGTGTGGTGGGCGCGCTCGGTGCGCTGTCCGGCCCGCTGCACGGCGGCGCCCCCAGCCGGGCGCTCGACACCCTGGACGAGATCGGCACGCCAGACCGGATCGACCCGTGGATCCGCCAGCATGTGCTGTCCGGCGACCGGATCATGGGCTTTGGCCACCCCGTCTACCGGACCGAGGACCCGCGCTCCCGCATGCTCAAGGGGATCGCCCAGGACCTGGGCGGGGACCTGGTCGACTTCGCCGTCCAGGTGGAGCGGCGCGTCGTGGAGATCCTCGCCGAACTCAAGCCGGGCCGGGAGCTGCACACCAACGTGGAGTTCTTCGCCGGGGTGGTGATGGAACTGTGCGGCCTGCCACGCACGATGTTCACGCCGACGTTCGCCTCGGCTCGCGTCGTCGGCTGGACCGCCAACATCCTCGAACAGGCCGAGGACAGCAAGATCATCCGACCCTCAGCCCGCTACGTCGGCCCGCCCCCGCCCCAGCCAGTACCGTCCGCCTGAAGCCGAACGACCGACCAGTCGACCTCGAAGTACGTGTGTACGGCGATGCCACGGACCGCGCAGCCGATCGAAGATCGGCAAGCTCAAGGAACCCGGCCCGTGGGCGCGGCAGGGATCGAACCTGCGATCACCCGCTTGTAAGGCACAAAAAGCACCAGGTGCCCCAGAGTTCGAGACCTGACGTTGTTTCCCGGCAGCTTCCTGGGAACCAGGGATAGCGCGCGATGCGTCGAAACGGGAAGCCTTTCCCTTTCGACACCGACGGAGAACAGATGTATGCCTTCGCCTCCACACGGACGCGCGCGGCCAGCGCGGTCGCCGTCGTGCCTGACCGCGCTGCTCGGCGGCTGTGGGTCCTCACCCGCGGAACCCGAGCAACTGGGCCCGGCGAAGCCTTACGGGCTCTACACGCACTGCGGCATCAGCGAGGCGCACTACCAGGACCGCTACTACGAGCTGGTCCCGCCGCTGCACGACGGCAACCTCAACCCGCCGGACGGCTGGGGCAACCCATACCAGAACGGAATCCTGACACCTGTGAGCAGGACGGAGGTCGTCTTCACGGATGACGCCGGGCATCGCGTGACCTTCACACTGCGGCCCGGCGCCACGACATGGAAGCGGATCTGCGAGTGACCCGTCCCAGCGGACGCACGGATCTGGCTCTGACGGCCACGTCTCGTGTCCTCGACCCTGTCGGCCGACGGGCTCCTGGACGCCCGTTGATCCACTGAGGGGTGTGGGCTGCCGACACGCCGGCGAGCATGGCGCCCCGGCGCCACGCGCAGCCGTCGCGCGGCGTGAGCCCGCACCCCGCCTTGATCCCTAAAAGAGAGTCGGCGACGATGTTCTGATCTATCCTGCCGGGACCGCGAGATCGCCGGCCACTCCGCGATCGAAGTCACGATGACGATCTATGCCCACTCGTCGATGGCGGGAGAAGCGCGCCGCTCTGGCCCGACTCGACGATCACCTGATCGGCAGCTGATCAGTGACTCCCCCGACGGGTGGCCACCGTGCGCGTTGCTACAGGCGTTGCTACAAACGACCAGATCTCCCGGCCCCAGAGGCGCCGCAGGCGCCCCGCCGGGGGTCTCGGGGGGTCGCCCCCCGGCCAGCATCGCGGCTGTGCCGCAGCCGATCCAAAGATCGGCAAGCACGCGGAAGCAGCGCGTGGGCGCGGCAGGGATCGAACCTGCGACCACTCGCTTGTAAGGCGAGCGCTCTCCCGCTGAGCTACGCGCCCGGGAGATCAAGGGACCAGTAGACCAAGCGTACGCACCGGCGACCGTCCTGGGGACGTTCCCGGCCGCCGAGGACCCGCAAGAACACTGCTGGCGCCTGATGGGGCCGGGTCCGGCGGCGGGCACGCGGGTGCGGGCCGCCGCCGGCGGAGGTCCCGGCGGGGATCCTAGAGGGCGGCGAGGGCCTTGACGTACTCGGCCTGGTCGCGGGCGTCGGGGATGTTGTTGACGACCTTCCAGCGCACGACGCCCTCCTTGTCGATGACGAAGGTGCCGCGCAGGGAGATGCCGCGCTCGGCGTTGAACACGCCGTAGGAGGTCGCGACGGCGCCGTGCGGCCAGAAGTCGGCGAGCAGCGGGAACTCGTAGCCCTGCTGGTCGGCCCAGACCTTGTGGGCGAACGGCGAGTCGACCGAGACGGCGAGGACCTGCACGTTGTCGTTCTGGAACGAGCCGATGTCGTCGCGCACGGAGCACAGCTCGCCCTGGCAGACGCCGGTGAAGGTCAGCGGGTAGAAGAGCAGGACGACGTTCCGCTTGCCGCGGAAGTCCGACAGGGTGATGGTCTCGTTGTTCTGGTCCTTGAGCGAGAAGTCCGGGGCAACGGAGCCGACTTCGACGGTCACGGGCTCTTCCTCTCCACGACGATGGAACCGATCACGATGGGGCCGAGCACTATCCGGGCCGGTCATGCCACCAGGCCACTGATCGGGAGGACCAGGTCGCCGGTGCCGTGACCGTGTCACTGATCACGCAGACGGAGCGGGCGGGCGTGGCGTGTACGGATCACTCCCGCCGTCCCTGGAGCCAGCATGCCAGCTCTGGCCGGGGATGGGCCGACCGGTCGCCCGCGGAGTGGCCCACAACGGCCCACCCGTCCCGCGATCGGCGGCGGCACCGTCCCGGCCACGAATCCCTACGGACGGTGACTTTCACGGTCCGGGGCCACCGATACGGCGGGTGTTCGAGTTTCATGGGCCAGACTGGCCTAGTCTGGCCGATCGACGCGGGAGCCGTCGGCCGGACATGCGCGTAACACGGTGCGTGCTCCGCGTGCGCCACAGGCATGGACACCGACGAGGGCAGGACCACGTTGACCAACCAGAGCGCGACCCCGCAGGGCCACCCTGACCCGCGACGCTACCCGCAGTCGCACGGGTACGCCGACCAATCCCCGTATGCCGACCAGCCCCCGTATTCCGGCCAGCCCCCGTATGCGGGCCAGCCCCAGCGCCCGGACGAGCACCAGCCCCAGCAGGGCTACCCGGAGCAGCGCGGCTACCCTCCGCAGCATCCGCAGCCCGAGCCCCATCCGATCGACGGACCGGGCACCTCCACCGGCGGCTTCCCGATCTACGCGTTTCGCGAGTCGCTGTCGGGGCCGGCGCCCGAGCAAGGCTATCCCGCGACCCCCGACTACGGCACCCCTGGCCCGTCCGGGCCATCGGGTTCCCCGGAGGACCTGGGCGGATCGGGGGTCCTCGGCAAGCACCGGAACCCCCTCGCCGTCTGGCTCGGGCTCCCGCTGATCACCCTGGGGATCTACCCCTTCGTCTGGATTTACAAGACGAACCGGGAGCTGGCCGAATACGACCGGCGTATCCAGGTCAACCCGACTCTGTCCCTGCTGGCGTTCCTGATCGGCTGGGTGCTGATCGTCCCGCCGTTCGTCGCCGCCTGGCGGCTGGGCACCCGCACCCGCGCCGCCCAGCACGCCGCCGGGGTCCCCGAGATCAACGCCGGGCTGGCGTTCGTGCTGTTCCTGGTCGGCTTCGGGCCGCTGTACCTCCAGCTGGAGCTCAACCGGCTCTGGGACCGCTATCAGGGCGCCGTGGAAGGCCAGCAGGTCCCGCTGTACCGCTGAAGCCGCTGAGCCCGGCCTGAGGCCGGCTCAGCGGCAGCTGGACAGCACGGCAGGGCGCCAGGGCGCTGCCCGCCGTCTCCCCCGATCGGGCGGCGAGACATGTCACCCGGCGCACGCGAGCACGGCGCGCCGGCACCCCGAACCGGCGCGAGCACCCGACGTCAGCGGTGGCGCGCGCGCTGCGACTTCGGCGCCGCCAGCCGCTGCCCGGACCACTCCTGCGCGACGCTGAGCGTGCTGGTCTGGACGAGACCCGCGGTGGGCACCGCGTCCAGCACATCACTCGGCGCGACATGGCCGTCTCGGCCCGCCTTCGGCGTCAGCAGCCAGATCACACCATCGTCGGACAGCTGCCGCCGCGCGTCGATGAGCGCGTTGGCCAGGTCCCCGTCGTCCTCGCGCCACCACAGCAGCACGACGTCGACGACGTCGTCGGAGTCCTCGGGGACCAGCTCGGTACCGCTGGCGCTGGTGATCGCGTCCAGCAGGTCCTGGGCGATGTCGTCGTCCTCGTTGAGCGACTGCACCTGGGTCCCGGCGGAGACTCCCAGTCGTTCCGCCCGGCGTTGACCCTCGGCGTTCGCCGCGGTCGGACTCACCCTGCGCTACCTCCTGCTCGTGTGTTCGGCGTCCCGCGTGTGTCGCGGGGACGTCCCGTTTTGGCGTCGACGCACCCCGCGATGGTGTCCATCACGTGACGCGTCTCGACCTAGTCCACCGGACCTCCCGGTGGCTGCGCAAGTGCCACGCCGTCGGTTGTGGACCGACGACACCGTGGTCAACGTGCGACGACTGTGGCCAGGTACCCGCGACGGGCCCCGTTCATCCCGACCAGGGCGGCGGCATTCACCCCGGCAGGAAGGTCAGCCGGACGGTTCGGTCCGGGTTGTCCACGTTGAGATCGACCAGCGCGATGGACTGCCAGGTGCCGAGCGTGAGCCGGCCGCCGAGCACCGGGACGGTCAGCGAGGGCGGGATCAGCGCGGGCAGCACGTGGGAGCGGCCGTGACCGCGCGAGCCGTGGGCGTGCCGCCAGCGGTCGTCGGCGGGGAGGAGGTGGGCGAGCGACGCGAGCAGGTCGGCATCGCTGCCGGAGCCCAGTTCGAGGATGGCCAGCCCGGCGGTCGCGTGGGGTACGAAGATTGACAACAGACCGTCACCGCCGTCCGCGACGAAACCCGCCGCATCGGGAGTGAGGTCGACCACCCGCTCCTCGTGACCGGTACGCACGGACAACGTGGTGGTCTTCATCCGGGTGTCCATCATCGCTGATTGTCTACCAGTCACAGGGCCGGACGCGGCGGCGGCGCGGACGACATGTCAACAACGCCACCCGCATCGCCCGATTGACTACTCGAAAGTAACCGGGGCGTACGTGACGACGTCGCGCGGACGGAGCACGATGGAACCAGGACGCGCGTCCGCGCGGCGGCGACCATCCCCGGGCCCCGGGAGCCGGCCGGTCCACCGCGAAGGATGAGCGGCCAGGAACGCGGTGATGCATCGATCATGCGGGCACCGCATCCGCGTACACGAGACGTGACACATAGGTTGACGGACCATGCGAAAAGGACCTTTTCGCATGGTGTCGGCGGCGACGACAGCCTGAGGAGCAGGAGAAGGCGTGGCGCAGGACACATCCCGGAGTTTCTCGGTCATCACCGATGGGCTGCCGAGCCAGCTTCCCGACATCGACCCCGCGGAGACCAGCGAGTGGCTGGAATCACTCGACGCGGTCATCGAGGAGTCGGGGCGCGGCCGGGCCCGGTTCCTCATGCTGAAGCTCCTCGAACGAGCCCGGGAGAAGGCCGTCGGCGTCCCCGGACTCACCAGCACGGACTACATCAACACCATCCCGCCGGAGCGCGAGCCCTGGTTCCCCGGGGACGAGCACGTCGAACGGCGCATCCGGGCATACATCCGGTGGAACGCGGCCATCATGGTGAGCCGCGCCAACCGGCCCGAGTTCAACGTCGGCGGCCACATCGCCACCTACGCCTCGAGCGCGAGCCTGTACGAGGTCGGATTCAACCATTTCTTCCGCGGCAAGGATCACCTCAGCTCCTCCCCTGGAAGTGCCTCCGGTGACCAGATCTTCATTCAGGGTCACGCCTCCCCCGGCATCTACGCCCGCGCGTTCCTGGAGGGCCGGCTCTCCGAGCGCGAGCTCGACGCCTTCCGCCGGGAGGGCGAGCCGGGCGGATTGTCGTCCTATCCGCACCCGCGGCTCATGCCGGACTTCTGGGAGTTCCCGACCGTGTCGATGGGCCTCGGCCCGATCGACGCGATCTACCAGGCGCGGTTCAACCGCTACCTGCTCAACCGGCAGATCAAGGACACCTCGAACAGCCGGGTCTGGGCCTTCCTCGGCGACGGCGAGATGGACGAGCCGGAGTCGATCGGCGCGCTCGGCGTTGCCGCCCGCGAGGAGCTCGACAACCTGATCTTCGTGGTGAACTGCAACCTGCAGCGCCTCGACGGCCCGGTCCGCGGCAACGGCAAGATCATGCAGGAGCTGGAGTCGCTGTTCCGCGGCGCCGGCTGGAACGTCGTCAAGGTCGTCTGGGGCCGTGACTGGGACCCGCTGCTGGCCAAGGACACCGACGGCGTCCTCGTCCACCGGATGAACACCACCCCGGACGGGCAGTTCCAGACGTATTCCACCTCGTCGGGCGACTACATCCGCGAGCACTTCTTCGGCGCCGACGCCCGGCTGCGCCGCATGGTCGCCGACCTGGCCGACGACGACCTGCGCAAGCTGTCCCGCGGCGGCCACGACTACCGCAAGCTGTACGCGGCCTACAAGGCGGCCACCGAGCACGCCGGCCAGCCGACGGTGATCCTCGCGCACACCATCAAGGGCTGGACTCTCGGCAAGGACTTCGAGGCCCGTAACGCCACTCACCAGATGAAGAAGCTCACCAAGGCCGAGCTCAAGGAGTTCCGCGACCGGCTCTACCTGGAGATCCCGGACTCGGCGCTGTCCGGCGACCTGCCCCCCTACTACCACCCGGGGCCGGACTCCGAGGAGATCCAGTACATGCGCGAGCGCCGGGCCGCGCTCGGCGGCTCGATGCCGCGCCGGGTCGTGCGCGCCAAGCCGCTCACGCAGCCGCCGGCGAAGATCTTCGACGAGCTGCGCCGCGGGTCCGGCAAGCAGCCGGTGGCCACGACGATGGCGTTCGTCCGGCTGCTCAAGGACCTGATGAAGACCAAGGAGATGGGCGCCCGGTTCGTCCCGGTCATCCCGGACGAGGCGCGCACCTTCGGCATGGACGCGATGTTCCCGACGGCGAAGATCTACTCGCCGCACGGGCAGCGCTACGAGGCCGTCGACCGTGAGCTGCTGCTCTCCTACCAGGAGTCCGAGCAGGGCCAGATGCTGCACGAGGGCATCAGCGAGGCCGGCAGCATGGGCTCGGTGATGGCCGCGGGGACGGCCTACGCCACCCACGCGCAGCACATGATCCCGGTCTACGTCTTCTACTCGATGTTCGGGTTCCAGCGCACCGGCGACCAGATGTGGGCGCTCGGCGACCAGCTTGGCCGCGGCTTCCTGCTCGGCGCCACCGCCGGGCGGACCACGCTCAACGGCGAGGGCCTGCAGCACCAGGACGGCCACTCGCTGCTGCTCGCCTCGACGAACCCGGCCTGCGTCGCCTACGACCCGGCGTTCGCCTTCGAGGTGTCGCACATCGTCCGCGACGCGCTCGACCGGATGTACGGCGAGCGCGACGAGAACGTCTTCTACTACCTCACCGTCTACAACGAGCCCGTCCCCCAGCCGGCGGAGCCCGAGGGCCTCGACCCGGCGCAGATCATCGCCGGCATGTACCGGTTCCGGCCCGCCGAGGGACTCCCCGGCGGGGCGCCCGCCGCGGGTGCGGCTGGCGGGGTCGGCGGCGACGGGGGTGCCGCGGCAGCGGCGGCGCCCCGGGCGCAGCTGCTCGCCAGCGGCACGGCGATCCACTGGGCGCTGGCCGCCCAGGAGATCCTCGCGGCCGACTTCGGCGTCGCGGCCGACGTCTGGTCGGTGACGTCGTGGAACGAGCTGCGCCGCGAGGCGCTGGAACGGGACCGGGAGACCCTGCTCGCCCCGGAGGCCGCCGGTGCGGTCCCGTATGTGACCCGGATCCTCGACGGCGCCCCCGGCCCCGTCGTCGCCGTGTCCGACTGGATGCGCGCCGTACCCGACCAGATCTCCCGCTGGGTACCGCAGCCGTTCGCCTCGCTCGGCACCGACGGCTACGGCCGCTCCGACACCCGGCTGGCACTGCGCCGGCACTTCAAGGTCGACGCCGAGTCGATCGTGATCGCCACACTGGAGGCCCTGGTCCGCGCCGGTGAGGTGAAGGCCAGCACGGTCGAGGACGCGATCCGCCGCTTCGGCCTGCGCGACGACACCGACGCCCGCCAGAGCATCGAGGACGCCAGCTAGCCTGCCCGTCCCGCCCGCGCACCGTTCCTCCCTCCGCGGGCCCGGACCGACGGCCATTCCCGGCCGCACGGTCCGGGCCCGACCCGTTCACGGACACCTGACGCCCGGTCGCCTGTCACGGCGCGGTCCCGCCAGGAGGACGCGCCCGCTCCCGGAAGCGTGCGATCTCCCGCTCCTTCCGGCTGGTCGGAAGGCCGGCTATGGGGCGGACTTCCCGTGGGTGGGAAGCGTGTGCGGGGGAAGGCGGCGCTGCGCCAGGAACACCACGCGTCGCGCCCGATTTGTCCCCATGCAACTGGCACGAAGGGTCGCGAGGCTGCCAGAACGCTGCCACGACCGCGCCACCACCCGGACGTGGGCGCGTCCCGGGCGGGCTCGGGACGCCGCTCGGCAGCAGTCCCACCCGGGCAGGGGACCACCATCGGCCACCGTTGCGGCCAATACCACCCCCGGCTTCCACCCGCCCGGAGGTCCCACCAGCAGGGTGCACCGCGTCACCGGCCCCGCGACCCCCGCAATGGGACCGCGCCGGTCCGGCGGCGTCGCGGCACGCCCCGCCACCACCGTCACCCGGCGCCCCAGCGCCCGCCACGTACCGACGCACACACCCGCCCGAACCCGCGATGCCGAACCGTCCTGCCTGGTCACCGGCACTCCGGTGCCAGCACCGTCATGCCCCGCCGCATGGCACAACGAGTTCCACATCGGGTCGGCAAACACTAGTCTCACGGAGGTGACATCGGGAGATCGGCGACGCGGAGTACGCCGTCGTGCGCCCGGTGACGGCGCCGCGGACCCCGCGCGCCGCCCCGCACAGCTACCGTGTCGGAGAGCTTCAGCGTGTGGTCCACCTGGCACCCGGGACCACGCAGGGCTCCCCGTCACGCCGCCCGCGCGCACGGAAACGGACGACGGCTGCCCGGCGCACGCCGCGACGGTCGAGGAGGACGAGGTGAACGGTGTCACGACGACCCCCACACCCGCGGCGGCACCAGCCGCGCCGCGGACGGGCGGGCGCGCGGTGACCCCGCGGCGATCCAGGCGCGCGGTCGCGCCCGCCGGGGACGGGCGGTCGGCATGATCCTGCGGGCCCGCCGCATCGAGCGGCTGGAGGAACATCCCAACCTGCGCGGCATCCTCGGCATCCTCGCCCAGCTGGTGCACACCACCGACGCCGAGCTCGGCGCGCTGGCCGCCGCCTGGCGCAACTCCGGCTACCTGGCCGCCGCCCGGGACAAGGCGCTGGCGCCGGACTCGCCGCTGATCGTCGAAGTGCTCGCCGCGTTCGACGCGCTGAGCGCGATCTACGCGGACGACCTCGCCGGCGCGGACTACGTCACCGTCGAGCCGTCGGTGGCGGCCACGGCGCTGCGGGCGATGCGCGACGCGGTCGCCGCGTCCTACGCCCGGCCGATCCTCGGCCGCGCCGAGTACGCGGCGCTCATGCGCCCGTGGCGGGCGGTCTACCCGCGGGCCCGCTCGCACGAGCCCGACCTGGGGCCCGCGGCGGCGGACGTCAAGCGGGTGCTGGCCGCGCTGCCCGTACTCGCCGGCCGCTGCCACGACCCGGACAGCCTGGAGGTCTTCGACGGGCTGCTGGTCAGCGCGCTGACCCGGGACGACTCCGCCCACCAGCAGGCCATGGACGCCGCGTTCGCGAGCGCCGTGGTGACCGGCCGTCGCCGGGTCTGGACGCTGGTGCGCCGCAGCGCCGCCGAGGGTTTCTGGCGGCTGTGCCCGGACTGCCGCGGCACGCGCGCCGCCACCGACTCCAGCGAGGACCACCGGGTGATGGAGCTGTGCGCGGACCTGGCCTGCGCGCTGCTCGTCGAGGACCTTCTCGACGGCGACCAGTTCACCCAGCTCACCCGCCCCCTGCACACCCTCATCCCGCTGCAGCACCGCGGCGGCTGAGCCGGCACCCGCCCGGCACGGCGGCCGGCGGTCAGGCCCGCGGGTCAGGCCCGGGGGCGGTAGACGACCAGCCGGGCGCCGCTCGGGGCGACCACGATCCGCTCGACGCCCTCGGTGACCTCGCCGTCGCAGGCGAACGGGAGCGCCCCGGGCTGCTCGGAGGAGATCAGCACCCGTTCCACGGTGCGCTGCTCGTAGACGCGGCTGCGCCCGAGCCGGCCGGTCAGCACCGCGCCGACGAGGCGCAGCCTGGCCAGCGGCGCGTCCGCGTCGACCACCCGCAGGTCCAGGCGGCTCTCGTCGAGCCGGCAGCGGTAGGTCGGCGCGAAGCCGTCGGGATGGTAGACGCCGTTCCCGACGAAGATCAGCCAGACCCGCCGGCGCTCGTCGTCGATGCGCACCTCGAACGGCGGTTCGTGGCGCAGCACCCAGCACAGGGCGATGACCATCGCCGGCCACTTGCCGATGCGCCGCTCGAACTTCTCCCGCACGGCCACCATGTCCGGGTAGCCGCCGAGGCTGGCGGTGTTCACGAAGAGCCGGGAGAACCGGTCGAACGACGCCGAGATCCCGTCGGCCCGGCCGAGGTCGACGGCCACCGCCGACCCCTCCCGCAGCGCGTGCACCGAGTCGCCGGCGCCGGCGAGCCCCAGGTCGGCGGCGAAGTGGTTGAGGGTGCCGGCGGGGAAGACCGCGAGCGGCAGCCCGTGGGCCAGCGCGACCTGGGCGGCGGTGTTGATGCTGCCGTCGCCGCCGGCGATGCCGAGCACCCGCGACGACGACGCCGCCTCGGCGAGGGCCGTGTCCAGATCGTCCGCCGGCCCGACCTCGACGACGCGGGCCTTCGGCAGGTCGGCGCGCAGCACCGCGAGCAGCTCCGCGTGGTGACCGGCCCCGGATCGGGTGTTGACCACGACGGTCAGGCCGTCGCCGTAGGGCAGCGCCGGCGCCCAGGCCGACGCCGGGGCCGCCCGGGCCGGCGACCACGGCCGGCGCGGCATCACCTTCGTCGTGAGCAGGCCCGCGCCGACCCCCAGCAGGACGCCTGCCAGCACATCACCGGGATAGTGCACCCCGACGTACACCCGGGAGAAGGCGATGGTGGCGGCGAGCGCGGCCACCGGCACGGCGGCGCCGGGCGCGTCGAGGGCGACACCGGTCGCGAAGGCGGCGGCGGAGGCCGCGTGCCCGGAGGGGAACGAGAACGTCGTCAGGTCGCGACGAAGCCGCCGCAGCGGCGGGATGGTGTGCGTCGGCGGCCGGTCACGGCGGAACACCAGCTTGGCCGGGCCGTTGGCGAGCAGGCTGGCCGCGCCGAGCGCGAGCAGCCCGCGGGCGGCCGCCGGGCGGCGCCGTCCCCGCGTCGCCCCCAGCGCGCCCGCCACGCCCCACCACAGCAGGCCGTGGTCGGCGGCGTGGGACAGCCGGGGCAGCACCGGGTCGAGCAGCGGGCGTCCCCCCGCCAGCGCCGTGAACAGCGAGCGGTCCGCCCGGGTGAAGGCGTGGACGAACGTCCGGCCCAGCGCGATGTCGCGGCGCATGAGCACGCGGACCTGCCGGCCGACCGTCCCGTCCGCCCGCGTCATGGTCACTCGCCTCGGGTGCCTGCCCGCCGCTCTCGCCGCCACGCCGGCACCGTACCCATCCGGAGGGCCGCCGGATCATTCCGGGCGAACGTCACAGCCCAGGCGGTGTGGACCGGCGACCCGGGCAGGGGGCCGTCAGACCGTGACGGGTGCGCCGCTGGCACGGCGCGGTGCCGGCGGCCGGGGCACGCAGGCCGCCCGCGGCAGCGTCCGGCGAGGTTCGATCGTCCGGCCGGTCGGCAGGATCTCGCCGGTGTCCTCGAACAGGATCACCCCGTTGCACAGCAGGCTCCAGCCCTGGTCCCAGTGCTGGCTGGCGACCCGGGCCGCGTCCCGGTCCGCGCTGTCCGCCGTGGGGCAGGGCGGCGAGTGCGGGCAGCCGCGCCGCGGTGGCGGCACCGGACGTGGGCCCGCGTAGGTGGAGGAGGGTTCTGGGTCGTCGCTCGGCACCATGGGCGCCTGCGCCTCGTCTGAAACACGAACACCTTGCACGGGCACCAGACGTTACGCCTCCTCGTAAGAAGCGTCACACCGAGGCGCGCGTGACGGGGTTGGCGTGTCTGCCGCGCCACACCCGCGGTCCGGGACGCAACCGACGCTGACCAGCACCCGGGCACACAGGAGCACGATCGGCCCGTCGGGGACAGACCACAGGGTGTCCGCAACGAGATACCTGGTAGCGGGTCCGGCGGAGCAGATCGGTAGGTTACGGGGCTGTGGCCGAGCGATGCGTGGCACCGGCCGTCAGACTGGCTCGCGTCGGCGCCGCCCGGCCATGGAGGGGGTACGGACGATGGAGGGTGCCACGAGTGCCACGAGTGCCACGGGCACTGGCGCGAGCCGGGTGCTCGAGGTCTCGGTCGTGATGCCCTGCCTCAACGAGGCCGACTCGGTCGGCCTCTGCGTGCGCAAGGCACTGGCGGGCCTGGCCAGTGCCGGCGCGGTCGGCGAGGTGGTCGTCGTCGACAACGGCTCGACCGACGACTCCGCGAAGATCGCCGAAGAGGCCGGCGCCCGGGTCGTGCACGAGACGCGCCGCGGCTACGGCAACGCCTACCTCGCCGGGTTCGCCGCCGCCCACGGCCGCCTGATCGTCATGGGCGACGCCGACGACACCTACGACTTCTCGGACCTGTCCGCGCTGCTGGCACCGCTGCGCGCGGGCCGGGCCGACTACGTCCTCGGCTCGCGTTTCGCCGGGCGGATCCTGCCCGGCGCGATGCCATGGCTGCACCGCTACGTCGGCAATCCGGTGCTGACCGGCATCCTCAACCACCTGTTCGACGTGCGCTCCTCCGACGCCCACTCGGGCATGCGGGCCTTCAGCCGCGAGGCGTACCTGCGGATGCGGCTGCGCTGCGAGGGCATGGAGCTGGCGAGCGAGATCGTCATCGCCGCCGGGCGGGCCGGGCTGCGCATCGAGGAGGTGCCGATCACCTACCACCCGCGGGTGGGTGACTCGAAGCTGCACTCGCTGCGCGACGGCTGGCGCCACCTGCGGTTCATGCTGCTGCTCGCGCCGCGCCACCTGTTCGTCCTGCCGGGCCTGGTGCTGCTGGCGCTGGGCCTCGTCGGCCAGGCGGTGCTGCTGCCCGGCTCGCTCAACGTCGGGTTCCACCGGCTGGACCTGCACTTCTCGGTCCTGTTCGCGCTGATGGCGCTGCTGGGCTGGCAGCTGGTGCTGCTCGGCGTGTGCGCCGACGTGCACAACCACGCGGTCGGCTGGCAGGAGCGGCGCCGCTGGCCGCTGCCGCAGATCCACAGGTTGTTCACCCTCGAGCGCGGACTGGCGCTCGGCGCGGGGGCGTTCGCCGTCGGGTTCGTCGTCGACGTCGTCGTGCTCGCGCGCTGGCTCGCGAACGACCTGGGGCCGCTCAACGAGATGCGCCCCGCTCTGCTCGCGATGACGCTGATGGTGCTCGGCGCCCAGACCGCCTTCGGCTCGTTCTTCCTGCGGCTGCTCACCGCCGGCCCGAGCGGCGAGCACCAGCGCTCCACCGCCCGCCCCGGCCCCGCGAGATCGACGCCGGACGACCCCGCCGACGGCACCCCGCTGGTGACGATGCACTATGAGAAACAGGCGCGCTCCGAGCGGCCGGACCGGTCGGATCGCTCCGACAGACCGGATCACCCCGAGTCACCGGACCACCCGGCCGAGGCCGTCGGGTTCTGACGAACGGCGGGCAGGCACGATGGTCGTCCTGGGCAGGCACGAGGCCCCGCCCCCCGACGGCGGCGATGAGCGGGAGCCAGCCCGCGAGCAGGACCCGGCCACCTACCCGGACCTCGGCCATCCGGATCTCCGCGGCCCGGTCCTCGGTGACCCCGACCTGACTGATCTGGGTATGGACGACCCGGGTCTCGGCGGTTCGGCTCTCGGCGGTTCGGCTCTCGGTGACCCGGGTCTCGGCGGCTCGGGTCTCGGCGGCTCGGGTCTCGGCGGCTTGCCGAGCCGGGACGCGGGCACGACGATGCCGGACGCACCGGTCCTGCTGGGGGCCGCGCTCGGGGCGGACCCGCCGTCGCCGTCCCGCTCGTGGCGATCGCGGTTGGTTCGGCATCTGCCGTTCGCGGTCATCCTCGTGGCCGGGGCCGTCCTGCGCGCGATCACCGCGTACGCCTACCGGCCGGCGTTCGAGTTCAGCGGGGACTCCTACGCCTATCTACGCCTGGCGACGCTGCACTCCCCCGACCCGATGCGCCCCGCGGGGTATCCCGCGTTCCTGCGGGTGCTGTCGTTCACCGGCGACCTGTGGTGGGTGACCGTCGTCCAGCACGTCGCCGGCCTCGCCCTCGGCGTCGCCCTCTACGCGCTGCTGGTGCATCGCCGGGTCGCCGCTGCGGTCGCGGCGCTGGCGGCCGCGCCGATCCTGCTCGACGCCTACGAGCTGGTCATCGAGCACTACGTGATGGCCGAGACGCTGTTCGCGGTGCTGCTCGTCGGGGCGCTGCTGGCGCTGACCTGGTCGCCGCGGCCGTCCGCGTGGGCGTGCGTAGGGGCGGGACTGCTGCTGGCCGCGGCGGGTCTGGTGCGCACGATCGGGGTGGCGATCGCCGTGCTGGCGGTGCTCTACCTGGTGGTGCGCCGGGTCGGCTGGCTGCGTTTCGGCGGCTTCGCGGCGGCGCTGGCGGTGCCGCTCGTCGCCTACGCCGCCTGGTTCCACGACGCGCACGGAAAATATGCCCTCACCGGCGGTGACGCGGTGTGGATGTACGGCCGGGTGGCACCGATCGCCGAGTGCGACCGGCTGCGGCTCAAGCCTGCCCAACTGGTCCTGTGCTCCGCGCATCCCGTCGCCGAGCGGCCCGATCCCAGCTACTACGTGTGGAGCGGCACCAGCCCGCACTGGAAGCTGCCCGGCACCGACGACGAGAAGGAAGCACTGCTGCGCGACTTCACCCACCAGGTGATCCGCCACCAGTTCGGCGACTACGCCCGGATGGTCGGCGGCGAAATCGTGCACTACTTCAAGCCCGGCCGATCCGTCGGCCAGCGCGACTGGCCGGACGCCACCTGGCGCTTCCCCACCGCGCACGTGCCGCGCTACCTGCACAACAGCGAGCCGTTGCTCTCCTTCCACAACGCCGGGGCAACCCGGGTCGTGAACGAGCCGTCCGCCGGCCACCTACGGGCCTACCAGCGCGTCGGGTTCACGCCCGGGCCGGTGCTCGCCGGGCTGCTGGTGCTCGCGGCCGTGGCGATCGTGGTGCCGGCGCGGCGGCGGGCTCCCAGGCTGGGCGTGCGCGGACCTGCGGCGCGGCGCCGCTGGCGCGACGAGACGCTCGAACACCGCCGGCTGCGCGCCGACATCACCCTGCTCGCCGCCGCCGGCCTGACGATGCTCGTGGTGCCCGCGGCCACCGTCTGCTTCGACTACCGGTACATGCTGCCCGTCCTCGTCCTGTTCCCGCCCGCCGCGGCACTGGGGACGCGCCGTCTGCTGCTGGTCCGCCGCTCGCGCCGCGAACCCGACGAGTCGATCCAGGCCACCTATCCCGAGAGCTACCCCGACGGCGAGGGACGACCCGACGGCCGCACCCGGCTCGGCAGCCACGCCGCGCCGAACGCGGACGCCCGCACCAGCAGCGGCGCCCGCCCCGGGCCCGGCAGCGGCGCGGGACCCGGCAACCTCACGGATCCTGGCGTCGCGCCTGGTGCAGCGCCCGTGCGCGGTCCGTTCGAGCCGGCCGCGCCGGCCGGACATCAGGGTCCCCAACGCTGTCAGCGGTCGCTCGGACGGCGCGGCCCGGGCGGGTACGCGGGGGAGAGATCCTCCGCGCACCGCCCGCGGGGGATATATCGGGCGCGGAGCCCTCGACCGTCCCGTCATGACGAGCCGAAACTTCGCCGTCGACCGTCCCGTCATGACGAGCCGAAACTTCGCGGTCGACCGTTCCGGTCATGACGAGTCGAGACGTCGCGGTCAGCGGGTCCAGGGCAGGCCGAGGCGGGGGGCCTCCATCGCGGGGCAGGTGTCCATGACGACGGCGAGGCCCGCCTCCTCGGCCCGCACGGCGGCGGCGTCGTCACGGACGCCGAGCTGCAGCCACACGCCCCCCGCCCCGATCTTCACCGCGTCATCGACGACCGCGCCGGCAAGCTCCGAGCGGACGAACACGTCCACGACGTCCACGGGGAACGGGATGTCCGCCAGCGTCGCGTATCCCCGTTCCCCCGCGACCGTCGGCGCGGACGGGTGGACCGGCACCACCCGCTTGCCGTTGCGGCGCAGGTAGTCGGCGATCGAGGAGGCCGTCCGGCGCGTGTCGTTGGACAGTCCCACCACCGCCCACACCGCGGTGTCGGTCATCAGCCGGCGGATCGTGGCGTCGTCTCCGTAGCGCATGCTCTCTCCCAACAGCGCGGCCGGGCCGCGTCATCCAGGCGGGGAGGCCGGCCGAACCCGCCGGGCGCGAAGGGCCGTCGCGAGCCTCGCGGGACGCATAGGATCATCGGGTGAACAACGCGGATTCCGGCGTCGCCGCGCGGCGCGGGTCACGGCCGCACGGCTCCCGTCGCCCCAGGGGTCGCCGATGAGCAAGCACGAGGTCACCCTGTCCACCTCCGCCGAGCGGGATCTGGCGAAGCTCGCCGAGCTCACCCGTTCCGAGGTGCGCGGCTTCCTCGACGGCAAGCTGCGCGACGACCCCCTCAAAGCCGGCACGCCGATGCCCGGCGAGCAGGTCGGCATGTTCGAGGCGATCACCCGCACCTGGCGGGTCCTCTACCGGGTGGACGCCAACACCCGCACCGTGCGGGTCATGGTCATCGCGCCGCGCGGCTCCCGCACCCGGATCATCCCGAGCGCGGGCAGCAGCGGTACCGCCGCCGGCTGGCGCCGCATCTGACGTGGAGCCAGGATGGTCCGCCGCCACGGCGCGCGCCGTGGCGGCGGGGATGCTCAGGAGACGTTGACGCCGAAGTCGAGGGCGATGCCGCGCAGGCCGGTCGCATACCCCTGCCCGACGGCACGGAACTTCCACTCGCCGCCGTAGCGGTACAGCTCGCCGAAGATCATCGCCGTCTCGGTGGAGGCGTCCTCGGTGAGGTCGTAGCGGGCGACCTCGGCGCCGGTCGTCGAGTCGGTGACGCGGATGAAGGCGTCGCGGACCTGGCCGAAGGTCTGGCGGCGCGAGTCGGCGTCGTAGATCGACACGGTGAAGACGACCTTGGACGCCTGCGGGGTGAGGGTGCCCAGGTCGACGGTGATCTGCTCGTCATCGCCACCCCCGCCGCCGACGAGGTTGTCGCCGAGGTGCTTCACCG
This sequence comes from Frankia canadensis, assembly GCF_900197875.1. GTDB lineage: Bacteria > Actinomycetota > Actinomycetes > Frankiales > Frankiaceae > Frankia > Frankia canadensis. The sequence continues at coordinate 13,026 of NZ_FZMO01000035.1, read as the reverse complement.
AGCCATCCGGGCTCACGAGGTTGTTGAAGAAGATGAAGAAGCCGTCGGAGAGCACCCGCCCGGCCTCGCTCACGACGATGGCGCTGGCGTCCAGGTCGTAGTCGGCACCGCTGGTCTGACGCACCTTCCACCCGAGCCCCACCGTCACGGCGGTGAGGTTCGGAGCGACCTTGCTCAGCGAGACGTTCCCGCCCTTGGACAGCGAAACCGACGACATGGCCACACCCTAGTACCGATCGCGACGCCCGGAACATCCCGCCACCGCCCCGTCGCCATCCCGACAACCTGGACCGCCCGCGAGCTCGCCGTGCGGCGGCGCTGACGCCCGCGCTGACCCAGAGCGTTGAGGTCGTGCCGTTCGAGGGCACGACGCTGGTGGTCGTCGAGGTCGAACCGCTGCCGCCCGCGCAGCGACCGTGCTACGTGACGGCAAGGGGCCTGTACAACGGCGCGTTCGCCCGGGCTGGTGACGGCGACCAGCGGCTGACGGCCTATGAGATCGACCGTCTGCGAGAGAACGCCGGCCAGCCGCGCTGGGATGAGGAGGCGGTCACGCAGGCCAGCGTGGAGGATCTTGACCGGAGAGCCGTCCTTCGGCTCGTCGAGGCGGCCGCACGCAACTCGCCGCGGGCATTCGCTGGGCTGAATGAATCCGACGCGCTTACCCGCCTTGGTGTTCTCGTGCCGCACGGCGAGCGGCTCGTGCCGTCGCTCGCGGGGTTGCTCGCGGTCGGCGCCCTCGCTCTCGCGTGCCACGGGCGTGACGTGGACGAGGCCTTGCTGCGCAGACTCGGACTCGACGCCGCAGCGGCACGGCGCCAGCTCCACCAGCTCCACGAGCTCGGCCTGCTGCGCCCGCGCAAGGCCCGTGACGACGGAACATATCGCCTGGCCGGCGGTCTTCCTCCCGTCGACCTGCCTCCGCTCGTCGAGACGGGTGCTGGGAAGACCACCGCGACCGCGGCCGGCCTGCGGACGACGGTCCCCGCTGCTGGCAGCCTGACCGACCGGATCCTCCACACGCTGAACACCTCTGACTCCGCCAGCCGCGAGGAGTTGCAGGCCGCGACAGGGGGTGCGCGGAGCAGCGTGACGAAGATTCTCAACAAGCTGATAGCCACAGGTCAGGTCGAAGCCACCGCTCCACCCAACAGCCCCACCCGGCGCTATCGGCGACGAGCGTGAATCGCCGTTTCCTCTGGCGGGCGTGATAGACGCTCAGGGCGCGGAGGCGTCTACCTGCCAGCAGGCGGCGGTGTAGCGGATCCGGTCGTTCAGGCGGTAGGGGTCGAAAGCGGCAAGGGCCGTGTCGACGACCTTCGCGCGGGTGTCCTCGCCGAGCTCGGGGAGTGTCCGGCCGACGGGGCCGATCAGGGTGACGTACTGTTCCAGCTCCTCCTCGTCGAGGGTGCACGGAACATCGATCGGGCGGATAGCGATGTCGGTCCAGCCACTGTCCGCGAGAAGGCGGCGGGTCTGGTCACGCGCCGCGAAGGCGAACGGGCCGGGTGCGTTCGCGACGCGTGGCGACAGCGCCGGCAGGAGTGGCGCGGCGGCGTGCTCGGCCGCGGTGAGGAACGGGTTCTCCGCCGGGTCGCGCCAGGCGACGAACCGCAGGCGGCCACCCTCCCGCGTCGCGCGCCGCAGACGGGTGAACGCATCCACGGGATCGTCGAAGAACATGACGCCGAACCGCGAGATGACCGCGTCGAACTCGGCGGTCGAAAACTCGTGGCTCGCGGCATCGGCCAGCAGAAACCGCACCGGTGCGCTGCCGGCGGACTTCTCCGCGTCCACCGCCGTCCCGCCTTTCTCATCAACGCGGGCGCTGGCCGCCGCGATCATCGGCTCGGCGATGTCGATGCCGACGCAGCGTCCCGCGGGGCCCGCCCGACGAGCGGCGGCGAGGGTCGTGGTGCCCGGGCCGCAACCGACGTCAAGCACCTGGGCACTGGGACCGACGATCTCGACGATCAGTTCCTCGAAGGGCCGGTACATCCGGTCGAGCAGATCCTGCGCCCGCACCCAGCCACGCCCCGCAGCCCTGTTCCACAGCGCCTTCTGACCACCGGTCTCCCCCACGTCGCCCATGCTCCGCCTCCTCGTGGTCGCCGTCACCGATCGGGAGCCGTACTGTTTCACCTCAAGCCGGCCTGAGATGAAACAGGAGGCGCGACGGTGGCGATGCCGGCTCGCGGTCAACGCACTTGTTCGGTCTGCGTAACTCTCCGTAGAAATCGGGCCTTGCCGGGGCCGTGGCCACCTGCGGCCAGCAGTGGCCACGGGCCACGGTGGGCGGCGGGCGGGCTCGCGACAGTGAGCACGTCCATACGAGGGCGGGCCGGGAGATCACAACTCGACACGCGGCTTTAGCGGCGATCTTTTCGGTGTCCCAGTCCTTCACCGCCAGAGGTCGATTCCGCATTGCCGAAGACGGCGTCCGCGGCCGCCCGTGCGACTGCCACCTGAGTGATCGCAGCGAGCCCGAGCCGGTTGATGCCGGGCCGGCGACGGCCTGATGGGGCGGGCGTCGCTTCGACGGGTCAGGGGGTGGTGAGGTGCCAGTGGTCGGGGTGGCCGCGGGTGACGTGGGCGGTGCCGGTGGTGGCGAGGGTGGTGAGGCAGGCGATGGTGTCGGTGACGGCGTTCTGGAGGGCGACGCCGCGCAGGTTGCGCAGGGGGCGGTGCCAGGTGATGAAGGCGGCGAGCTCCCAGACGGTGGTGGCGCCGGCACGCAGGCCCTCGACCACCTCGTCGAGACGGCCGCGGTGGTGGGTCTCGAGGGCGTCGAGGCGACCTTCGAGGTCGGTGAAGCGGTGCTCGTGGGCGGGCAGCACCTCGGTGGCGTCGAGGCCGCGCAGCCGGGCGAGGGAGCGCAGGTGGTCGCCGAGCGGGTCGGGGTTGAGGTCGTCCGGCACAGGGGTGCCGACGGCGGTGGTCGGCAGGACGTGGTCGCCGGACAGCAGCAGACGGTGCGCCGGTTCCCAGAAGTTCACGTGGCCGGGCGAGTGGCCCGGCGTCCACAGGGTGCGCAGCTCCCAGCCGGGGATGTCGGGCTGGTCGCCGTCCTCGAGCAGGATGTCGGGGCGCGGCAGCGAGTGGGGGGCAAGGTGCTCGGCGGTGAGCAGGCGCTCGGCGATGTCGCCGGGCACGCCGGCGCCGTCGAGGACGTCGGACAGCCGGTCGGCGAGGCCGTGGCGCGCGCGGGCGAGCAGGTCGTCATCGAGCGGGTGCAGCGAGACCCAGGCGCCGGATGCGGCGCGGATGCGGGCGGCCATGCCGTAGTGGTCGAGGTGGGCGTGGGTGACGAGCACCCCGCGGACCTCGGGCACGGACGTGCCGATCAGGGCGAGGCCGTCCTCGAGCGCGGCGAACGCCTCGTCCCAGTCCCAACCTGCGTCGATGAGGTACGGCCCGTCGAGTGACTCGATGACGTACATCAGGGTGTAGGACGGCCGGGCGAACGGCAGCGGGATCGGCAGGCTCCACAGCCCTGGCCGGACCCGCTCCACCGGCGGCAACGGCCGCCGCCAACGCTGCGCCGGCCGCACGCCCGCCGGCGCGGCAGCCGTCGGCAGGGCCGCCGTCGGCGGGGCGGATGGTAGTGCGGTGGATGGTGGTGCGGTGGCCGGTGGGGAGGCGGGCGGCGGGCTGTCGCCGGTGCGCTGCTGGGGCGGACCGGGGATGCGTCCGAGCTCGGAGGTGGTCACGCTGCTTCCTCCCGCTGGGTCAGGGTGGGCCGCCGACGGCCGGGCCGTGTGGCGACGCCCCGCCGGCGCCGGAATCGGTTTGAGAATACCCACCAGTCGGCGCGGATCATCGCCGGCGAGCGGCCGGGTGGCCGGAGACACAGGTCGCCGCCCGCCGCCGACGGACACCCGGACAGCCCCGCGCGCGGCGGCGGCACACGGCGGATGTCGGCGTCCAAATACCGTGCAACCGGCGCGTTCGTCGCCGGACATCCCGCCGCGACCTCGTCGGGCCCTCCCCCTCCGGGCGAGGTCGGCACGGCTCGCGGCGGCCGCGTCCACGCTCGCCGCGCTCCCTCCGACACCGCCGACGAGGCCGCCTCCCCCTCCGCGCGACTCGGCAAACAGTGCACTGAAATGCCGCCAGCCCACCGGCCGCGGCCAGCTCTCGGGCCTTCGGCCGGGGGTGGCGGCGGGCGCCCGCGGGCAGGTGGGCGCGGGCCGTCGCACCGTCGGCCACTACAGTCGGCGGGATGATCGAACCCGTGTCGCCCGTCGACCGGCCGCCGTCCGCGGTCGGTCTCGTCGGCGACGTCGGGATGGTGCGCCGGCTCAAGGCGCTCGCGCTCACCGGCCCCCTGCACGACCTCGACGCGCGCAAGGCGCACCTCGACGGCGCGGACCTCACCGTCTACGCGATGGCCGAACTCGGCCTGCACGCCATCGACCTCGTCACCGTGGCGATGGACTTCGACCGCGGCGCCGACCACGACCAGGTGCTGCGCCGGCTCGTGCCGCTCGCCGCCGCCCAGGCTCCGGGACGGCCCGCCGCCGAGCACGAGCGGGTCGCCGCCTGGGTGCTGCACAGCCTCATCAACGTCGGCAACGTCAACCGCGGGTTCGACGCCGGTTACGGCACGCTGCACGCCGACGGCCGTTACGAGCGCCGCCGCTTCGACTTCAAGCTGCTCGTCGAGCTCGCCGACCCGCACGGCGAGATCTACCTGCGCGCCACCGACGAGGCGGTCACCGTCCTGGTCGGCGCGCTCGACACCGACATCACCTCGGCGCAGATCGCCGCCGAGGTGGCGCTGGACACGCTTATCCGCCGAGGCCGCCTGGCCGACGCCCGCGCCGCCGCCGAGGCGGCCCGCTACCGCACCGTCCAGTACGCCGAGCAGCTGCGCCGCCAGCTCGACGCGACCCGGCGCAACGTGCTCGCGGTCGACTGGCTGGAGGCCATGCCCGCCCTCGTCGACGAGGCGTTGGCCCACGTCGAGCAGCGCTACCGCTACGAGAACGCGATCCTCACGCACATCCGCCGCTACCGCGACTCCGCCGACGATCCCGATCACAAGCGCCAGGCCGCCGACCTGGTGACGATCGTCGGCGACTGCATCCGCCGGCACACCCAGCTGCAGGCCCGGCTGCTGGAGGCGGGCGCGGTGTTCCGCGCCGAGCAGGACCGCCAGCAGTTCGCCACCGCACCGTCCCGCGGCGGCCTCGACCTGCACGCCCAGCTGCTGGTGCCGACGCTGACGCTGCCCGCCGGTGACGCCGAGCGCCCCGCCGCCGCGTTCTTCCCGGGCGCGGTCGGCGTGCGCACCCCGCGGACGCCGCGGATCCTCGACCTCGTCGACCTGCTGCTGCGCCCGCCGGTCGAGCGGGACACGCTCGGAGCCGAGGTCGTCGAGGCGGAGCTGGTGGACCTCGCCGAGCCGCCTCGTTTCGACGACGAGACCTGGTCGGGCGCCCTGCGGCTGCTCGATCTCGACCCGGGCGCGCCCCGCCGGCTGTCCGCGCTGCTCGCCGAGGCCCGCCGGGCCGACGAGCGGGACGTCGCCGACCTGGTGGCGCTGCTCGCACTGCACGCGGTGAGCCCGCGCGTCGCCGCGTCCCGACAGGCCGGGGACGAGACGCTCACGGTCGCCGTCGACGACGGCACCGTGCTCGACGACCCGGAGTTCGGCGGCGCGGACCTGCTCGTCGGCCGCGCCCGCCTCGTCACCGTCCCCGAGGCCGACGAAGCCGAGGCCGAAGCGGACGCAGACGCTGGAGCGGACGCAGCGGCTGGCGCGGGCGCAGGGATCGGAGCGGACGCAGGGGCCGGCGCGGGTGGCGACGAGGACGGAGCCGGCGGCGGGAGCGTGAACGGTTCGGCGGGAAGGAGGCGGCGGTGACGCAGGAGCGGCGAGTGGACCACGAGGCGGCGCGGGAGGCGGCTCGGGAGGCCGCGCGGCTGCTGTCGTTCGGGCTGCGGCCCCGGCTGGTGCCGGCGCGTGACGTCGACTACCGCGACCTCGTCCGGCGCTACCTGCGCGACAGCGAGTTCGCCGCGCTGACCCGGGCGGTCGCCGACGGCCTCGGCCTGGTCGTGCTGGACGTCTCCGAACGTGCCGGCATCGTGCCGGCCGGTGCCGAGGACTCGGCGTTCGCCATGCGTCTGGGCGACTACGCGCGCCGTGCCGGCGGGGAGCACCGGGCCGCCGACCGGCTGCTGCACGCCCTCGCCCAGCTCGCCGTCGCCGCGCTCGCCTACCCGCGGCCCGCCGACCTCACCGACGCCTCCTACGTGGGGCGGGTCAGCGTGCACGGCGTCGACGCGTTCGTCCGCGAGACGTGCCGGCTGCTCGCCGAGCGCGCCGCCGGCGAGGACCTCACCGTCGACCCGCCACTCGACGCCCCGCAGCTGGAGGCCGCCTGGCGGCTGTACGCCCGGCGCGCGTCGACGGGCACGACCCGCGACGCGCGCCGTCTCTCCGGCTCCACCACCGGCATCGTCGCCCGGGCGATGAACGTCCTCGTCGACGCGGGCTGCCTCGTCCTCGTCGGCGACGACGCCGGCGGCACGTTCCGCACGACGCCGCGCTACCAGGTCCAGGTCCGGGAGCTGGCCGCGGACGCCGCCTTCGAGGAGCTGCTGGCGCTGGGCGTGGTCACCGTCACCGACGGCGCCGGGACGGTGCGGGTCGTCGTCGACGAGCCGGTGCTGCTGGACGCGCCGGCCGCCCAGGTCCCGTCGGCGCGGGTGGCCGCCGATGTATGAGCTGTGTCGGGTGCGGCTGCACGCGATCGGCCCGCCGGGCGCGCGCTTCGCCGACGTGACGCTGGACCTGTCCGGCGTCGGCGCCGAGGTCACCGGGCCGCGCCAGGACGCCCTGTTCGCGCCCGCGACCACCGCGTCACCGGGCAGCGGTGGCGGCGCGGCGGGCGAGGCGCCGGCCCGGCCCCGCCGCCCGTCCCCCGCGACCGTGCTGTTCCTCGAGAACGGCGGCGGCAAGAGCGTCCTGATCAGGCTGATCTTCTCGGTGGTGCTGCCGGGGCGGCGGCAGGTCGTCGGCACGTCCAACGGCCGGGTCCTGGACAACTTCGTGCTGCCCGGTGACTGCGGCCAGGTGGTCTGCGAGTGGCAGCACGCGGTCACCGGGCAGCGGCTCGTGACCGGCAAGGTCAGCGAGTGGCGCGGGCGCGCCGGCGCGGACGCCGGCCGGCTGTCCGAGGCCTGGTATTCGCTACGCCCCGGCGGCGGGCTGGAGATCACGTCGCTGCCGTTCACCGCGCAGGGTCGCCAGGTCACCCTCGCCGGGCTGCGCGCCCGCCTGCACGACGCCCACGCCGCCGACCCGTCCCTCGGCCTGACCTGGGAGACCCATCAGGGCGCGTGGAGCGAGCACGTCGACGCCCTCGGCCTCGACCCGGAGCTGTTCCGCTACCAGCGGGCGATGAACGCCGGCGAGGGTGAAGCCGCGGAGGCGTTCTCGTTCGGCAGCGACGAGCAGTTCGTCGACTTCCTGCTGCGCGCCGTCACCGCGCCGGAGGACCCCGAGGGTGTCGCCGATGTCGTCGACGGCTACGCGACCCGGCTCGCGGAACGGGCCGCGCTCGACGCCGAGCGGGCGTTCGTCGCCGGTGCGCTGGAACGACTGGAACCACTGGTGGCAGCGGTGCGACGGCGGTCGGCCGCCGGCGCCGAGCACGGTGCGGCCCGGACCCGCGCCACCGAACTGCTCGCCGGTCTGCGGGCCCGGGTTCGGCGCGACGACGCGGCCCTGTCCGGGCTCGCCGCCCAGGCCGACGCGGCCCGCGGCGCGGAACGGGACGCCGACCGGATGCGGGCGGCCCGCCACGGCGACGTGCTCGCCCTGCGCCGCCGGATCGCCGAGCTGCGCGTGGAGGCGGCCGAGGAGGACCGGGACCGTCTGGTCGCGGCCGCCGCCGCGGCCGGTGCCGAGATCGACGCCTGGCGGGCGACCGAGCACGTGTTGCGCCTCGCCGCCGCGTCCGCCGAGGCGGTTCGGCTCGCCCGGCTCGTCGCCGACGCCGAGGACGTCGCGGCACCCGCGATGGCCGACCGGGACGGCGCCGCCCGCGCCCTGCTGACCGGCCTGCGCCGCCTCGCCGCGGCCTCCGCCGAGGCGGCCCGGCAGGCCGAGGCCGACGCCGAACGGCACGAGCGCTCCGCGACCACCGCCGAGGCGGCCGACCGGCGCGCCAGCGACGACGCGGCCGCCGCCCGCGCCCAGGAGCAGTCCCTGCGCCAGCGGCGTGACGAGGCACGCGACGCCCTCGCCGCGGCCGTCCGCGACGGCCTGCTCGCCCCCGGCGCCGGCGGCTCGGATGTCGCCGCTCAGGCACGCCAGGCCGCGGCCGCCGCCGACCAGGCCGCCGCGGCCGTGCGCGAGGCACTCGCTCGCGCCACCCACGCCCAGGACCGCCATCTCGTCGACGTGGCGCCTCGTGCCGCCGAGCAGCGGGTCGCCGCCGCCCGCGCCATGCTGGACCGGCCCCGTGCACAGCTCGCGACCGCCCGGGCGGAGGCGTCGGCACTACTCGCCGACGGCCGTCTGACCGCCCTGCTCGGCACCCCCCGCTCTCGCGACGAGATCGATGACGCAGCTCAGGGCGGCGCCGCACAGCCGTCCAGGGCCGCACAGCCGGACAGCCGGACCGACCCGGACAACACGGCGGAGCTGGACAACACGGCGGACGCTGACCGCAGGGCGGAGGCTGACACCAGGACGGACGCTGACGGCGCGTCGAACGCTGACGGCGCGACAGACACGGAGAGCGCGGAGGACGTTGACAGCGCGGAGGACGTTGACAGCGCGGAGGACGTTGACAGCGCGGCCGAGTTGGACGCCGTCGCGGAGGCCGGGGCGCGGCGGCTGACGGAGGCGATCGCCGCCGCCGAGGCGCGCCAGCTCGACCTGTCGCTGGCCGCCGACGCCGACCGGCGGTTGCTCGCCGCGCTCGGCGGCGCCGGCCTGCGCCCGCCGCGCGACGAGGTGGCCGCGGCCGTCGAGGCCCTGCGAGCGGCCGGAATCGCGGCCGTCGCCGGATGGTCCCACCTCGCCCACGCCGTGCCGGCGCGCGACCGCGAACGTGTCCTGCGGGCCCGCCCCCATCTCGCCGACGGCGTCGTCGTCACCGACCGCACAGGGCTTGCCCGGGTCCGGGAGGCGCTGGCCGCCGCGGCGCTGCTACCCGACAGCGTCGTGGCCATCGGCGGCGTCGAGGAGCTTCTCACCGACGCCGACCCGGTGATCGACGGGGAACGGGTCCTGCTCGTCCGCCCGAATCCCGCGCTGTACGACGCCGACGCCGCCGCCGCGGAACGCGACATCATCCGGACCCGCCAGGACGAACGCGCCCGCGCCGCGGCCGAGCTGGCCGCCCGCATCGCCGCCGACCGCGACCTCGCCGCAGGGCTCGCCGGCTGGCGGCGCGGCTGCCCGCCCGGGCACCTCGACCGGCTCGCCGGGCAGCTCGCCACCGCCCGCGCCGGACTCGCCGAGGCCGAGGCCGGGCTCGCCGCGGCGAGCCGGGAGGCGGCCGCCGCCGAGCAGGCCGCGCGCGCCGAGCTGGCCGGCGTCGAACCGCTGCGGGTGGCCGCCGAGCAGGCCGCCGAGCGCGCGGCGGCGCTCGACCGGCTGGCGCGCTCCATCGGCGACCCGGATGTCCTCGACAGGCAGATCGACCAGGTCGCCGCCATCGTCGAGGACCGGCTGGCGCAGGCCCGGGCGGCGCGCGAGCATGCCGCCACCGCACGGCGGGCCGCCGCCGCGGCCATCCGCCAGTCCGACGAGGCCCGCCGCAACGCCGACGCGGCCCGCGCCGAGAGCGCCGGCATCATCGGCGCCACCACCGACGACTCCGACCCCGACTCCACCCCCAGCCTCGACACGCCCAGCCTCGACTCCGCGGACGGCGCCACGGGCGGAGCGGGCAGCGGCGGGGCGGAGCAGCCAGTCGCCGTGCTGCGTGCCGCGTACGAGGCGGCGAGCAGGACGTTCGCCCAGGTCGAGGTCGGCGCGGATCTGCGCGGCGAGGTCGAGCGTGCCCGGCGGGAGGAGGCGGCCGCCCGGGCGGACGTCGACGCGGTGGACCCGGCCATCCGCGCACGGGCCCGGGAGCTGCTCGCCGGTACCAGCGGCGGGGACGGCGCGACCCGCGCCGCCGGTGAGGCCCGCGCACGACGCGAGAGCGCGGCGATCGGCGCCGAGCTGGACGAGTCCCGCGAGCGCCTCGGCGCGCTGCGGGAGGAGCTGCGTTCCGCCACCGCGGAGGCACGACGCTTCGAGGCCGCCCCGCTGACCGGTGACGGGGTACCCGCCGACCTCGACGAGGCCGAGCGGATGTTGCGCGGCGCGACGGCCGCGGTCGCCGCCGCCGAGCGGGACCACGCCCGGGCCAGAGCCACCCGCGAGGAGCTTGTCGAGGCGTCCGCCCGCCGGTCCGATGAGGTCGCTGCCTTCGAGGCCATCGCCGAGAACCTCGCCGACCTCGCCGACGCCGCCCCGTCCGGCGACACCCCGCCCGCTGCCACCACCACTCCCACCACCAGGTCCGACACCGCCACCGTGCCGTTCACCGGCGACGCCCAGGCGGCCCGCGACGACGCTCGCCAGCTGCGCCTGGCCTGGCGGGAGACAGCCGCCGGCTACGGCCAGGCCGCCACGGCGGTGCGCGCCGCCGCCGAGGCCGTCAGCGCGTGGGCGGCGCAGGACCGGTTCGACGCGGTGCGCGCCCCGGCCCGCCGGCAGATGCTGCGCGCTGGCCGGGAGACGGTCGCCGACTCGGCGGCCGCCTGGGCGGCGGCGCTCGCTCCCCGGCTGCGCAGCCTCGACGACGACCTCTCCCACATCGGCCGCAACCGCGAGGCGATCGTCGCTCGCCTGGAGGGCATGGTCCGGGCTGCTCTCGGGACGCTGCGCGCGGCCGGCCGGCTGTCCCGGCTGCCCGACCGGCTCGGCGACTGGTCGGGACAGGACTTCCTGCGCATCACGTTCGCCGACCCCGACGACCGGGCGCTGACCGAAGCCCTGGGCCAGGTCGTCGACGACTCCGCCGCCGCCACGGTGGCCGCCCGGTCCCGCGCCGGTGCCGGCCGGCCCACCGGCGATGCCCGCACCACAGGCGGCGCGCTCACCAGCGGCGATGCCCGCGCCGGCGGCGGCGCGGCGGGTCGGTCGGCGGCGGCGGCCCGGCGCGATGGGATGGGCCTGCTGCTGCGTGGGGTGCGGGCGGCGATCCCGCGCGGGGTGCGGGTGGAGATCCTCAAGCCCGACGCGGTCCTGCGCACCGAACGCGTGCGGGTCAGCGAGCTCGGCGACGTCTTCTCCGGGGGCCAGCAGCTCACCGCCGCGATCATCCTCTACTGCACGATGGCGGCGCTGCGCGCGAACGACCGCGGCCACCTGCGGGCCTCGCATGCCGGCGTGCTGTTCCTCGACAATCCGATCGGCCGGGCCAGTGCCGGCTATCTGCTCGATCTTCAGCTCGCCGTCGCCGACCGCCTCGGCGTCCAGCTCGTCTACACGACGGGTCTGTTCGACACCGCCGCCCTGTCGGCGTTCCCGCTGATCGTCCGGTTGCGCAACGATGCCGACCTGCGGGCCGGACGCAAGTACCTGCGCGTCGAGGAGCACCTGCGCCCCGGCCTGACTCCGCCCGAGCCAGCCGGCCCCGCCGGGACGACCACAGGTGTGATCACCGCGACCCGGCTGTTCGCGCGCCCCCGCGCCAACCCCGAGCCACCGGCCGGCCACCATCTCGGCGCACGTGTGGGGCGCACCGAGGGCGCAGGCGGCGAGGCTCACTGACGCTGGGATATCGGCGGTCAGCGCTGGCCTCGCGCCGCCCTTTCCCGCCCGGCCCGAGGCGTTCCGCGGAACGCAATCCCTCATCAGAGATCTCGGGCGGTGGCGGTGCGCCGGCCTACGGCCGGACACGCGGCGGTGTCCGCCACCTGACCGGAGAAGATCCGTAGTTACTCACTGTCTGAGCTGGGACTACTCGTTAGCGTGATGACCGTGCCCGCTCGGGACACGATCAGGGACTTGGCGGGCGGATCTGGAGCTGCCATGATGACTAAGCCGCCCGGCACCCCCCGAGCCGGGCGGCACCATCATTTCCCGGGCGTCCCCACGGCGTGGGGCGTGGCGGAGGTCAGCTCGGGCAGGGCAGCACGGGTAGCGATCCCGGGTACTGCGCCCGTTTGCCGTTCAGGTCGGTGACCGCAGCCGTGTAGGTGATCGTGCCGGTCTGCGATGGAGCCGTAAGCTGCCCCGTCCAGGTCGAGCGGTCACCTGTCGCCGCGCCGAGGTTCATCGCCAGGGTCTGGCTCCGCCCACCGGGCAGGGTCGCCGCCAGCTGCACCGCGAAGATGCCGACCGCGTCGTCGGTCGTGACGGTGACCGTCGTCTGTGACGCCGCGGGGGCAGCGGCCGCGCCCGCCCCGGCGGACGTCGCAGTGGCGCCAGGCGGCGGCGCGGGTGCGCCGGCCGACACACCGCGGGGCGCCGTGCCTCCCGAGGACGCCGCGCTCTGGGAGGCGCCGCCCGTCGCCGGGCAGCCCGAGCGCACGATCCGCGCCGGCGCGGCGGTCACCGAGACGATCCGCGGTGAGCCGTCGACCTTGGCGGTGATGCGCAGGTCCGCACCGCCGACGCCGGTGCGGGCGGTGACGGGCACGGTCACGTCGACGGTACCCTCCGGCGCGGCCGCCCGGTCAAGAGTGATCACGAGGGGGACCTTCACCCCCGGGTCGACCCGCCGCTGGTTCGGGACGACCGCCAGCCACGAGGGGGTGCTGCCGACCGCCACGTCGACAGGCGCCGTCCCGTCGCCACGCAGGTCGACCCGCCAGACCGAGTCGACCGCGCCGAGGTCCACCGACGTCGCGCTCAGCCCGAGCACCGGCCCGCTCGGACGCGGCGCGACCGCTGGGGCCGTGGCGCCCGCGCCCCTGTCACCGCTGCGCGTGCCCCCCGTCCCGGCGCTGACTGACGGGGATGGCACCACCCCGTCGGGCGGGAGCACGTCGAGGGGGGTGGGC
>NZ_FZMO01000041.1 GCF_900197875.1 Frankia canadensis | reverse complement strand
TTCCCAGTCGATGTGGGGGGTGGGGTGCTCGGCGTGCAGGGTGGCGGGGAGGGTGTTGTGGTGGAGAGCTTGGATGATTTTGATGATGCCGGCGACGCCGGCGGCGGCCTGGGTGTGGCCGATGTTGGATTTGAGACTGCCGAGCCAGAGGGGCTGGTTTTCTGGCCGGTGGTGGCCGTAGGTGGCGGTGAGGGCGTGCGCTTCGATGGGGTCGCCGAGGGGTGTGCCGGTGCCGTGGGCTTCGATGACGTCGATGTCGGTGGGGGAGAGCTGGGCGTTGGCGAGGGCCTGGCGGATGACGCGTTCCTGCGAAGGGCCGTTGGGGGCGGTGAGGCCGTTGCTGGCGCCGTCCTGGTTGATGGCGGTGCCGCGGATGACGGCGTGGATCGGATGGTTGTTGGCGATGGCGTCGGTGAGGCGTTCGAGGAGGAGGACGCCGATGCCTTCGGACCAGCCGGTGCCGTTGGCGTCGGCGGAGAACGAACGGCAGCGGCCGTCGGGGGACAGGCCCCGTTGACGGCTGAACTCGATGAACATGCCGGGGCTGGCCATGGTGGTGGCGCCGCTGGCGAGGGCGAGGGTGCTTTCGCCGGAGCGCAGGGACTGGACGGCGAGGTGGATGGCCACGAGGGAGGAGGAGCAGGCGGTGTCGATGGTGACCGCGGGCCCCTCGAACCCGAACACGTACGACACCCGACCTGACGCCACACTGCCCGCGCTACCGGTCAGCAGGTAACCCCCGGCCTGCCCGGCGCCGGCGCCTTCATGGAGGCGCGGCCCGTAGTCCGTGGACATCACCCCGCTGAAGACGCCGGTGGATGTTCCGCGCAGAGTGTCCGGATCGATGCCGGCGTTCTCCAGGGCCTCCCAGCTGGTCTCGAGCAGAAGCCGCTGCTGCGGGTCCATCGCGAGTGCCTCGCGTGGGCTGATCTCGAAGAACTCGGCGTCGAAACCACCGACGTCGCTGAGGAATCCACCGGCGCGGCTGTAGGAGGTACCCGGATGGTCCGGGTCGGGGTCGAACAGGCTGTCCAGATCCCAGCCCCGGTCGGTCGGAAAGTCACCGATCGCCTCGCCGCCGGCCTCGACCAGCCGCCACAGATCCTCCGGCGAGGCGATACCTCCCGGGAAACGGCACGCGATCCCCACCACCGCGATCGGTTCGTCGGCGGACGGTCCGTGGCCCACGGCCTGCCGGGAATCGTCGGTGGCGTCCGTCAGGCCGGCCAGCAGATGCTCGACGAGCCTGCCGGGGGTCGGGTGGTCGAACAGCAGCCCCGCCGGCAGCCGCAGACCTGTCGCGGCGACCAGGCGGTTGCGAAGCTCCGTCGACAGGTGCGAATCCAGACCGAGATCACGGAACGTCCTGGTCAGGTCGGCGACCTGGTCGTCGCCCAGAACTGCGGCCACCTCGGCGAGGACCAGGGTCGCGAGGCGCGTGCGCCGATCACGCTCGGGCACACCCGCGAGTTCGGCCCGCAGGCCGCTCTCGTCGGCGATCCGCCGCTCGGCTTCGTCTGCGGACGGCACTGCGCCGGCGCTTGCCTCGGCGTCCGCGCTGCTGGCGAGGTCCGCATCGTCCGCGAGAAGCGGGCCGTGCGAGAAGCCCGTGCTGCTCGTGCTGCTCGTGCTGCTCGCGCGGCCGGCGGCGCGGTCGTCGTCGGGTGGGGTCGGGGACGGGGCGAGCCAGTGGCGCCGGCGCTGGAACGCGTAGGTGGGCAGGTCGGTGCGGTGGACGGAACGGCCCGCGTAGGCGGGGCGCCAGTCCACCTCAAGCCCGCAGGCGAACGCGTCGGCGGCGGCGACGTGGAACCGTCCCAGGTCGCCCTCGCCGCGTCGCAGCGTCGCGAGCGCGATGCCATCGACGTCCGCGTCGTCGAGGGTCTCCTGGGTGCCGATGGTCAGCACGGGATGCGTGCTGGACTCGAGGAAGATGCGGTGCCCGTCCACGGCGAGGGCGCGAACCGCCTCCTCGTACCGCACGGTCTGGCGCAGGTTCGTGTACCAGTACTCGGCGCCGAGCACACTGGTGTCGGTGAGGGCGCCGCCGGTGACCGTCGAGTAGAAGGGCACCTCGGCCGGGTGGGCCACGATGTCAGCGAGGGCGGCGAGCAGCCGTTCGCGGACCGGCTCGACGTAGGGGGAGTGCGACGGATAGCCGACCGGGACGACCCGCGCGAAGATCCCGGCATCCTCGGCGTCCGCGACGAACTCCCGCAGGGCCGCCGACGCCCCCGACACCACCGTCGACCGCGGTCCGTTGACGGCGGCCAGATGCAGCTGGCCGTCCCACCGGCCCAGCCGGGCGGCCACGGCCGAGGCGGACAGCCCGACGGTCGCCATCCCGCCCACCCCGGTGAGGGCGACGAGCGCCTGGCTGCGCAACGCGACGGCCTTCGCCGCGTCGCGCAGGGACAGGACACCGGCGATGTGCGCGGCGGCGATCTCTCCCTGCGAGTGGCCGACGACCGCCGCCGGTGCCACGCCGTACGCGGCCCACAGCCGGGCGAGGCAGACCATGGCGGCCCACAGCAGCGGTTGCACCACGTCGCTGCGGGAGAGCAGCGCCTCGTCGAGGATCGCGTCGTCCGGTGACCAGTCGACGAACGGGGCGAGCGCGGCGGCGCAGTCGTTCCAGTGCCGCCGGAAGACGTCGGACGCCGGCAGCAGGTCGCGGACCATGCCCACCCACTGCGACCCCTGGCCGGGAAACACCAGGACCGGCCGGTCCGCCGCGTCCAGGGGCCCGCGGGTGATGGAACCGGGGGTGGGCCGCCCGTCGGCGAGCGTGGCGAGGTCCTGGAGAAGGTTCGTGCGGTCGGCGGCGAGGATCGCCGTGCGGTGCTCGAACGTCCGCCGGGTGGTGGCCAGGGAGTAGGCGACGTCGGCCAGGTCGGCGTCCGGACGGGCCAGCAGATGGTCCCGCAGGCGCGCGGCCTGCTCGCGCAGCGCCCGCGGCCCACGGCCGGAGATCGGGAAGACCAGCGGCGCGGGGTCGTCCGACGTGAGGACGCCGGCCTGATCCGCCGCGCCGGGATGAGGATCGGCGGGAACCCGCACCGGCGCGGACACCGCCTCGGACCCGGGCACCGCCTCGGGCCCGGGCACCGTCGCCGGCGCCAGCGCCGGCGGCGGCACCGGCCAGGACGCGGGTGCGGGTGCGGGAGCCGCGGAGAGGACCAGATGGCAGTTGGTGCCGCCCATGCCGAAGGAGCTGACCCCGGCGATCAACGGGCCGTCGGTGGGCTCCAGTGCTCGCGTCGCCTCGTTGACCCGCAGGTTCAGCTCGTCCAACGGGATGCGTGGGTTCGGCGTCTGGAAGTGGAGGCTCGCCGGCAGAACGCCCGCGGCGACGCTCAGCACCGCCTTGAGGAGCCCGGCGATGCCGGCGGCGCCCTCCAGATGGCCGATGTTCGTCTTCACCGAGCCGACGAGCAGGGGGGACTCGGCGGGACGGCCACGTCCGAGCACGGCGCCCAGCGCGGCGGCCTCGACCGGATCGCCGACCGGGGTTCCGGTGCCGTGCAGTTCCACGAACCGCACCCGCGCCGGCGCGACCCCGGCGCGCGCGTAGGCGGCGGTCAGCACGTCCTGCTGGGCGCCCTGGCGGGGAACCGTCAGACCCTCGCCGCCGGCGTCGTTGTTGACCGCGCCACCGCGGATGACCGCGTGGATCCGGTCGCCGTCGGCGAGGGCGCGACGCAGCGACTTCAGGGCGACCATGCCCCCGCCCTCGCCCCGCACGTACCCGTTGGCCCGGGCGTCGAAGGTGTGGCAGCGCCCGTCGGGCGACAGCGCGCCGAAACGCTCGGCGCTGAGGAAACCCGCGGCCTCGAGGGTGAGGCTCACCCCGCCGGCGAGGGCGAGCGCGCTCTGCCCGGAGCGGATGCTCTCGCAGGCCAGGTGGACGGCGACCAGGGAGGACGACTGGCCGGAGTCCACCACGAGGCTCGGGCCGGACAGCCCCAGGACGTACGAGACGCGGTTGGCCAGCAGGCTGCGGCTCTGGCCGGTCAGGGTGTGCGGGGTCAGCGCGGCCGGGCCCTGCGCGTGGGCGAGTCTCGCGTAGTCGTCGGCGATGGCGCCGACGAACACCCCGACCGGTCCGGTGTCCTTCTCGGGCCGCGGGGCGCGGGCGTCTTCGAGGACCTCCCAGGCCAGCTCGAGCGCGAGCCGCTGCTGCGGGTCGACCGACCGTGCCTCGCGCGCGGAGACGCCGAAGAAGTCCGCGTCGAAGAGGTCCACGTGCGGCAGGAACCCGCCCCGAAACGGCGTCCCCGCCGTCATCCGCGCCGGGAGGAGACCGTCGGGCTCCGCACGCGAGCGCGGGACCTCGCTCACCGCGTCGACGCCGTCGACCAGCAGCCGCCAGAACGCCTGCGGGGATGCGGCACCCGGCAGGCGGCAGGACAGCCCGATCACGGCCACGGGCTCCCCGGAAGGCTCCGCGGGCGTCTCGCTCAGGTGGGGTTCAGTGCTCATCGCCGTCCCGTTCCTTTCGACCGTGTCCGTCCGTCGCCGCGGGGCGCGAGCGGCCCGCCGCGGGAACCAGCTCCAGGGGGAGATCGACGACCACCGCGTGCTTGTTGCTGGGGGTCCAGGCCACCGGGCCGGTGAGCCGGAGCTCCTCGACCCGGTCGAGCAGCTCCTCGAGCAGGACGCGCAGCTCCAGGCGGGCGAGGTCATCGGCCAGACACGCGTGCGGGCCGGCGCCGAAGCTCAGGTGGGGGTTGGGGTTGCGGCGGATGTCGAACCGGCCGGCGTCGGGGAACACGTCCTCGTCCCGGTTCGCCGACGCCCACCACAGGGTGACCTTCTGCCCGGCCCGGATTCGCACCCCGCGTACGTCGACGTCGGTCCGGGCGGTCCGCCGGTTGTAGGGGTTCGGCGGGGCCCAGCGCAGGATCTCCTCGATCGCGGTGGGCAGCAGTGACCGGTCCGCCCGTAGCGCCCGCCACTGGTCGGGGTGCTCGGCGAGCGCCAGGACGCCGCTCGCGGCCGTGTTGCGCGGCTGCTCGACGCCGGTCAGGAACAGCAGGTTGAGATTGGCGACGCGATCGTGGTCGGACAGCGGCGGCTCCTCGGCGTGCTCGGCGAGCTCGGCGGTGGCGAGCACCGAGGCCACCCCGGCCACGGGCTGGGCGCGCCGCGCCGCGAGCAGTCCGCCGCAGTACTCGGCGATGCCGAGGCCGATCGCCCGCGACTCGTCGTCGACGGCGCCGGTGCGGCGGTTGACCAGTCCGGCGACCGCGTCGGTCCAGCCGGTCAGGGTGGGCCAGTCGGTGCGCGGAGCGCCGAGCAGCAGCGCCACCGCGTCGGTCGCGTACGGCCCGGCGACGTCCGCCGCGAAGTTGCCCGAGCCGCGCTCGAGGGCCGCCCGCACCCGCCGCGCGGCCAGCCGGCGCAGCTCGGGTTCCAGCGCGGCGGCGGCGTACCGGTCGAACGAGGGCTCCAGCAGGTCCCGAACGAGCGCGTGGCGAGGGTCGTCGGTCATCCCGATCAGGACGCCGGCGTGCACACCGACCGGCAGGTCGTCGAGATGGGTACCGCCGCCGGAGCGGCCACCGCCGCCCTGGGAGGAGAAGACGGGATCGGCCGCGGCGGCGGCGATGTCGGCGTGGCGGGTCAGCACCCAGAACCCCTCGCCGTCCACGGAGATCCCCGGCGGGTGGAACAGGATCGGCGCCTGCGCCCGCAGCCGGGCGAGGACGTCGTAGGGGATGCCGTCGGCGAAACCCGCGGAGTCCGTCAGGTCGACGCCGCCGAGCACGGGCGGCAGCCCGGGTGGGGCATCGACGGCGGCCGCCGTGACGGTCTCGCCGCCTGGGCGGGAGACAGGTTCGGTCGTGCTCATGTGGCGAGCCCCTTCGGCTGGGGAGCGGAAGCCGGACCGGCCCCGGCACGGGACTGGTCGTGCCCGGGGGCACCTCCGGCGGTGACGGCGTCCGGCGTTCTCCGACCGTGGGACCGGGGGGCGGACAGCCGGGCAGCGGCCTTCGTCGACCGGTGCCCCGAGGTGCGAAGGAAAGCAGTCTCGGTGCTTTCCTTTCCGCACTGCCAGACGGATCTGACGCTAGGCGGGGGCAACCCCTATCGCCAACCCCAGCACGCCTCTGGGGCACCCCTGTCTGCCCGAATATCTCGGGTTATGGTGGCAGCGCTGTTTCAGATCAGCAATATTTCCCGGGTTGCCGATGGAAACTGTGATCTGCATCATAAGTGAGCCGGTTCCCCTGATGTGGAGCTCGCCGTTACGATCGGCGCCATGTTCGCCGGAAGAGTATTTCCCGCCCCGGTCCACCGCACCGAGCTGGTCGTCGGGCCCTGTGCGGGGTGTACTCGCTGACCGCCTCCCGTTAATCGGCGCGGTCCATTCTCCCGCCGGAATTCCGTACCGGCGGGTTCTCGGAAGCCCCGGTCCTCCGGCTCTCGCGGGCAGGGGTTGCGCCTGACCCTGCGCGCCGCTGTCCCCTGATTTTCTGTCGTCTGCACGACTTCGCCTCGCGGTTTACCGGACGGCTCTCCGCCTCTGCTCCCGCGGCCCTTTGGAGTGGCTGTATGCGCTTTACCCGAACCCGGCATCGACTCCTGCTGCTCGTCGTCGTCGCCCTGACGGCGTTCGCCGCGTGTGGCTCCTCCGGCGGCGGCTCGACCGCGGGCCAGGCCTCCGGCCGCCCCGTCAGCGGCGGCTCGCTGACCTTCGCCACCGACACCGAGCCGATCAACTTCGACATCCACGTGAGCCCGCAGGACGTCACGGCGCTCATCCAGCGCAACGTGTTCGACTCGCTCGTCTACCAGGACTCCAAGGGCGCGTTCCACCCCTGGCTGGCCGAGTCCTGGGAGACCGCGCCGGACCTGAGGAGCTACACCTTCCACCTGCGCACGGGAGTGCGGTTCAGCGACGGGACCGCGTTCGACGCCGAGGCGGTGAAGCTGAACTTCGAGCACGTCGTGGCCAAGACGACCAAGTCCCAGTTCGCGGCGAGCCTGCTGGGCCCCTACACGGGCACCGAGGTGATCGACCCGACCACGGTGAAGGTCAGCTTCTCCCAGCCGTTCGCGCCGTTCCTGCAGGCGGCCAGCACCGCCTACCTGGGCTTCTACTCGCCCAAGGCGCTCGCCGAGAACGCCGGCAAGCTCAGCGCCGGCGGGCCGGTGGACGTCGGGACCGGTCCCTTCCTGTTCAGCAGCTACACCAAGGGCCAGAGCGTCGTGCTCACCCGCAACCCGGCCTACGCCTGGGCGCCGAAGGGCGCCGGGCACTCCGGCCCGGCCTACCTCGACCGGCTGACCATCCGGTTCCTGCGGGAGAACTCGGTGCGGGTCGGCGCGCTCAACAGCGGGCAGATCGACGTCGCCGGCTCGCTGCCGCCGGCGAACGTGAAGGCCGTCGAGGCGAACCGATCCCTGCAGGTGCTGCGCCGGGACGCGTCCGGCGGCAACTACAACATCTACCCCAACACCACCCGCGGGCCGCTGACCGACGAGCGGGTCCGCAAGGCGCTGCAGCAGGGCATCAACATCGACCAGAACGTGCGGACCGTGTACTTCGGCCAGTACAAGCGGGCCTGGAGCCCCGTCGGCGCGCTCACGCCGTCCTACAACCCGGCGCTGGTCGGCACCTGGCCCTATGACGCGGCGAAGGCCAACCGGCTGCTCGACGAGGCGGGCTGGACCGGCCGGGACGCCGGCGGCTACCGGACGAAGGACGGCAAGCGGCTCAGCCTGCGCTGGCCGATCGTTCCCTCGCTGGTGCGCGAGCAGCGCGACATCCTGGGCCAGGCCATCCAGGAGGACCTTCACAAGATCGGTGTCGAGATCGTGCGGCCGAGCCTGGACGCCGGTACCTACATCGACGCGATCTACTCCGGCGACTACGACCTGCTCGACCTGAGCTGGGCCCGCTTCGAGCCGGACGTGCTGCGCCTGGCCTTCCACTCGAAGAGCACCGCCGCCAACGGCGGCCAGAACGCGTCCTACTTCAACGACCCGGACGTCGACCGGTGGACCGTGACCGGCGAGGGGACGTTCGACACGTCGGTTCGCAATGACGTCTACGCGAAGACCCAGCAGCGGGTGATCGAGCGCGCGGCGGTCATTCCGGTGTACACCCCGAGCTACATCGTCGGTGCGGCCTCGTATGTGCGGGACCTGACCTTCGACACCAACGCCTGGCCCCGGTTCTACGACGTCTGGCGGGACAAGAAGTGATCGTGCGCCTGCTGTCGGGCGTGGCGAAGCGGCTTCTCGCCGCGGTGGTGGTGATGGTCGGCGCGGCGACGCTCGCCTTCGGCGCGCTGCACCTGATTCCCGGGGACCAGGTGTCGATCCTGCTCGGCCCGAACTCGGCGGCCTCTCCGGAGGTACGCGCGCAGATCAGGTCCGACTACGGTTTCGACCGGCCCCTGGTGGTGCAGTACGCGCAGTACCTCTCGAATGTGGTGCGAGGCCGGCTGGGCGAGTCCTATCAGCAGAATCAGCCGGTCTCGGCGCTCATCGGTGGTCAGGTGTGGCCGACGCTGCAGCTGGCCGCGGCCGCGCTGGGTCTCGCCCTCGTCATCGCGGCGGTGTCCGCGGTGGCGACGGCAGGCCGGCGGCCCGCGTGGCGTTCCCTCGCCTCGGCGTGGGAACTGGTGGCCGTCTCCACGCCGGCGTTCTGGACCGGGCTGCTGCTGCTCACCGCCTTCTCCTTCCAGCTCCACGTCTTCCCGGTAGCAGGCGCACAGGACCTGCGCTCGCTGGTGTTGCCCGCCTTGGCGCTGGCGCTGTCGCTGGCCGGAGTACTCGGCCAGGTGCTGCGGGAGGGACTGGAGACGGCGCTGCGCCAGCCGTTCGCGACCACCGCGCGCGCCCGGGGGCTCAGCCAGCTCGCGGTGACCACCCGGCACGCGTTCCGGCACGCGGCGGTGCCGTTGCTGACCCTGGCCGGCTGGCTGACCGGCACGCTGGTCGGCGGGGTCGTCGCGGTCGAGACGGTGTTCGGCCGGCCCGGGATCGGCGCGCTGATCCTGCTCGCGGTGAGCACCAAGGACATGCCCGTGGTGATGGGGATCGTGCTGCTGTGCGGGCTGATCTTCGTCGTGACCTCGCTGCTGGTCGACCTGCTCGCCGTGGTGGTCGATCCCCGGCTGCGCGCCGAGGCGGTGGCGGTGTGAGGACCGTCGACGCCTCGCCGCGGGTCCTGGCGGTGCGGGCCGCCGGGGCCCGCCGCCGCCTCGCCGACGTGCCGGTCCCAGTGCTGGTGGCGGCGGTGGTGCTCGCCGTGGCGGTCGTGGTGGTGCTCGCGCCCGGGCTGGTCGCCGGTTCGCCGACGCGGACCGACCCGGTCCAGGCGCTGCGGGGACCGAGCTGGAAGCACCTGTTCGGCACCGACCAGCTCGGCCGCGACACGTTCAGCCGGGTCGCCTACGGGGCCCGGCCGTCCCTGCTGCTCGGCTGCGGTGCGACCGCCGTCTCGGTCGCCGGCGGCGTGCTGCTCGGTCTCGCCGCCGGGTTCAGCGGCCGCGTCGGCGACCAGGTCCTGATGCGGGTGACCGACATGGTGCTCGCCCTGCCGCCGCTGCTCGTCGCGCTGGTGGTGATCGCGGTCCTCGGCTCGGGCACGGTCAACGTCCTCGTCGCGATCGGGGTCGCGTTCGTCCCGCCGTACGCCCGGATGGTCCGCGCGGAGGTGATGCTCGTGCGCCGCTCGGGCTACGTCGAGGCGGCGGTGGGACTGGGACTTCGGCGCCGGGTGCTGGTGGTCCGGCACGTCCTGCCGAACGCGCTCGGCCCGCTGCTGGTGCTCGCGACGGTCGGCTTCGGCACCTCGCTGATCTACGCCTCGTCGCTGAGCTTCCTCGGACTGGGGACGAGACCGCCCGCGCCGGAATGGGGAGCCATGCTCTCGGAGAGCCGCGACTTCCTCTCGAGTGCCTGGTGGATCGGCCTGTTCCCGGGCCTGGCCGTCACCACCGCCGTCGTCGCCATCAACGTCGTCGGCCGGCATCTGCAGGCCACCTTCACCGGGAGGACACGGCGATGACCACCACCGAGGACGACGGCCGGCGGACCCGACCCGCCCCGCGCCCGCATCCTGATGCGGGCGCCGACCAGGACCAGCGGCTCGTCGTCGACGGCCTGGAGGTGTCCTTCGGGCAGCGGGGCCGGCAGGTGCACGCCGTGCGCGGCGTGTCGTTCACGATCGACCCCGGTCGGACGCTGGCACTCGTCGGCGAGTCCGGCTCGGGCAAGAGCGTCACCGCCAGGACGATCATCGGCCTGGCCGGCGACCGGGCGAACGTCACCGCCCGGGACCTGTCCTTCGGCGGTCAGGACCTGACGGCGCTGAGCCCGGCCCAGTGGCGCGCGGTGCGCGGCGGGCGCATCGCGCTGATCCTGCAGGACGCGCTGGTCTCGCTGGACCCCCTGCGCACCGTCCGTGCCGAGATCGCGGAGACCCTGCGCACGCATAGGACGGTCCCCCGCGCCCAGATCGACGAGCGGGTGCACTCGCTGCTGGCCGAGGTCGGTATCCCCGACCCGCACCGGCGGGCCCGCCAGCGTCCGCACGAGCTCTCCGGCGGTCTGCGCCAGCGCGCGCTGATCGCGTCCGCGATCGCCGCCGGACCACGGCTGCTCATCGCCGACGAGCCGACGACCGCGCTGGACGTCACCGTCCAGGTCCAGGTCCTGGACCTGCTGGGACGGCTGACGGACGCCGGCTCGTCCCTCCTGCTGATCAGCCACGATCTCGCCGTGGTCGCCCGCCTCGCCGACGAGATCGCCGTCATGTACGCCGGGCTCATCGTCGAGCGGGGAACGCCCGGCCAGGTTCTCGACGAGCCGCACCACCCCTACACCCGGGCACTGATCGACGCGGTCCCGTCGCTGCACGCCCGCGGCACGCGGCTGTCCACCACCGCGGCGACCGGCTCGGACCTCGACCTGGCCGGCCCTGGATGTCCGTACGCCGCCCGCTGCCGGCTGGCCGACGACCGGTGCCGCACGTTGCGGCCAGCCCTGGCCGAGGCGGGCCCCGGGCATCAGGTGGCGTGCTGGCATCCGGTGAGCGCCGACGCGCCGCTCGTCCTGCTCCCGCCCGCGCCCCGCCGTCCCGCCGGCAGCGATGTCATCGCCGCTGGCGAAGCGGCCGCCATCAGTGAAGCGGTCGCCGTCAGCGGTACGGTCCGTGGCGACTCGCCGCGCGCCCTCGCGGGTCCCGGGCCGGCGGAACCCGCGCGCGCGGGCCGGGACGAGAGCGACGTCCTCCTGCGCGTCGACGGGCTGG
Organism: Frankia canadensis; assembly: GCF_900197875.1. GTDB lineage: Bacteria > Actinomycetota > Actinomycetes > Frankiales > Frankiaceae > Frankia > Frankia canadensis. The sequence goes on along the minus strand of NZ_FZMO01000041.1, from coordinate 7,531 downwards.
GCAAGCGTTTCCGCGCGCCGGACGGGACCTGGCATGAGGCGGCGCGGGACGTCACGTTCGCGCTGCCCGCCGGCCGGACCCTGGGCCTGGTCGGCGAGTCCGGATCGGGGAAGACGACGACGGCCAGGATGGTGCTCGGCGCCCTGGAGCCGGACGAGGGCACCGTCTGGTTCGCGGGCCAGCGGTGGAACGGCCAGGGCGTCGCCGAGAAGAGCCGCCGCCCGCACCGCCGCCGCGTGCAGGCCGTCTACCAGGATCCGCTCGGGTCGTTCGACCCGCGGTTCACGGTGGAGCGGCTCGTCGCGGAGGCCGTCGCCGTCGCCGGCGTGCCGCGTGGCCCTGCGCGGCGGGCCCGGGTGGTCGACCTGCTCGACACCGTGGGCCTCAGCGCGCGCCTGCTCGACCGGCGCCCGCTGGAGCTGTCCGGCGGCCAGCGGCAGCGGGTCGCCCTCGCGCGGGCCATCGCCCCCGAGCCGGATCTGCTCGTCTGCGACGAACCCGTCTCGGCGTTGGACGTGTCCATCCAGGCCCAGATCCTCGACCTGCTCGCCGATCTGCAGGCCGGGTTCGGCCTCGCGGTGCTGTTCATCTCGCACGATCTCGGAGTGATTCGGCACGTCAGTGACCGTGTCCTGGTGATGAAGGACGGGCGGACCGTCGAGGCGGGGGAGGCCGAGCAGGTCCTCACCGCCCCCGCCCACGACTACACCCGCACGCTGCTGGCGTCCGCGGGGATACGCCCGTGAGCGTTGGATGCCGGTGCGGTCACGCGGATCCTCGCGCGCCCTGACCAGGATCGCCCGCGGCGCCCCGCTCCCCATGCCGCCGCGGCGTCGGGCAGAAGACAGCCAGGCTGACGGCGGGCGCGCTGAATCCCCTGTTCGGTGAACCATCATCGGCGGTGTGGTCGGTCGGTCTGACCGGCGCATGCCCGCCCGACGGCGGGGTCGCTGACCGTTCCAGCGCTGCGCGCTGGCGGTCGTCCGTCGCTCGCCGGGGAGCTGTCGATGCGGATCCTGTTCACCGCCTGCCCGTTGTTCGGTCACGTCAACACCCTGCTGCCACTCGCACTGGCCGCCCAGCGCGCCGGACATGAGGTCGCCGTCGCCACCGGCGCCGACCTGGGGGCGCGGGTGGCGCGCCGCGGCCTGGCCACCTGGCCCGTCGGGCCCACCGGCGCCGAAGCGGGAACGCCCAGCTCGCCGGCCTACTTCTGGCACACCGCCCACCAGCGCGCCGCCGACCTGCTCCCCCTCGTCGACACCTGGGGGCCCGACCTCGTCGTCTCCGAGGAGCTCGAGTTCGCCGGGGCCGTCGTCGCGGCCCGCGGCGGCCTGCGCCACGTCGTCCACGGGCTGGGTATCGCCGCGGCCGGCGACTGGTCGATGTTCGCCGCCAGCGTCGACGAGCTCGGGCGGCAGTGGGAGGTGTCCGGGCTCGCGCAGATGCGCCGCGCCGCGCCGTACCTGTCGATCTGCCCGCCCAGCCTGGCGCCGCAGGATCCCCCGGAGGGCGGGGTGCGGCGGCTGCGCCCCGGGCTCGGCGAGCCCGCCGCGGGGGAGGGGTTGCCCGCGTCGCTCGACGCGCTGCCGCATGAGCGAACCGTGCACCTCACCCTGGGCACGGTGTTCCACCAGCTCCGGCCAGGCCTGCTGGACGCGGCCGTCGCCGGTCTGCGTGACCTGCCGGCCAACCTGGTCGTCACGGTCGGACCCGGCGTGGACCCCGAACACCTCGGGCCGCAGCCGCCGCATGTCCTGGTCGAGCGGTACCTGCCGCACGCGCTGCTGCTGCCGCGCTGCGACGTCGTCGTCTCGCAGGGCGGCGCCGGGATCCTGCTCGGCGCGCTGGCCCACGGCCTGCCGCAGTTGGTCCTGCCCCAGGCCGCCGACCAGTTCGCGAACGCCGCAGCGGTGGGTGGGGTCGGCGCCGCCCTCGTGCTGGAAGGTTCCGCGGCCACCCCGTCCGCGATCTGCGAAGCGGTGAACGCGCTGCTCACGAACCCTCGCTACGTCATCGCGGCCCGCGCCCTCGCTGCCGAGATCGACGCGATGCCAGGCCCCGATGACGCACTCGCCTCGATCGAGTCAGGGGTCGCTACTCACCAGGTCGCGCGCGACATCGGCTCCGCGCCACACCCTACGTGTGATCGACGAGCCGGCATGGTCCGGCGGGATGGACTCGCCCGCGGAAAGGTCGTCGTCGAGGTGGCTCCGTCGTGACCGGCTTCCGCACATCCCGGCACGGCCGGCCTTCGGAGGTCCGTCGGCCGGCACGGCCGGCCATCGGAGGTCCGTCGCGCCCGCTGATCACGGGCCGGCCGGCGGCTCCGGTGACGTTCGCTTCGGCGTTTCGGCCGGTTCCAGACGAACGGGCAGACCGTCGCGGGGAACGGGCAGCGGGAACCGGTCGAGGGAGAGGCGGTAGCCGTCGGGCAGGCTCCAGCGGCGGCGCAGGAGCAGCTGGTGCAGGACGGCCTTGATCTGCTGGCCGGCGAAATGCAGGCCGATGCAGGTATGCGGGCCACCGCCGAACGGCTGCCAGGCGTAGGGATGGATCTTGTCCTCGCGGCGGTGGGCGGCGAACCGCTCGGGGTCGAATCGCTCCGGGTCCGGCCAGTACTCCCGCATCTGATGGGTGAAACCGGGGATGGCGGCGACGAGAGAATCGGCGGGAACGCGCACGCCGAGCACGTCGACGTCACGCGCCGCCTTGCGCACGAGAATCGGCACGGGGGTGATGAGCCGCAGCGATTCCCGCATGACCTGATCCAACGCGGTCAGTCGTCCGAGGTCCCCGTAGCCGAGCATGTCCGCGCCGAGTGCACGCGACTCCCGCCGGCAGGCGTCCTGCCACGCCGGATACCGGGCCAGGAAGTACATCATGCTGGTCATCGTGCCCGTCGACGTGTCATGCGCCGCGGCCATCATGAGGATCATGTGGTTGACGACGTCCTCGTCGTCGAGCGCGTTGCCGTCCTCGTCGCGCGCGTGGCACAGGCGGCTGAACAGGTCGGGACCGTCCGCCGCCCGCCGCACCGGCACCAGCGGCCGCAGGAACTCCTCCAACCGCCGCCGGGCCGCGAGTCCCCGCGACCAGCGCAACCCCGGGACCGGCACCCGCACCACCGACGCCGCCGCGCGCAGGCAGTCGTACAGCGCCCCGTTGAAACGATCGGCCGCCGGCCCGATCTGTTCCCCCATGAAGATCTCGATGGCGATCTGAAGGGTCAGCCTCTTCATGGCGGGATAGACCCGGAACGCCGGATCCGGCTGCCAGCCGGCGAGACCGCGGGCGATGGCCGGATTCATGGTGGTCAGGTAGCCGCGCAGGCGCTCCGGTGTGAAGGCCGCGGCGACGATGCGGCGATGATGGCGGTGCTCGTCGAAATCGAGCATCGTCAGCCCGCGGCGGAAGAAGGGACCGGCGAGCAGCTCCTGGCCCGGACCATTGGCGAAGGCCGAGTCCTGGTTGCGCAGGGCCACGCCGGTGGCGTCCGGGCCGAGCAGGGTCACCACCCGAAGGCCGAACGTGCGCTCCCAGGACACCGGCCCGTACCGGTCATAACGCCGCCGCCAGTGCGGCGCCGGGTCGCGCAGATAGCGCAGCGTGTACCCGAGCAGGGGCGGCCCGCCGCTGCCCGGAATGGCCTCTGCCCGCACGCCGACGACGGTAGCAGCGGTGGGCATCACCAGGAGTGAAATCCGCCGGCGGGTGACCCGCGGACGTGCTCGCCCTCGCCCTCGCCCTCGCCCTCGTCCCCCGGGCTACGCGGCCGGCGGGGTGTTCCAGCCGGGAAGCAGGGCGGCCGCGTCGGCGAAGGTGCGGACGTCGGTCGTCGCCTGGAATGCGGGCAGTTGGTAGAGGCGGCGGGCGTAGGCCCACAGGTTCGGGTAGTCGGACAGCGGCGGAAGACGGTCCAGGTCGTGTGCGCGGCCGCGGTAGCGGACCAGAGAGACCCACAGGCGCAGGTCCGCCTCGGTGAGCTGGCCGCCGACCAGGTGGTGGGCGTCGGCGAGGCGGGTGTCGAGCCGGGCGAACGCGTCGAGCAGCGCCGCGCGGGCCGCGTCGTCACGGGTGGCCCGGTGGGCGCCGCGGTTGATCGCCGGGCCGATCCAGGCGTCGAGCTCGGCGATCTCGACGCGCAGGTGCTCGGGATAGGTGTCGGCGCCGGTCGACCAGGCACCGAACTGGGTGGCGATGTCGATGCCGAGGGTGACGAAGTCGTTGCTCACGACCCGGCGGGTCTCGCGGTCCCACAGCGTCGGCACCGACACGTGGCCGTCGAATCCGGGCTCGGTGGCCTCGTAGGCGTCGCGCAGCAGGAGGAAGCCGTTCACCGGGTCCGGGCCGTTGGTCTCGCGGAACGCCCAGCCGCGGGCGTCCCGGCTGTTGTCGACGTAGGACACGCTGATCACGTCGTCCAGCCCGTGCAGCGCGAGCTGCAGGGTGACCCGCTGAGCCCAGGGGCAGAACCAGCCGGAGTACAGGTGGTACCGCCCCGGCTCGGCCCGGTAGCCGCTCGATCCGTCCGCGGTGAGCCGCCCGGCGAACCGGTACAGCGGCCGCGGGTCCGCGGGGTCCTGCCTGATCGTGTACTCGCCGTACGTGGCGACGTCGGTGGGGCTGGCATAGAGGGTGCTCGCCGTCCGGGACACAGCCGTTGTCCTCCTTGGTCGTGCACCCATGGCCGTCTCGCCGCGGGTGCACGAATGCGAATGTCTCAGTGCCTGTCCTGAACTCAGGGTCAGCCGCCGATGACCTTGCGGTAGACGCGCGGTCCGTCGTAGTCGTTCACCGCGTAGTGCCAGGCGGCCTGGTTGTCCCAGATCACGAAGTCGCCCGGCGCCCAGCCGAAGCTCACCGTGTGATTGGGCGAGGAGGCGTGCGCCAGCAGGAACGGCAGCAGGGCCTCGCCCTCGGCCTTGCCGACGCCGGTCAGGCGCAGCGCGCTGGAACTGAGCAACAGGCCCTTGCGACCGGTGTGCCGGTGGGTGCGCACGACCGGATGCTCGACGGTCTCGGTCACCGGCGGCCGGTCGTAGGTCCCGTCTCCCGGGTAGGCGCTGTAGACGGCGCTGACCGATTCCAGCAGCGTCCTGAAGGGCTCGGACAGGCTGTCGTAGGCGGCCTGCAGGTCGGCCCACAGGGTGTGGCCACCCACCTGGGGAACCACCTGGTAGGTCAGGGATTCAAGGGCGAACGGCGGGGTGCGCCACGTGCCGCCGACGTGCCATGCCGAGGCCGCGCCGGCCTTCTCCAGGTCGAAGGTGTAGACGAGGCGGTTGTCCGCGTGGCGGTGCAGCCACCGCGGATGGTCGAACGGCTCGTCGAAAATCCGGACGGCGCGCACGTGCGCGTCCGGGGAAAGATGCTGGCCGCGGAACACCAGAACCTTGTGCTTCCAGAAGTCCGCGCGCAGGGCTTCCCTCGTGGCGTCGTCGACCTCGGTCGTGAGGTCGACGCCGACGATCTCGGCGCCGAGGACCGGACTGGCCGGACGGATCTCGTAGGACGCGGTACGGACGGCGGTCATGGCGGCTCCTCCGGGCCGGGCGGCTACTCCATCCGAGAAAGGATAACTCCACAATACCGGTCGGCAAGGTTGACACGGATATGTCGCGAGGGCGTGTGGTCGCCGTCAGAATCGGGAAACAGGCTGGACGTGGATCGGCAGTAAACCGCCCTGTTCGGAATGCTGGGGGATGCCAGGTTCACGGCTGGGTGGCTGTGGCGGAGGTGTGGGTTTTCATCCGGCGACGGCAGGGGCGGAAGGCCCCTCCTCAGCCAAGGCCCAGGTCCTCCAGGACGGCCGGATCGGTGATGTCCCGGCCCGCGGCGACCGCCTCGGTGTAGCGGCGGGTGGTGTCGGCGTCCATCTCGTCGAAGCTGGCGCCGCGCTTCCAGTAGGCGGCCGCGCGTAGCTGCGGACGGCGGACCCCGAGCTCGCCGAGCACCACCCGGCGGATCTGCCGGACCTCGCTCGCCTCCGCGCCGATCCAGGCCGTCGCCGCGTTTCCCGGCCGGGGCAGCGCGCGCACCGCGTCGACCAGACCGCCGGCGGGCACCCAGCGCACGTCGTCTCCTGGCCGGGCGGGCAGGAGCGGGCGGTCACCGGCGGCTGCGCCACTGATCACCGCGATGGCAGGTCGTGCGGACGGCAGGGCGGCCAGGATCGCCGCGACGGCGGGCAGCCCGCTGAGATCGGCGGCGAGGATCAACGGCCCGGTCTCGCCGTCAGTGCCGCCCCCGCTGCGGCCCGCACCCGCCGCGCGCTGGCCCTCGCTGGCTCCGACACCCGCGTCCCCGACACCCGCGTCCCCGACATCCGCGTCCCCTACACCCGCGTCCCCGTTTAGGTGCGCCGTCCCGTCTCCATCCGCGCCGGGGACGAACTCGACGCGCATGCCGATGATCCGCACGGACTCGCCGCCGCCGAGGCCGTCCAGCCAGCGCCCGGCGAGGCCGCCGTCGTGGACGTGGACGTCGAAGGTCAGCCGGTTCGCCGCCGGGTCGAAGGTGCGCACGGTGAACGCCCTCGACGTTTCCGCACCGCCGGACCCGTCTCCTGGCAGCCCCGCCGGCGCCGGGAACAGCCGGAACGCGTCGGCCGGCATCGGGTCGGTGTAGGCGGCCAGTCCGTCGCCGACCGCTGTCACCCGGCGAAAGGACGGCGAGACCGTGGCCACCGACTCGATCTGGATCATGGTCTGGATCGTGCGGGTGGAGCGGTCGGCGCTGACGGTGCGAATCGCCTCTCGCAGGGTTGCCATCGATCAACCTCCCGAACGGCATGGTTAGGTAAGGAAAACCTAATGCATGACGGGTGGTCGGTGAACCGGGAACGCGGACCCGCCGGCCGTGCCCCCCGGCGGGCGCTTACGTGGAGAGGGTTGAATTCTGCTGCCGACTGGCCGCCGGTTAGCGCCAGTGAGCGCTGTATAATGGTGGGGTGAATCTCAAGGAGTGGGCTGCGGCGAACGGGGTCGGGTACTCGACCGCCCGTCAGTGGTTCCTTGAGGGCAGGCTGCCCGTCCCCGCGCGGCGGGTCGGTGGGCTGATCCTGGTCGACGAGCCGGTCCGGTCGGTGGTGGTGGAGACGGTCGCGGTGTACGCCCGGGTCTCGTCCGCTGACCAGCGATCAGATCTTGACCGGCAGGTCGCGCGGGTCACCGCGTGGGCCGCGGGGCAGGGCCTGCCTGTCAGTCGGGTTGTGACCGAGGTCGGCTCGGCGCTGGACGGCCACCGCCGGAAGTTCCTCGCGCTGCTACGCGACCCGGCCGTGACCGCGATCGTCGTCGAGCACCGGGACCGCTTCGCCCGGTTCGGCGCCGAATACGTCGAGGCCGTGCTGTCCGCGCAGGGACGCCGGCTGCTGGTCGTCGACCCGGCTGAAGTCGACGACGACCTGGTCCGCGACATCACCGAGATCCTCACGTCGATGTGCGCCCGGCTGTACGGCGGCCGCGCCGCCGTGAACCGGGCCGCCCGAGCGGTCGCCGCCGCGACCGAGGACGGCCCGGTGTGAAGA
>NZ_FZMO01000335.1 GCF_900197875.1 Frankia canadensis | reverse complement strand
CCGGGCGAGTCTCGCCCGAGATCCGCGCGCGCTGGCCGGACGTGCCGTGGCGATCGGTCACAGGCTTCCGCAACATCGCCGTGCACACCTACTTCGACGTCGACTGGTCCATCGTGTGGCGCATCGCCACGACCGCGCTGCGCGACCTTCAGGAGCAACTGACAACGCTCCTCAAGGCGGAGTTCCCGCTCATCGCCAGCCAACTCGACCAGCCGCACTGACCATGATCACGGTCACCTGTCGGCCCAGAAATGCCCGGACCGCCAGACGTTCGGAACGCTTGCTCTCCTCTGTCGATGATGTTCTAGTCAGCGCGATCACCCGGCAAGGTCACTGTTTGGAGCGGCTGCCTCCACTACCATTCCTCAGCCGACCAGCGGCGCTATGCACATCGGAACACCCAGATGCAGCCCGAGCGCGAGGACATGCCGAACCCGAAGCAGAACATCAACGCGACCACCACGCCGACGATCACGGTCACGAGACGGGCCGAAGTGTCCGACGCCGCCAGGAATTCGGGACACGTGTTCGATTCGCTAGATAATGTAGAGGTCGGCGCGGTCACTGGGCATCGTCCCTGGTCAGGGTCCGGGTAGCGACCGGTCGGACAGCGATTTCAGGGCCAGCAACCAAGATCAATCGGTTCGGATGCTGGTACACATGGTCCACCGGTCGAGCGTTGGGTAGGTGTCTCATGCCGTCGGACCTGGGCTTTTCGCGGTTGTGACGTCCCAACTCGCCGATCTTGCTAACCGTGCCGGCCGTCCTCGGCGGTGTCGGCCGGCTCAGTCGCGAAGGTGCGGATCCTGGCACTCCAGCAGCGCTGCCTCACCCGACCGCGCCACACAACGCCGCCCGCCCCTGAAGCCAGGCCGCTGATTCCAGGTCTCACCACAGCAAGATCCCGTTGGGTAATCAGGGATTGGGTCTGCTCCCTGTGCAGACGGTCACCGCGCGGTCGTCGCCAACGACATCAGGGACCCGGGGGGAGGCCGCCGTGGTGGTGGTGGCGGCCAGTATCTCCGGCGTGCCGCTCGGGGTCAGGCGTTCAACGGTCGTTACCAGGCGCCATGGGCCGCCCCTTCCGGTGACTCCTGAAACGGATGTCGCCGCCCGCGCCGGTATTCGTCGGCGCGGACGGCACCGGGTCTAGTGGAGCGTGACTCTGTTTTCTTTATTAAAGATTCATGCTAAAATCGAGATATGGAACTTTCGGCGGAAAGTGCCGCGGAACGGCGACCCGGCGGCATGGCCGAGCTGCGTGGCGCGCCCAAGGTCGTGGACCTGGCGCCCTCGGCGAGGGACACCGAGACCGGCCGCCGCCTCTGGGACATCTCCGAGGAGCTCACCGGGGTTCGATTCAAACTTCCTCCCATGTGACCCCGCCCAGGCCATGGTTTCCGATCGCACATGGGATTGGCCTGCCCCGCCCCGTGGTTCGGCCGTAGATGTTCTCCGAGGTTATCGCTGACGCAAGTCGCCGGTACCGCGTTCCGTCGGGACCACATTCGTTACCCCCGGGCTTGAGCCAGGGTTGTTGTCCTTACCGGCCCGAGTAGACCGAGTGGGTAGACCCGCGGAGGCCAAGATCGCGAGCTTGTCGGCGTCGGTGGAGCCGGCGTCGGGGTGGTAGACGACGAGCATCAGGTTGTCGGTGCCTGTGATCGCGAGCCGGTCACGGTTGAGGGTTAGCTCGCCGACCTGCGGATGCATCATGCGGATCGGCGTGCCCGTCTGGCCGCGTACCTCGTGGCGGGCCCACAGCTGGCGGAACCTCGGGCTGGCCAGGGAGAGTTCGCCGGTGAGGTCGATGAAGCGCGGGTCGTCGATGTCGGACCCGACGGCCTGGCGCAGGCTGGCGACGAAGCACTCCGTCATCGCCTCCCACTCCGGGTGGAAGGACTGCTGGTCAGGGTCGAGGAACATGTCCTTGAGCTGATTCCCGCCAACGTCGAACCGAGGCGAGACCGCGCGGGCGAGGCTGTTGGCCGCGAGGATGTCGAAGTAGCGACCCTCGATGAAGGCCGGTTGAGCCATCGAGTCGAGCAGTTTCAACGCGCCGGGTGGGACCGTCTCCATGCGGGCCCGCGGGCGGCGTCGACGGGGGGCGGCCGCGGCCAGCGACAGCAGGTGGGCGGTGTGCTCGTCATCGAGCTGGAGCACCCGGCCGATCGACTCGAGCACCTGCACCGACGGATTGCGGTCGCGGCCGCGCTCGAGGCGCAGGTAGTAGTCAGCGCTGATGCCCGCGAGCATCGCGACCTCCTCGCGGCGCAGACCGGGGACGCGTCGCGCGCCGCTCTCCGGGATCCCGGCCTGCCGTGGCGTGACCAGCGTCCGACGGGCCCGAAGGAAGGCGCCGAGGGCGTTGGTCGTCTCGCTCACGTCCCCACTCTAGGCCGGCTCGTCGTGGCCAGGGGGGCCCTGCCAGTCCCCTGTCTGGAGAGGGCTCTGGGTCGGTCGCGGAGCCTTACCTAGCGTCGGCGATGGTCCGGTCCGGACCGCCGACCTTGAAGGGAACCGGAAAATGGGACAGTTCGACGGCAAGATCGCTGTGGTGACGGGCGGCAACGCCGGGATCGGCCTGGCCACGGCGAAGCGGCTGGCGGCCCACGGCGCGCACGTGTTCATCACCGGCCGCCGCGAGGCCGAGCTGGACAAGGCAGCCGCCGAGATCGGCAACGCCACCGCGGTGGCGGGCGACGTCAGTGTCGCGGCCGACGTGGATCGCCTCTACGAGCGGGTACGGGAGCGGGGCGATGGCCTGGATGTGGTGTTCGCCAACGCGGGCATCAACCCGCTCGCGAGCCTGGAGGAGCTCACCGAGGAGACGCACGACGCGATCTTCGACGTCAATGTCAAGGGCGTCTTCCTGACCGTGCGGAAGGCCCTTCCGCTGCTCAACGACGGTGCGTCGATCGTCCTCACCGGATCCACGGCCGGGTCGGGTGGAGCTGCCGGCATGAGCGCATACGGCGCTTCCAAGGCCGCCGTGCGCGCGTATGCCCGCGCCTGGACCAGTGAGTTGGCCCCGCGGGGCATCCGGGTCAACGTCGTCTCACCAGGGCCGGTGGCCACCCCGTTGTGGGACACGGCCTTCGGGGACCGAGCCGAGGAGATGATCACCAGCGTCGCTGCTGGCATCCCCGCCCGGCGCCCGGGTGATCCGGGCGAAGTGGCCGCCGTCGTCGCCTTCCTGGCCTCCTCGCAGAGCAGCTTCGTCTACGGGGCGAACGTCTACGTCGACGGCGGCCTGGGCCAGATCTGAGCCCGCGGCCGGGCGAACACCATGGATCAGCCGCCCTGATCGTCCAGGCCGCGACCCTGCCTCAGGTCGAGCCAGGCGGCGCCGGCAGCGTCCGGGCCCTCGCGGCGCCAGGACCGTGCTCAGGAAGTTGGCGACGCCGAAGACGAGCAGGAGCGCGGCGAACGTGCCGGCACCGGCCAGTGGTTGCGCCGATGCCCACCCCTGGGCATAATCAATACGCTAATTAGATTAAATAATTCACCGGCATGCGATCGAGCGGCTCTCGCGGAGCCATGCCCGCGCCGCCCCATCCGGGGCACCGGCCCACCGCGGTGCCGGCGACCTGGGAGGACCGCGTCGATGGAGCTGGACCAGCCTCGAACCGTCAGCACGCCGCCCGGGGGGACGTCGCGATGAGCCGGGTGCACACCACGACACCGGACGGGATCCGGGTCGGCTTTCGCACCTGCCCACTGTGCGAGTCGAGCTGCGGCCTGGCCGTCTCGCTCGCCGGGGACGAGGTCGTCGGGATCCGTGGCGACGCCGCGGACGTGTTCAGCCGTGGTTTCCTGTGCCCCAAGGGCGTGTCGGTGGCCGCGCTCGACACCGACCCGGATCGCGTCCGTACCCCCCTGCTGCGGCGCGGGGACGACGTCGTCCCGGTCAGTTGGGACGACGCCTTCGCCGAGGTGCACAGGCGGCTGGTGCCCATCCTGCGCGAGCATGGGCCGAACGCCGTCGCGCTGTACTCCGGCAACCCGACCAGCCACAATCTGTCGGGGCTGCTGTACACGTCCGTCCTGCTGCGCGCGCTCGGCACGCAGAACTACTTCACGGCCACGACGCTCGACGCGATGCCGAAGATGGTCGCGGCCGGGCTCATGTTCGGAACCCAGATGAGCATCGCCGTGCCTGATGTGGACCGGACCGACTACCTGCTGGTGCTCGGCGCGAACCCGGCCGAGTCGAACGGCAGTCTGATGACCGCGCCGGACATGCCGGGGCGGCTACGCGCCCTGCGTGCCCGGGGCGGGCGGCTGGTGGTCGTCGACCCGCGCCGCACCCGGACCGCCGAGCTCGCGGACGAGCATGTCACGCTGCGTCCCGGCACCGACGCGTACTTCCTGTTCGCGGTGGTGCACGTCCTGGTGGCGGAAGGGCTGGTGCGGCTCGGCCACCTCGATGGCCTCGTCAACGGTGTCGCCGACGTCGGGCGGCTGGCCACCGCCTTCCCCCCCGAGGCGGTGGCGTCGCGGTGCGCGGTCCCGGCGGGGACTATCCGGCGGCTGGCGAGAGAGCTCGCCGCGGCCCCGTCGGCGGCGGTCTACGGACGGCTCGGGACCTGCGCCCAGGAGTTCGGGACGCTGACCAGCTGGCTCGTGGACGTCATCAACGTGCTGACCGGAAATCTGGACCGGCCGGGTGGCGCCATGTTCACCCTGCCCGCCAGCGGGTCGGCGACGACACAGGGCCTGCCCGGCCGCGGCCAGGGCGTCCGGTTCGGCCGGTGGCACAGCCGGGTGGGCGGGCATCCGGAGATCTTCGGCGAGCTGCCCGCCGGCTGTCTCGCCGAGGAGATCGACACCCCGGGGACGGGGCAGGTCCGCGCGTTGGTGACCCTGGCCGGCAATCCGGCGCTGTCGGCGCCGAACGGTCCCCGGATCTCCCGCGCGCTGGCCTCGCTCGACTTCATGGTCAGCGTCGACATCTACCGCAACGAGACGACCCGCCACGCCGACCTCATCCTGCCGGCGCCCCGGATCCTCACGCGCAGCCACTACGACCTCGGCAACTACCAGCTCGCGGTGCGCAACATCGCGAACTACTCCGAGCCGCTCGTGGAACGCGCCGCCGGCGAGTTCGACGAGTGGGAGATCCTCCTGCGCCTCGCCCGCATCGCCCAGTCGGCGACCGAGCCCGACGACCCGGACCTGAGCGCCGAGGGTCTCGCGGCGGCCGTGACCGCGACCGACGACGCGATCGCGTCCCGGCTCGCCGGACGGACCGCGCGGACGATCGGCGCGGCCAGCGGCGCGGAACTCCTCGCTGCCGTCTCGCCCCGCCGCGGACCCGACCGCCTGCTCGACCTGATGCTGCGTGGCGGCCCGTACCGGCTCTCCCTCGACGACCTGCTCGCCCAGCCGCACGGCATTGATCTCGGGCCGCTGCGGACCCGCCTCCCGGACGCCCTGCGCACCCCGTCGGGAGCCGTGGAGCTGGCGCCGGCGCCGATCGCCGCGGATGTCGACCGGCTGAGGGAGGCGCTGTCGTCACGCTCCGGCGAGGACACGCTGATCCTGATCGGCCGGCGGCACCTGCGATCGAACAACTCGTGGATGCACAACATCGGCACCCTGGTGAAGGGCCGCGATCGCTGCACGGTGCAGGTGCATCCGACCGACGCCGCCCGGCTCGCCCTCGTCGACGGCCAACCCGCCCGGCTGTCGAGCCACGTGGGTGCGGTCGAGGCGCCGGTGGAGATCACCATCGCGGTGATGCCGGGAGTGGTGAGCCTGCCGCACGGCTGGGGGCACGGCCGGCCCGGCACCAACCTGCGGGTCGCGGCGGGACGCCCCGGAACCAACGTGAACGACCTCATCGACGAGACCGTCATGGACCCGCTGTCCGGCAACGCGGTGCTCAACGGCATCCCGGTGACGGTCACTCCGGCCGCCGTCACCGCGAGCTGAACCCGCCCGAGTCGCGTCAGCCCGCGCGGCCCGAGTTGGATGCAGGCTGATCAGTGCCGGTCGGCGGTGATGACCGCAAGATCGTCGCGCTGCCAGGTGACGGCCGGTTCGAAGCCTGCGTGGTGGAGCCAGGCGAGCTGGTCGGGTAGACGGCTGGGTTTGTCGTAGACGCCGTTGACAGGTGTGACGGCGTTCTGGGGGTCTTCCGGCACGATCACGTCTGCGAGCACGAACCGCCCTCCCGCCGGGATGGCGGCGGCGATCCGGTGGAACAGGTCTGCCTTTCCCGGGCCATCCAGGTGATGGACGGCGAGGGCGGAAATCACCAGGTCGAACGGGCCGGTCGGTAGTGGCTCCTCGAGTCTGCCGACGAGGAGGTTCGCGTCTGGTAGGTGGTGGCGGGCGTGGCCGAGCATCTGTGGGCTTTCGTCGAGTGCGACGAGCGCGGCTGTGGGGTGGAGCGCGAGCACCCGTCGGCTGGTCTCACCGGTGCCTGCCCCGAGATCGAGCACGCACCTCGCGGCCAGACCGGCCGTGGCGGCGGCCACCTGGTCCTGGACCTCCTCGTAGAAGGGGACGTCGGCCAGGACCATGGCCAGGTAGGTCTGTGGGTCGAAGTGAAACTGCTCCATACTTCAGTGTCAGCGGAGAGGCCCCCTGACGCCCGTACCGCCAGCTTCGTCGCTGGCGGTCATCGGCGTGGTGGGCGTCGCTGCTCCCGCTTCTCCCGGGGCGCGGACCGGGCGTGCTTTGCCGGCAGAACATCGGCCGTGGCTAAAGCGACGGCGACCCGCCAGCCTCGACGGCGACGCGAAAGAATGCGCAACAAAGCGCGGTGCGCGATATGCCGTCCCCGCGTCGCCTGGAGTTCATCTGCTGGTCGCCGGAATCAGGCGGAGCGCATGCTCGGGCGGATGGCCCCGCCGGTGAAGCCCGGCTGGTGCGTCACGGCGTTCGGGAGCCGTCCTGGGGCTAAGGCTCTGTCTAAGGCTCTGTGACGGCGGTCCACCTGCGATCGTGGGAGGCGGCGGCTCCCAGGTCCTGCAGTCGCCGTAGGGCTGCCTTCACCTCGACGGCGGGGAGGCCCAGAATGTGCGCCAACGCACGGGCCCGAAGGGGTTGGTTCGCGCGGGCGAGGGCTGCCCGAACGCGGGCACCCGTCCAGTCCGGTCGGCCCGCGATCTCGACGCGGTGCCGTACATCCTGGCGGGGCACCTTGATGCCTAAGCCGCCCTCCGATGGTGTCGTGAAGGTGACGGGATTCACAGAATGCATGTCGCCGCTCCTCGTCTGTGTTGGTGCCTTCCACAATGCAACACCACGGGAGCATATTCCCTGCGATATGCGTCGCTTTACTGTCTGTGTCGTCTATTTGATCGAGTGTGTCGACGTGGGGGTGGCCATCGGCGGCGGGGGAGTGGATCAGCGGCGGGGCGGTGCGGGCGGCGGCGTCGCGCGGGGGAACAGGAGCGCGACCGGGCGGGTTGCCGATCGCTGACGGACCGGCGCGCGCCATGGCCCGATGGGCCCGACGCGTCAGTCCGGACACCCGACCCGAACTACCGGACGGAGTCCGCGATGCCAAGGATCGAGCTGGGGGCTGTGGGCGTGGTGCTCAGCCCCGCGACGAACGGGCTCGCCGCCGCCGCCCGCGAGGTGGAGGCGCTGGGTTACCCGACGCTCTGGCTGACCGGCGGCCCGCTGCGGAGCCTCGGCCAGGTCAGGCAGGTCGTCGAGGCCACCAGCAGGATTCGGGTCGCCACCGGCATCCTGTCCGTGGACCTCTTCCCCGCCGCCGACGTCGCCGCGCTCTACACCGAGCTGGAGGCGTCCCACCCCGGGCGGTTCGTCGTCGGACTCGGTGGCGCGCACGGACCCAGGCCACTGCGGACGCTGGCCGACTACGTCAACGCGCTCGGCGGCGCCGTGCCGCGGACGGCGCTGGCGTTCGCCGCGCTCGGGCCGAAGATGCTCGCCTTCGCCCGCGAGCACGGCGCGGCCGCCTACCCCGTTCTGGTCACCCCGGAGTACACGCAGGAGATCCGCGGGTCCCTCGGTGACGACACGACGCTGGCCGTCAGCCAGCTTGCCGTCCTCGACGCCGCCGACCCGGCCCGCGCCCGGGCGGCCGCCCGGGCACCGCTGGGCTTCCTCGGGTCTCTGCCGGCCTATCAGGCGCACTTCGCCCGGATGGGCTTCACCGACGAGGAGATCGCCACGCTGGCCGACCGGCTCGTCGACGACCTGGTTCCGCACGGCGAGGTCGCGGCGGCCGCCGCCGCCGTGGCCGCCCAGTCCGCCGCCGGCGCCGACCACGTCGCCATCAGCCTCGTCACCGACGGCGAGGAGGCCCCGCTCGCTTCCCTGCGCGCGCTGGCGGAGGTACTGCCGGTCTGATTTCCGGATTCTGGGTGACCGCCGGTCCGCCAGCCGCCGGCCGTGCCGGGCCTGCTCGGCCTCGTCAGACGTCAGCTCAGGGCAACGGTTTCTTTCTTAAGTTCTCCTACAGCAACGATGTAGCAGTAACTCATTGATTGTCGGTGTGATCAACCCGGATCGTGGGTGGCGGCCACCCGCGGTTGTCACACCCCGCTGAGGATTCCTGGAATGACGAGGTTCGAGCGCGCACCGCGTCACACCGAGGCTGCCGGCGTGGCGCCGTCAGGAGGCGACGCTCAGCCGCGGCTCGCCCAGCGCCTGGGCGCCGATCACGCGCAGCGTGCGCAGGATGAGCGCGATGTTCGGGTCGGCGCGACGCCGGTCGCGCACGACCGCGCTGACCGTGCGATGCCCGACGGGGATGTCCTCGACGATGAGGTGTGCCAGGTGCGGCGGCACCGACAGCCGGGGCACGATCGCCGGGACGACTCCGGTGGCGGCGAGGTCGCAGACGATCTGGGCGGTCACCAGCCGGTGCGTGACCCGCGGGGTGAAGCCGGCCCGCTCGGCGGCGCGCAGCAGGGCGATGTCCAGGCTCGAGTCGACCAGGCCCGTCACCCAGGCGAGGTCCGCGAGGGCGGCGAGCCCCCGGCTGAGCACCCGCGGGTGCAGCCGTGTCGGTGCCAGCAGCACGAACGGCTCGACCAGCAGCGCCTGCTGGGTCAGCCCGGTGAGCACGTCCTGGGCCTCGAAGTCGCAGCGGTAGATGATCGCGACGTCGACCTCGTTCTGGCGCAGCAGGCGCAGCGCGCCGTCCGCGTCGGCCTGCTGCAGCCGGACCTGCAGGTGTGGCTTGTCGGTGCTCAGGCGGTGCACGAGCGGCGCGGCGAAGGCCGGGATGCCCAGGTTGTAGGAGGCGACGGCGACCTGGCCGGAAACCTGGTCACGTTCGGCCGCCAGCGCGCTCATCGCGTCGTCGACGGCGCCCAGCACGACGCGCGCGTGCTCGACGAGAACGCGGCCGCTGCGGGTGAGGCCCAGGGTGCGGCCAGCCCGGCGGAACAGGATGGCGCCGGTCTCCTGCTCGAGCACCCGCAGCTGCTGGGAGACGGCGGAACTGGTGATGTTGCGCCGTTCGGCGACCGCGGTGACCGTGCCAAGGTCGGCGAGATCGCGGAGCAACATCATGCGGCGCAGGTCGAGCATGCTCATGGATGACCTCAGGGGTGAGCGAGTTGATCGCTACGACACCGGGCAGGCCCCGGTCGGTGTCGGCGACGGACGTCTGGAAGGGCACGACGCGACCGGCGCCCGCCGGCGTGGCGGGCAACCGCCCGGTTACCGGACGAAGCGACTCAACAACAACAGGCGGCGACGCAGGCACGCATGAGATCCACATGCAGACGCGCGACGAGGTCCATCCTGCTGCTCACCCCCTGATGATGGCACAGACCTGCACGAACACACCACCTTGCCGATCGGAATGATCGGGATTGACCCGGCGCGGCCGGACTCGGCGCGCCACGGTTAAGCCCGATTCCACCTTTTTCGGTAGACAAACTTGCTTGTTCGCGGCGTCCCCGCCCCGCACGCTGAGCCCGTCCCGGCAGCCGAGCGCTGCCACCGTGCTCTCGATCGGGGAAACCTGTGGGTCTCGAACTGGCCGGCAAGCGCGCGATCGTCACCGGCGGCGGCACCGGCATCGGCTACGCCATCGCCGAGGAACTGGCACGCGAGGGCGTGCGGGTCGCGATAGCGGGACGTCGGGGGGACGTACTCGGCCAGGCGGTGGCCGCGATCAGGCAGTCAACCGGCGCTGACGCCCTCCCCGTCCCGGCCGACACCGGTGACGACGACTCGGTGCGCGCTCTGGTCGACACCGTGCGGGCGGCCTTCGGCGGCGTCGACATCCTCGTGAACAACGCCGCCGAGCAGCCCGCCCAGCAGGGCCCGAGCCTGCACGACGCCGACGACGCATGGTTCCAGCGGCAGCTCAACGTCAAGGTGATCGGCTATCTGCGCACCATCCGTGCGGTGGCTCCGTTGCTGATCGAGAACGGCTGGGGCCGCATCATCAACATCAGCGGCACCGGCTCCCGCTCCACCGTCTCGGTCATCGGCTCCGTGCGCAACGCCTCGGTCACCGCGCTGACGAAGAACGTCGCCGACGAGCTCGGCCCGCACGGCGTCAACGTCACGGTCGTCCACCCGGGGCCCACCCGTACGGAGCGTTACGCGGAGCTCGCCAGTGCCCGAACCGCCGACGGCACGCTGCCCCCCGCGAACACCGTCATCGGCCGGGTGATCGAGCCCCACGAGGTGGCGTGGGTCGTCGCCTTCCTCGCCTCCCCGCGCAGCGTCGCCATCACCGGAGACGGCGTCTTCGCCGGCGGCGGCGTGCCCGGATCCATCTACTACTGAGCACAGAAGCCCGGGAGACCCCATGACCGATCTCGCCGCCGCCACGCCGCCCGCCTCCTCGCCCGCGGCACCCACGCTCGACGCCGCCACCATCGACGCCGCCACCATCGACGCCGCCACCATCGACGCCGCCGGACTGCGCACCCTGCTCGGGGACGGCGGGGAGTACGCGCTCGTCGACGTCCGCGAGTCCGGCGTCACCGCCGAGCAGGGGTCGATCCTGCTCGCCGTCTCGATCCCGCTCAGCATCCTGGAGCGCAGGGTCGGTGCGCTCGTCCCGCGCCGAAGCACGCCGGTCATCACCTATGACGGGGGTGAGGGCGAGCTGGCCGGGCGGGCCGCGGCACGGCTGGGCGAGCTCGGCTACACCGATGTCCGCGTGCTCGACGGCGGGCTCGCCGCGTGGGCCGCGGCCGGGCACAAGGTCCACAGCGGCGGCGACCACGTCATCGGGCAGGCCTTCGGCGAGTGGATCGAGGAGATCTACACGACGCCGCACATCAGCGTGCCCGAGTTTCTCGAGCGCCGGGCCGCCGGCGAGGACATCGTGCTGCTGGACAGCCGGCCCATCGGCGAGTTCACGAACCACAGTCTTCCCGGCGGGACGTCGATCCCCGGCGCCGAGCTCGTCTACCGGGCCGCCGAGGTGGTGTCCTCGCCCGACAGCCTCGTCGTCGTCAACTGCGCCGGTCGCACGCGCAGCATCCTCGGCGCCCAGGTGCTCATCAACGCGGGCCTGCCGAACCGGGTCGTGTCGCTGGAGGGCGGCACCCAGTCGTGGGTGCTGGAGGGGCACGAACTCGACCACGGCAGGCAGGCGCAGGCGCCGCTGCCGACCGGCCCGGCGCTGGACGCGGCGAAGGCGGCGGGGGACCGCTTCCGCGAGCGCTTCGGAATCCGGCGGATCGACGCCGCCACCCTGGCGAGCTTCGGTGCCGACGACACGCGCTCGCTCTACGTCCTCGACGTGCGCACGCCCGAGGAGTTCGCCGCAGGCCATCGGCCCGGCTCGCGCTCGGCCCCGAGCTGGGAGGTCGCGCCGTGGGTGTTCCGGTACGTCGGGACGCACCACTCCCGGGTGGTCCTCGTCGACAACGACGGCGTGCGGGCGACCGTCGCCGCCTCCTGGATCGCCCAGTTCGGCTGGGCCGAGGTCTTCGTTCTTGAGGGCGGGCTCGACGGGGTGGAGCTCGAGACCGGGCCGGTGGCGGCCACGGATGACCTCGGCCTGCCGACGGGCGGTCCACGCTCCATCACCCCCGGCGAGGTGCACGATGCGCCGGCCGGGAGCGTGCTGGTGCTCGACGTCGCTCCCAGCCCGGAGTACCGCGCCGGCCACCTCCCCGGCGCCAGGTTCGCCATCCGCGCCCGGCTCGCGGCGTCGGTCGGTCAGCTGCCCGGCACCGGGCCGATCGTCGTGACCTCCACCGACGGCGTGCTCGCGCGCTACGCCGCGGCCGACCTCGCGGCCGTCACCGACCGGGAGGTCCAGGTGCTCGACGGCGGCACCGACGCCTGGCGCGCGGCCGGCCTGCCCGTGGAGACCGACCAGGTCGCCTGGCTGCACGAGCCGAACGACGTCGTGAGCTCGGGCTGGCGCGAGATCGACCTCGAGGCCCGCAAGGCCGGTTTCCGTCGCTACCTGGCCTGGGAGCTCGGCCTGGTCGCCGAGCTGGACCAGGACGACACCGTCCCCTTCGCCACGTTCGCCTGAATGCGCCAGCCGTGAGGACCCGATCATGACCACCATCACCGCGATCGCGCCGGACGAGAAAGCCGCCGCGAAGGCACCGCTCAACCGGGCACTGATCGATCTCAGCCCGAACGGCCGCGGCCGCGTGGTGGCGATGCGCCAGCGGATTCGGTTCTGGGGCGGCTGGACGCTGCGCGTCGGTGTTCCCATGCTGCTGATCGTGTTCTGGCAGCTCGCGCTGAACTGGCACTGGACCTCCGAGGACACCCTCCCGTCACCAAAGACGATCGTGGAGGCCTACAAGTACCTGTGGGGCAACGGCTCGCTGCAGGACGCCATCCCGGTGTCGCTGCGCCGCGCCGGCGAGGGCCTGCTGCTCGGCGGGAGCGCCGGTCTGGTCATCGGCATCTTCGCCGGGCTCTGGAAGCTCGGTGAGGAGATCTTCGACGCCACCCTGCAGATGCTGCGAACGGTCCCGTTCATCGCCCTGGTGCCGCTGTTCGTCACCTGGTTCGGTATCGAGGAGCCCTCCAAGCTCGCACTCATCACCGCGGCCGCGCTGTTCCCGCTCTACCTGAACACGTTCCACGCGGTGAAGGGCGTCGACCAGAAGCTCATCGAGGCGGGGAAGACCTTCGGGCTCACCGGCTTCCAGATCGCGCGCCGCATCATCTTCCCGACGGCGCTGCCCGGCATCCTCACCGGCCTGCGCTTCGCCTGTTCGTTCTCGTTGCTGTCGCTGGTGCTGGCCGAGCAGGTCAACGCGACCGCCGGCATCGGATATCTGATCATCAACGCGCAGAACAACCAGCGCCCGGACATCGTCATCGCCGGCATCTGGATCTATGCGGTGCTGGGAATCCTCATCGACTTCTTCATGCGCGGCGTGGAGCGCCTCGCCCTGCCCTGGAGGGCCCGTGTCGGCATCGGTTGACGCTCCCGAGAACGCCACCGTGGACGGAGTTTCCACCGTGGACGGAGTCGCCACTGCGGACCGCGCCGCCGCGACTCTGGACGGATTTCCCGCGCCAGCCGAACCAGCGCACGGCGTGGGCAACACGGACGAAGTGCGGGGCGCGGCCGAGGCCGGTTATGTGGTCGAGGCGCTGGGTGTGCGGCGCGTCTTCAACGGCCGGGCGGTGCTCGACGGGGTCGACCTCCGGCTGCGCAAGGGGAACTTCGTCGCGCTGCTCGGCCCGTCCGGGACGGGGAAGACGACCCTGTTGCGCATTCTCGGCGGCCTCGACACCGCCGACGCGGGGCGGGTGATCGTCCCCCGGGTGCGATCGACCGTCTTCCAGGAGCCCCGCCTGATTCCCGCACAGCGGGTGTGGCGCAACGTCGTCCTCGGCGCCCGCCGACCGCGGGCCGCGCGCCGCCGGGCGACGGACGCCCTGGCCGAGGTCGGTATCGCGGGCCACGCGAATGCCTGGCCCCGCACGCTGTCCGGCGGCGAGGCCCAGCGCGTCGCGCTCGCCCGCGCGCTGGTCACCGAGCCTGACCTGCTGCTTCTCGACGAGCCGTTCGCGGCTCTCGACGCCCTGACCCGCATCAGGATGCACGACCTGCTGGCGGCGCTGTGCGCCAGGCACGAGCCGGCCGTTGTCCTGGTCACCCACGATGTCGACGAGGCGATTCTGCTCGCCGACCGCGTCCTGGTCCTCTCGGGCGGCGCGATCGCCCTGGACCAGGCGGTCGACATCGACAAGCCCCGCAACCGCGACGATCCGCGCTTCCTCGCGCTGCGGGCGACGCTGCTCGAACAGCTTGGCGTCGCCCGGACCGTCGGTGGTGGCAGCACGGAGGTCGCCGCTTCCGGACATCACCCCGTCGACCGGAACCCGACGACGGACCTTCACTGACCAGCCCACGAGAAAGACCGCTTTTCATGATCAGTAACAGGAAACCCTGGCGTCTCATCCGACGCGCGTCCGCCGCCGCCACGACCGTCGCGCTGGCGGCGGTGGTCGCCGCGTGCGGCAGCTCCGGCGGCTCGACCGCGAGCGGGGCCTCGTCGACCGGCGCGCGCGCGACGGGCGGGTCCGGCGGATCGTCCCTCGACCTCTCCGGCGTCACCCTGAAGGTCGGCTACCAGACGGCCGACTTCCCGGCGCTGCTCAAGGCGTCCGGCCTGTTCGAGGACACGCCGTACAAGTTCCAGATCCCGGTCATCGCCGGGCCGGCGAACCAGCTGGCCGCGCTCTACGGCAAGCAGATCGACGTCGGCCAGACCGGTGAGAACACCGCCGCCTTCGAGGCCGCCAACTCCGCCACCCCGTGGCCCGCCGACGGCGCCCCGATCCAGGGCTTCGCCGTGACCTGGACGCCGCAGGCGCCCTATCCCGCGGCCGTGTACGTGACGAAGAAGTCGGGCATCACCTCCCTGGCTGGACTTCGGGGCAAGAAGATCGGCTTCAACTACGGCGGCAACATCTACGCCGAATACGTCATCGCCCTGCAGAAGGGTGGCTTCGCGCTCAAGGACGTCCAGGGCGTGCAGTTCCCGAGCAACCAGGCCGCCGCCAACGCCTTCCTCGCCGGCAGCCTGGACGCCGTCGTCACCAGCTACAGCATCGTGAAGAAGCTGGTCGACTCGGGCGACGCGATCAAGATCGCCGACAACAACACCCTCGGCATCATCGGGGGCAGCGGTTGGATCGCCCGGACCGACGCGCTGAAGGACCCGGCCAAACTCGCGGCGATCAAGGACTTCTACGGCCGGCTCCGCACCTTCTACGAGAAGTGGATCCCGACCCACGAGGCGGACTACGAGAAGGTTCTGGTGTCGCAGGTGGGCCAGCGTCCCGACGTCGCCAAGGTGAACTGGGAGAACGCCCGGCACTCGACCTTCTACCGGATCGGCGATCCGAAGTTCCTGCAGATCCAGCAGGCGACCGTCGACGCCGCGTTCGGCTACGGCGGGCTCAAGACCAACGTCAGATCCCGGCTCGGATGGAACTACTCGACGGTCCTGGACGGCGTCACGACCGGCACCACCGGCTGACCCACCCCTCGCACCCGCCCGGCCGGACCTTTCCCACGGAAGGCCCGGCCGGGCGTCTTGGTGACCAGTTCTCCGGCCCCTGGGCCGTCAGCCGACGATCCCGGCTCGCCCTGGCAGCGCCGCCGCCGTAGGCTCCGGCGCCCATCCCTCACCGGCGGGACGGTACCGGGGTGGGCAGGCCGAGGTGACCGCGCAGCGTTGTGGACCTGTACTCGCGCCCCAGCGCGTTCGCGTTGACGTTCAGATGCGGCTGACGGGTGCTCACGCGCGGAGATCTCCTGGCCAGACGTGTGCTGGGGCGGTGGCGGCCGCGGCAGCGGTGGCCGGGCTGGCAACGGTCGCCCCTGCGCCGGGGCCGGGGCGGGCCTCGCGGGAGAGGGGAGGCAGGCCGTAGTGGCCGCGCAGCGTGGTGGAGGTGTACTCGCGGCGGAAGATCCCGCGTCGCTGCAGTTCTGGCACCAGGTGGTCGGAGACCTGCTCCAGACCGGACGGGAAGATGTCGAAATTGATGTTGAAGCCGTCGGCGGCCTGCTGGGTGAACCACGCCTCCATCTCGTCGGCGACCTGCTCCGGCGTCCCGACGAGGGCGTTCTGCGCGTGCGCCCGCCGTTCCAGCAGCTGGCGGACGGTGAGGTTCTCCCGGCGCGCCACCGACAACACGGAGGTCGCGGCGCCCACGCTGCGCGGCCGCCACTCGTGCGAATCGATGAAGTCCCAGGGCAGCGTCCTGTCCACGGCCAGCAGATCCACCGGGACGCCGAGCTGCGCCGACAGCGCGCCCAGACTGGCGGCGTTCACCACGGCCGGACCGTCCAGGTCGGCGCGGCGTGCCCGCGCCTCCGCCTCCGTGCCCCCAAGGGTGATGTTCAGGCCGGGCAGGATCAGCAGCTCGTCCGGGTCGCGGCCATGGGCGGCGGCGCGTGCCTTCAGCGTGCGGTAGAACTCCTGCGCGGTCGGGATGGTGTTGACCGCGCAGAACACCGCGTCGGCATGCTGGGCGGCCAGGTCGATGCCCCGCGGTGACGCACCGGCCTGGACGATGACCGGCCGTCCCTGGACGGACCGGGGGAACTGGAAGCGCGCCGTGAAGCCGACGTGCGTGCCGTCGTAGTCCACCGTCGGCACCAGGCTGTCCTTCACCAGTTCACCCGCGGCCGGGTCGGCGACCAGGGCGCCCTGGTCCCAGGAGTCCCAGAGCCGCTTGACGGCGATCAGCACTTCCTCGGCCCGGGCGTAGCGGACGTCGCGCTCGGGCAGCGTGCCCCGGCCGTACAGGGCCGCCGCCGCGTCCTCACCCGAGGTGACGATGTTGACCGCTGCCCGGCCACCGGAGGCGAGGTCGAGCGTCGCGGCGCGACGGGCGACGTCCCAGGGCTGGTAGAAGGTCGCCGACAGTGTCGCGACCAGGCCGATGTGGCTGGTCGCGCGGGCCACGGCCGTCTGGAGCATGAACGGGTCGAAGGCATGCCACGGCTTACTGAAGTCGGTGGCGCCCAGATGATCGGCGAGGAACACCGCGTCGAGCAGGCCGCGCTCGGCGATCCGTCCGAGCTGCTCCCAGCGGGCGACATCGAGGAACCAGGTCGGCGGATCGCTGCGTCGCCAGCTGTTCGGCGGCTTCGCGAGTCCATTGCCGTTGACATTCAGATGCAGGAGTCTTTCCGCCACCCCTGCATCCTTTGGTGCAGCCGTCGCGCCAAGGAAGGAGGAACGGCTACCGGTTCCCTGAAGCGCCTCTTCGTGGTCGGCGACGCAGCGCGTCGGGCCGGTGTCGGTGCGGCGCGACAGGTAAGCGCATGCCGTCCCAAGGCGTTAGCCGGACCGTGTTGATCCCGCCCGCCGCGGGATCAAGACTGGGTTGCCACGCCGAAAAGGGGCCCTGATGACCGACCTTGCCGACCTCACCACAGCCGTCACCTACGGCTCACCGCGCCTGCGGGAGCTGATCGACCACATCGCCGCGGGGGCCGTCGAACGCGATGAGCGCGACGAGCCGCCCTTCGCGGCGATCGACGCCGTCCGGCGTGCCCGGCTTGGTGCGATCCGGCTGCCGGTCGCGCAGGGTGGCGGCGGCGCCTCACTGGTCGAGCTCTTCGAGCTGTTCATCGAGCTGGGCGCCGCCGACTCCAATGTCGCGCACATTCTGCGCAGCCACTTCGGCGTCGTGGAGAACCTGCTGCGCGGGACCGGCCCGGTGAACGCGCGGTGGCGGGAACGGGTCGCGCGGGGCGAGCTGATCGGCGCGGCGTCGACCGAACTCGGCGCGAAGGCCGGCGCGACCGACGCGCCCTATCAGACCAGCATCACCCGGACACCACACGGCCCGCGCCTGAACGGGACGAAGCACTACACCACCGGCAGTCTGTACATGGACTGGCTGGTCATCGGCGCTACCGACCTCGACGGCGAGAAGGCCCAGCTGATCATTCCCGGTGACCGGCCGGGCGTGCACCGGCCGGGCGACTGGGACGGCTTCGGTCAGCGCTTCACCGGCAGCGGCACGGTGACCTTCGACGACGTCGCCGTCGGTCCCGACGACTACTTCGGCACGGGCGCGTCCGCCGGCGACGGCCTCCCGTATCCCGCGACCTTCTTCCACATCCAGCTGAACGCGATGATCGCCGGCATCCTGCGGCGGGTGGCCAGCGATGCCGTCGAGCAGGTCCACAGCAGGTCGCGTGCGTTTTACCACGCGACCGCCGACGTTCCGGCCGAGGACCCGATCGTCCAGTACAGCGTCGGGCTGCTGCACAGCCAGGCCTTCGCCGCCGAGGCCCTCGTCCTGACCGCCGCGGCGGCGCTGCGGGACGCCTACGCCGCACACGGCGCCGCCGAGGAGCCCGAGCTCTCGCTGCGCGCGTCGCTGCTCAACGCGAAGGCCAAGGTCGTCATCGACGAGCTCGCCAACCGCGCGGCCTCGGAACTGTTCGACATCGGCGGCGGCTCGCTGGTCCGCCGCGGCGCCCACCTGGACCGGCACTGGCGCAACATCCGCGCGATCGCCGCCCACAATCCGAAGACCCTCAAGGCCGTCGCGGTGGGTCGGTACGCACTGCTCGGCACCCCGCTGCCCAACCAGGGCTTCTTCTAGAGGCCATCGGCGAGGTGGACACCCGGCTCATCCGGGCCTGACCGGTGAGCCGGTCACGGCTGCGCCGTCGACCGCGATGATCTGGCCGGTGACCCACCTGGCGGCATCGCTGACCAGGAACGACACGACATCCGCGACGTCCTGCGGCTGCCCGGGCCGCTGGAACGGTCCGAGCGGCGCCTCGGGTTCCGGCCGCCGCGGGGGCTGCGCCGGCGGGAGGGTGACGGGAGCCATCGACCCGATCCGCAGCGAGTTCACGGTGATGCCGCGTGGGGTTGCCGCCTGCTCACCCGTGTTGAACCCGATCACGACACGGTGTCCGTCGACGGCCAGGCGGTGGCAGATCGCCGAGCCGACCGCTCCGGAGCCTCCCGTGACGACAGCCACCTTTCCAGTGGGACTCACCGCGTTCACCGGTCCGCTCCTCCGGTTCGCTCCTGTCCCCGGCCCCCCAACCGGGTCTCGAACGGGTCTGGCACGTCAGGCCTCATGCGAGGCCGCGCCCAGTGGGGCGACCTGCGACGCGGCCGGGTGTGGGGCGTGCTGGCCGGCACCGGCCGTGGCCGGACCCGCCGCGCGGGTGTAGGCCGCCAGCCGGCGCATCTGGCTGACGAAGGACGGTGAGACGCCGGCGAAGAAGTCGGCGTCGGCCTGATCCACCACGGTGATGGCGCGCCGCGCGAGCGCCGCGCCATCGCTGGTCACCGAGATGACCCTGGCCCGGGTGTCACGGACGTCCATGACGCGCTGCACCAGCCCGCGAGCCTCCAGCCGCCGCAGGACCTCCGAGGTCATCCGGACGTCCGTGCCGGCCTGGGCGGCGATCGCGACCTGGTGCGGCCGCTCGCCCTGCTCGCCCAGCCACCAGGTGCAGGCGAGCAGCACGAACTGGACGTGGGTGAGCTCCAGTGGCGCCAGCACGTCCGTGAGTGCCCGCTGCCAGCGCAGCGTGAGCCGCCAGAGCAGGAAGCCGGGGCTGTCGTCCGGGCCGCCGGCGATCCTCGTCTCCGGGCTCATGCCGGCCTGCCCGGGATCACGCCGCCCCGGTCGTCGCCTGGCGGCGGGCGGCGTCGAACAGCTCGTCCAAGGTGTCCGGGAAGTCCGTGCTGATCTGCGGGCCCATCTCGGGACCGACCTGGTCCGCCTCGGCCCCGTCGATCTCCAGGCGGTGGGTGACCCTGGTCCGGCCCGGGCCCTCGGGGGTCAGGGTGTGCCGGAACAGCAGGGTCAGCCCGTTGAAGGTGGTGCGGTCGGCGTACACCTGCGGCTCGGTCAGCTCCACGATGGTGGACCGGAAGGTGTCCTGGCCCTGCGGGGTGACCGACAGCTCGGTGCCCACCGCGAAGGGGCCGTGCAGCTCGAAGGTGTCACTGCGCTCGCTCAGCTTCACCCCGGAGTGCAGGTCGCGCAGGGCGGCCCAGACGGCCTGCGGCTCCACGTCGGCGACCGCGCTGTGCTCCGTTGCCCACATCTCGTTCTCCCAGGATCGTCTTCGCTGGATGGTGGATTATCTACGCACGGATTATGTGTGCACGGTCATTCTCGCACACGTCCGCCGGCGGCCGGGGCCGGTCGGCGGGACGCGCGGATGAGCGCCCTCCACCGGATCGCCGCCCCGGCGGGTGAGCCCGATCGTGGACCCGACCGTGAAGCGGCCGTTCAGGCGGCTGCTCTCGATGCCGTCGTCCCAGGTTCGCCAGGCGTTGACGTCGACCCAGACGGCCCAGATGTCATGCGGCGTGAAGCCCCGAGCCTGGAACTCCCGGATGACCCGGGCGCTGTCCTGCGCGGCGTGCGGCGAGCCGATCACGCCGAGGATCTCCGGCTGGAACGACTGGACGCCGAGGCTCAGCCGGTTGATCTGTGACCGGACGACGTAGTCGATCTTCTCCTCGTCGAAGTCGCGGGCGTTGCCCTCGAGGGTGAACTCCGCGTCGTCGGCGACCTGGAACGACGAGTAGACCGCGTCGACCAGGCGCCGCAGGTTCGCCGTCTTCAGGATGCTGCCCGTGCCGCCGCCGATGAAGATGGTGCGGACCAGGCCGGTGCCGAACCTGCGGTACCGCGCCCAGTGCCGCAGATCGGCGATCAGCGCGTCGACGTAGCGCTCCTCCCGGCCACGGGTGTCGTTCTCCGAGAGCAGGCTCGCGAAGTAGGGGCACGACTTGCACCGGGTCCGGCAGAAGGGGACGCCGAGGTAGAGCACGAAGTCGGACCCGGCCCGCTGCAGGTCGACGTGGCCTTCCAGCCACTCGACCCCGCCCGTGACCCGGTGCATGCCGGGCGGATAGAGAATGAAGGGCAGGTAGCACTTGTTGGGATACGGATCGGACAGCGGTGCTGTCTCGAGCATCGTCACGGCTGTTCTCCTCGCGTGCGCGACGGCGGGACCGCAGGGGTTCCGACCGGACATGACGCGAGACACGGTCGTGCCGACGTCTCCAGGCCTGTTCCAAGCTGGCTCCAACCGGCCGATCCCCGGTGCCGCCGAGCGTTCGAGCCGTTCTGGAACAGGACTGGATGGCCGTGCGAGCGCGGTGCGAGAAGAAGGCCGTGAGGGTCGACCGGGGGCCGCCGTCAGGGACTGGTGACGAGGCTGCGCAGCGCCGCTGTGACCTCGCCGGGCCGGTCCTCGGGGAGCAGGTGGCCGCCGTCGAGGACGACGGTCCGCAGCCGTGGGGCCCAGGACTTCCACACCGCCTCGAAGTCGAAGACCGGCGGGGTCTGGCCCAGGTCGTTGACCACGGCGACGACCGGCATCGCCAGCTGCCGGTTCTGGGCGCGGTCGGCCAGGTCATGCAGGCCGTCGACGAACGCTCCCGACCGGTAGTCGCCGCAGACAGCCGCGATCGCCTCGGGCCGGCGGGCGGCGGCGAGGTAGGCGGCGCGCACGTCGGCGGGAATCGCCTCCGGATCGGTGATCCACGTGTCCAGGAAGTAGCCGAAGTACAGGTCCGGGTCGCTGGCGATGACCTGTTCCGGGAACGGGGCCGGATGGGCCATCAGGTGCAGGTGGAAGAGGAAGGCGTCCGCCTGGTAGCTCAGGGTGCTCCACAGGTCGCCGTAGGGGATGACCCCGAGGACGGCGAGATGACTCACGGCGTCCGGATGGTCCAGCGCGGCGCGGAAGGCGACGCCGGCGCCGCGGTCGTGGCCGGCGACGGCGAACCGGTGGTGGCCGAGCTGGCGCATGAGCGTGACGACGTCGGCGGCCATGGTGCGCTTGCTGTAGACGGTGTGCTCCGCGTCGTCGGCCGGTTTGTCGCTGTCCCCGTAGCCGCGCAGGTCGGGGCAGACGACCAGATGGTTGGCGGCGAGATCGGCGGCCACGTGCCGCCACGCGAGGTGCGTCTGCGGGAATCCATGCAACAGAAGGACCGGCGTGCCGGCGCCGCCGATCGCCACGTTGAGCGTCACGTCTCCGACGGCGATCCGACGGTAGGTGAATCCGGCAATAGAGGTGGTCACAATTCCCTCGCGGTGCTGAGGTTCTCCGAATATCACGTTCCTGACAGCGACCCAGCCTGTCATCGCCGCGGGCGGGCGAAGGGCACCGCCGGGCCCGGCGTGTCGGCCACGGTCTGGCGGCCGGGACCGCGGATCCCTGCTGGCTTCAGCGCCGCGACCACATTGTTGCTCGAATATTTCGCTGGCCAGCTGGCTCGGTGGTGGGGTTCGAGGCCGGGCCGCCGGCCGTCGCGGACAGGGGTTCGTCGGGGTTGGCTGTAGGGGGTACCCCGTCGCTATTCTCCGATATCGGGCGCAGGAGCCGCCCTGTAGCGCGTCGATGGTCTGCGAATCGTGTGGACCATGTGAGGCGGCTCTTTCATCTCCTGGTGTCCGGTTCGTTCGGGCGCGTCCTGGTCCTCGCCGGAATTCGTGGCGATGAAGCTGACGACAAGGAGCTGATCCATGAGTTCGACATCCACGCCCGCGACCGGCGGGCGGAGCTTTGTCGCGAGCCTCGACTCCGGCCGGCTGCGGTGGGATCGGGTGGCGCCCTTCCCGGCGGAGGATCCGGTGCAGCGGCGCCGGGCGGACGAGATCGTCGAGCGGGTCGGGGCGTTCGTCGAGGCGCGGATCGACCCGGAGGAGGTCGACGGGACGGCCGCGCTCCCCGACGGCTTCGTTGAGGAGCTGCGCGAGCGGGGCTTCCTGTCGCTGCGCCAGTCCGCCGAGATCGGCGGCCACGACCTGTCGGCGTACGGCGCGTTTCGCGTCGTCACCCGGGCGGTGAGCTGGTCGGCGCCGGTGGGCCAGCTGCTGGGAGTCCAGAACGGGGTCGCACCGTTCGAGCTCGCCCGGTCCCTGCCGGCCGGCGCCGTGCGCGACCTGCTGGAGCAGCGCATCACCGAGCGCGCGATCGGCGGCTGGGCGGACACGGAACTGATCGGGCAGAACAACAGCCGGCCGGCGCTGACCGGATATCTGACCGAGGACGGCTCGGCCTACCTGCTGCGCGGCCACAAGACGTTCATCGGCAACGGCCCGCTCGCCGAGTTGGTGGCCGTGACGGGGCTGGCGGCGACCGGAGAGGGGGAGCCGCGCATCGCGGTCTTCTTCGCGGACACCCGCCAGCCGGGGCTGACCGTGCAGGCGCACGAGTTCGTCGGCGCCAAGGGACTGCCGGTCGGGGCGCTCACCTTCGACAACCTCCGGGTCCCCCGCGAGCACGTCCTGCTGGTCGGCGAGGAGAACCCGCAGGCCGCGCCGCAGACTCGCGCGATGGGCATCGTCGGGCGCATGTACAGCACCTCGGGGCCGGCGCTCGCCATCGGGCGGCTGTGCCTGCAGTGGTCCCGGGAGTTCGTGTCGCGACGCTTCATCGACGGCCGCAACCTCGGCGAGTACGACCTGATCCAGCGGATCGTGGCGACGTCACTCGCCGACGTCTTCGCGACCGAGAGCGTCCTGCAGTGGTCGCTGATCGGGCCGGGCCTGGCTGACCGCTGGTTCGAGCTGGTCTGGTCGATGAACGTCTCCCGCGCCGCGAACTGGCGGATCGTGGACCAGACGGTGTCGCTGCTGGGCGGCGAGGGGATCGAGACGGCGCGCAGCAAGCGCCGCCGCGGCGCGCAGCCGCTGCCGGTGGAGCGGTTCTTCCGGGACGCCCGCCTGATCCGGACGATCGGCAACGTCGACTTCCAGGTCGACAACATCACCGGCCGGCAGTACCTGGCGCGCTTCTACGGGCCCGAGGCGGACCGGATCGGCTCCGCCGCGACCGGCGGCGAGGACACGCTCGCCTTCGCCGCGTCGGCCGACCTCTCCCCGGCGAACCTCGAGCATCTCGGCGCGCTGGGCGAGGAGACCCGGCGGTTCGCCGCCGCGACCCGGCAGCTCGTCCGCCGCTACCCGGACCCGCGGGAGCTCGCCCTGCACGAGCAGTCGCTCGTCCTGATCAGCCGGATCGCGAGCGAGCTGTACACGGCGGCGGTGACGCTGGCCCGGGCCAGCCACCTGGCCAGCGACGACGGCGGTGCCAGCCAGGGGCTCGCGGACGTCTACCTCACCGAGGCGCGCCACCGCGTCGAGGCCCTGTGGCGGCGCCTGGCGCCGGCCATCGCCGAGCCGGACCACGCGAAGATCAGCCGCGACTGGCTTGCGGGCGCGTCCTTCGACCAGCTCCTCACGCACTGAGGCTGGCGGGGCTAGCCGCCGGCCTCCGCGTCGACCAGCTGGCGCAGGCAGGGATCGAGCAGCTCGATCAGGCGTTCGGGGGGCGCCTGCACGACGTCGTCGAGCTTCAGCAGGTGCCTGGTGACCATCAGGCCGACCAGGACCGTGCAGATCAGCCCGGAGCGCAGGCCGGCGTCGTCGCCGTCGAGCACGCTGCTGATCTTGGCGGCGCCGTCGTCGAGGAACGCACAGCGGGCGGCCTCCGCGGCCTGCTCGTGGGTGAGCATCGAGCGCAGCGTCGCGAGCAGCGCGTCCGGCTCCTCGTCGAGCTTGCCGAGCAGGTAGGCCAGGACGCGGGTGCTCAGCTCGTCCCTGGGGCCGGGCAGCGTCTCGGCCAGGTCGAACTCGATCTCGGAGGCGGCCTGGAACAGCGCCTCCTTGGTACCGAAGTGGTGAATGACCAGCGCCGGGTCCACGCCGACCTGACGGGCGATCGCGCGAATGGTCGTGCCCTGGTAGCCGTTCTCGCGGAACAGCTCCCGGGAGGCGTCCAGGATCGCCGCGCGGGTGAGAGCACGACGCTCGGAGCGACTGACGCTCGGTGTGTGAGACGTCACAGGCATCCCTCGTTCAATGCGTGTTGACCCAGACTTTCGGACCCTTCTACGATACCTGAGTCAACGACTGTTGAACGGGCCTCGGGAGGACCTCCGTGACGCTTGCAGGGACTCGGCCGGCGTCGAGCACGCCGACGATCTCCGGTGCGCGCAAATGGATCGTGCTGGGAATCGTCTCGATCGGCCAGCTCATGGTCGTGCTCGACGTGACCATCATGAACGTCGCGCTGCCCAGCATTCAGAAGGCGCTCGGCTTCGCCAGCGGCAATGACCTGCAGTGGGTGCTGAACGCCTACGCGCTGACCTTCGGAGGCCTGCTGCTGCTCGGCGGACGGGTCGCGGACCGCTTCGGCCGCCGGCTGGTGTTCCTGGTGGGCCTGGCCATCCTCGGCGTGGCGAGCGTCGCGGGTGGGTTCGCGGAGTCGCCCGGCCTGCTCATCGCGGCGCGCGCGGTGCAGGGCATCGGCGGTGCGCTGATGTCCCCTGCCGCGCTGAGCCTGCTCACGGTGACCTTCCCCGAGGGGGAGGAGCGCAACCGGGCGCTGGGCATCTGGGCGACGGTCGCCGGCGCCGGCGGCGCGCTCGGGCTGGTGCTCGGCGGTGTGCTCACGGACACCCTGTCCTGGCGGTGGGTGCTGCTGATCAATGCTCCGGTGGCGGTGGTCGTGATCCTGGTGACGCCGATCTTCGTCACCGAGAGCAGGGACGAGTCGGCCCAGAGCCTGGACGCCGCCGGGGCGGCGACCGTGACGCTTGGGCTGAGCGCGCTGGTCTACGCGCTGGTACGGGCCAACACGGTGGGCTGGCTCACCTTCGAGATCATCGGCCTGCTGGTGGCGGCCGCGGCGCTGCTCGGGCTGTTCGTCCTGCTGCAGGCGCGGGTGCGCAATCCGATGCTGCCGCTGCGGGTGTTCCGCTCGGGCAGCGTCCTCGGCGCGGACGTCGGCATGCTCGTGCTGTCCGCCGGCATCGTGGCGATCCTGTTCTTCATCACCCTCTACCAGCAGCAGATTCACGGCTTCTCGCCGATCCGGACGGGGTTCTCCTTCCTGTCGATGTCCGCCGCGGTCGGCACCATGGCGCAGATCGCCCCGCGCCTCATGGACCGCTTCGGCCTGCGGCCGGTGGTTCTCGCGGGACTGGCGCTGTCCATCGTCGGGATCCTGCTGTTCGTCCGGATCTCGCCGCACGGCAGCTACGCCTCCGAGGTCCTGCCCGCGCTCATCGTCTTCGGGGCGGGGCTCGGGCTGTCGTTCGTCAGCCTGACCGCGGCCGGAATCGCCGGCATCCCGGAGGAGGACACCGGGGTCGCCTCCGCGCTGGTCAACGCCGCCCAGCAGGTCGGCAGCGCCCTGGGGCTGGCCGTTCTGATCGCCGTCTCGAACGCGCGGTTCGACGCGCTGAACCCGTCCCCGCGCGACCCGGCCGCGATCGCGTCGGCGACCACCAGTGGGTGGAGCTGGGCGTTCGTGGTCGGTGGCATCGTGATCGCCCTCGGCGCCGTCGTCTGCGCGGCGACGATCGGCTCGGGCCGGGACTCGCGGGCGGCGGCGGACCAGAGCGCGCCCGAGCCGGTGAAGGCGTCCGTCCAGGCCTGACAGCGAACCTCCCGCGCCGCGTCCGACCTCGCCCCCGTCGGACGCGGCGCGTGTGTGCTGTGGTCAGGCGCGCGCCCGATCGCGCCGGGCGACCTCCTGGCGCACCAGCGGGATGACCTCGCGCCCGATGTCGATCGTGTCGGCGAGCAGGTCGTACCCGCGCAGCGATAGGATGTCGATCCCCAGGTCGTAGTAGTCGAGCAGCGCCTCGGCCACCACCTCGGGCGTGCCGACGAGGGCGTTCGAGTTGCCGGCGCCGCCGGTCGCGGCCGCGGTCGCGGTCCACAACGCCCGGTCGAAGCGCTCGCCCTCGCCGGCGATGGCCAGCAGCCGCTGGGTGCCGGTGTTCTGCGCCGTCCCGGCGAAGTACCGGCCGATCAGCTCCGGGCTCGACCGGCGGCGGCCGTGGATGGTCTCCACGATCCGGTGGGCCTTCTCCCATGCCAGCGCCTCGGTCGCGGCGACGATCGGGCGGAACGAGACCTGGAACCTCGGCACGTCGGCGCGCCCGGCGGCCAGCGCGGCGGCCTTCACCGACGCGATCTGCTCGGCCGTCCGGGCCAGCGGCTCGCCCCACAGACAGTAGATGTCGGCCTCGGCGGCCCCGGCGGCGTAGGCCGCGGGCGAGGAACCCCCGAAGGACACCGACGGCCGTGGCTTCTGCACCGGCAGGATCTCGCTGGCGAAATCCGCGAACTGGTAATAGGTGCCGTCGTGGTCGAAGGGCTCGTGGGACTCCCACGCGCGCTTCACGATCCGCATGTACTCGCGGGTTCGATCGTAGCGGTCGTCCTTTGCCAGCAGGTCGCCCTCCCGGGCCTGCTCATGGCTGTTCCCGCCGGTGATGAAATGCACCGCCAGGCGCCCGCCGCTGAGATTGTCCAGCGTGGCGAAGGCGCGCGCGGCGAAGGTCGGATGGGAGACGTTCGGCCGGTGCGCCACCAGTACCTGGAGCCGTTCCGTGTGGTCGGCTATGTAGGCGGCGGCGAATCCCGGGTCGGGGCCGGCCGAGCTGTACGCGGTCAGCACCCGGTCCCAGCCGGTCTCCTCGTGCGCTCGGGCGAGTCGCAGGGTGTATTCCCGGTCGAAACTGGGGCCGGACCGCGGGTTTGTTTCCGATGCGTCGTTAGTCATGGCGATGCCAAGAAACTCGACGGGCACGTGCGCTCCTGTCCGTATTGAAGCTTCCCGGCGCCGACCCACCGGGTTCCGGCGTGCTTCGTCGCACGGGCATGCAGGGTGGAGATGCTACGAAGCGCCGGGCCGCCCGCGCCACCCCTAACCACCCCTTGTCGCATTCATGTTTTCCCCACCTCGGTCGCGTGCCTGGGGCACGACCGCACCTCGGTGCCGCCGTTGGGGTGTGTTCCGCGGGGTGTCGGTGCGGCGCTGGCCGGGTGTCGCGCGCCTACCGGCCATCCCGGCCCGACGCGTCAGGTCAGGGCCGTCGACGTGGCCCGGACCGCGGCGGCCGATCGCGTGCGCATAGTTGCGTCGGGAACGAATTGTCATGGGCGTGCAACAATCGAGACCCTGGACCGGTAGCAGCGTCGTCGCAGGTCGGCAGGCATTCGCGGGAGTCGGGTGCGATCGGTACCGCAGGGCGGGCGGGGAATCAAGGAGCTTTTTCCTCGAAGGCAATTCTGTTACACTGTGATCTGGATTACAGGATTCGCGCGGATGTTCATGGTGTCGAGGTCTCGGGTGATACTCCTGCTGATTGTGGGTTCAGGTGCGGACGAGGGGGTGCTGGGCCTTGGGTAGGTTCGTCGAGTCCGATCTGGTCGAGAGGCACGATCAGCTCGGATCGCTGGAAGCGATTCTCGATGCGACGCTGCAGGGCTCGGGCCGGATAGTGCACCTGACCGGCCCGGTGGCAAGCGGAAAGACCACGCTGGTCCGCTGCCTGGAGACGGCTGCCCGCGATGCCGGGATGACGGTGCTGCGCGCGATCGGTTCGCGGGCCGAGCTGATGCTGCCGCTCGGGGTCGTCGCGCAGCTGCTGGACTGCGCCGATCTGACGGTGTCCGAGCTCGCGGCCCTCGAGGCGCTTCTCGACCAGGGCGCCCGGGCGCCCTGGTCCGGACTGGGAACCAACGAGGTCGACGTCGGTGCGGCCCGGGTCCTGCGTGGACTGTGCGTCCAGCTGTTGACCCGCGCCGAGCGGGGCCCGGTCGTGGCCATCGTCGATGACGCACACCTCTCCGACGCGGCGTCCCTGCAGTGCCTGTCATACCTGGGACGGCGGCTTGCCTCGGTGCCCATGCTCGTGGTGCTGGTGGAGAGTCCCCATATTCTGCCGGCCTGCCCGGCCTACTACGCCGAACTCGCCGGCCCGCATGTCCGTGCGCTGCAGATCGGCCCCCTGACGCCACATGGCGTCGCGCGGATCGTCGACCAGTGCGCGAGCGCACCGCCGGAGCTCGACGCGCAGGAGGCCTTCGCGCTCACCGGGGGCAGCCCGCTGTTGCTGCGGGCGCTGCTGGAGGGGCAGAGCTCGGCGACGTCGGCCGCCCCGATCCGGCTCGGGCTGGAGGACGCGTTCGGGGAGGCGATCCTGCGGCTGCTGTACCGCAGCGATCCGCTCGTGGCCCAGGGCGCGCGGGCCATCGCGGTGATGGGCGCCTCGACCAGCCCGGAGCTGCTCGCCCGCCTGCTCGAGATCGACCTGGAGCTCGCGCAGCGGGTCATCCACCTGCTGCGGACCAACGGTCTGCTGGGTGCCGACGGCTTCCGGGACCCGCGCACGCCCGCCGTGGTCCTGGCCAGTGTGTCCGCGGAGGACCGGGAGTCCCTGCACGCCCAGGCCGCCCGGCTGGCCCACTGCGACGGGGCGGCGGCCGCGCAGGTGGCCCGGTACCTGGTGACGGCCGGTCCGATGGACGACCCCTGGGTCCATCCGACCCTGATGGAGGCGGCCGACCAGGCACTGGCCGCCGGTGATCACGATGGTGCGGTGGTCTGCCTGCGGGCCGCCCAAGCGCGGGCGCGCGACGACACCCACCGGGCCGAGGCCACCGTCCTGCTGGTCCGCGCGCTCTGGCGGAGCAGGCCCGCCGACGCGGCCCCCCATCTGCCCGCGCTCGCCGACGCCGTGCGGGCGGGCCACCTCGCGGGGCGCCACGCCCTCGTCGTCGCCAACCAGTTGCTCTGGCACGGCGACGGGGCCGGCGCGAGCGCCGTCCTGGACGTCGTCTGCGGCGTCGACCTGCTCGATCAGGAGGTCGCCCGCGGAGCGGCGGTCACGCTGCTGGCACAGGCCCACCTGTATCCGGGTCGGGCCGAGGCGGTCATGGGCCTGCTGCGTCGACTCACCGCGAAGTACGGCCTCGAGAACTGGGGGGAACACCTGCCGTGCGGGGGCGCCGAAACCCTCGCCGCCATGACGGCCTCGAGCGCCCATGGTGACGCCGTCGCCGCGGTCGAGCGTGCCCTGGCCGCCGGGGATCCGGGGGGAGCGGCGGTCGGCACCCTCGGCGTGGCCCTCGCCGCGATGGTCTTCGCGGACCGGATGGGGGCGCTCGGCTCCTGGCAGGATCCGCTGCCAGCCACGGCGTCGGGCACCTTCGCCGCTCTGACCAGCGCCGTCGAGGGAGAACGGCGACTGGCCCACGGCGAGCTGGCGGTCGCCGAGCGGGGCGCCATCCAGGCGCTGACGTCCCTCGCGGCGGCGGACTGGGGGGTGCTGCTCGGCTCGATCCTGGCGACGGCGGTGCGCGGCGCGAGCGCGGCGGGCAGGTTCGCCGCGGCGGAGGCCCACCTGTGCATCCCGATGCCCCCGACCGTCGCCGACACGGTGTGCGGCCTGGACCACCTGCACGCGCGCGGGGACTACTACCTCGCGAAGGGCCGGGCCCAGGCGGCGGCCAGTGACTTCCTCACCTGCCGCGACCGGGTGGTGACCTGGTGCCAGGACCGGCCGGGCTTCGACACCTGGCGCACCGACCTGGCCTGGGCCTTCCTCGAGCTGGGCCGGGGCCGGCAGAGCCGGGAGCTGGCCGAGGAGGAACTGCGACGCCTCGGCAGCGGGCATCCGCGGCTGCGGGTCCCGGCGCTGCGCGTGCTCGCCGCGGGAAGCGATGTCGAGCGGCGCCTGCGGCTGCTGCGGGAGGCGGTCGACCTCGCGGAGGGACACGGCACCTCGCTGGACCTCGCCTACGCCTACACCGACCTCAGCGAGGTGCTGCGCGCCGTCGGCGACGGCAGCCGGGCCAGGGTCGTCGCGCGGGTCGCCGGCAACCTGGCCCGGCAGCTGGAGCTGGAGCCGTTGGTGCGCAGACTGCACTCCGACGACCGCTCCGCGGAGGCCGTGCCGACGGCGTCCCGGGCCGCCGCCGTGCCGACGCTGCTCGGCGGGGCCGCCGTCTTCGGCACCGGCACCGGCGCGAACCCGGTGCTCAGCGACGCCGAGCACCGGGTCGCCTCGCTGGCGGGACTGGGATACACCAATCGCGAGATCGCCGGCCGCCTGCACGTCACCGTCAGCACCGTCGAGCAGCACCTCACCCGTGTCTACCGGAAGCTGCAGGTCAGCAGACGTACGGATCTCACGAACCTGCTGGGAGCCGACGTGGGGGCGCCGGCGCCGGCCGCGGCGGAACAGCGCACCGGCGGCGTGGTCCGTCCCGTGGTCAGGCCGGGAGCCGCCAGGCGCCCGTTGCCCGGCCTGACCAGGGACTGGACCGCCACCCCGGCCTGACCGGAAACCGGACGGCCGCCCACCCCGGCCTGACCGGAAACCGGATTGGCCGCCCGCTCCGGCCTGGCGAGGTATCGGGCGGCCGTTCCGTCTGACCGGGGGGCGGTCACCCCCGGCGCCAGGGCCGGGGAGCCGCCTCCGTTCTCGGCCTCAGCCGGACTTCGAGGCCGCCGCCGTCGGCTCGGCGTGCGCGGACGTCCCGGGAACGGGGCTCGTGCCCGCGGACAGCCTGGTGAGCAGCCGGTCGACCGCGTCCAGATCCTCACGGCGGGACCCGGAGGCCGCGACGTAACCGTCCGGGCGCAGCAGGAGGAAACCCCGGCCGCCGCGGTCGACCTGATCGTGGGCGACCAGCGGCGCCCAGCGGTCCGCCAGCGCCCGCGTGGCGCCGACCAGCCCGTCCGGCACGGAGCCGACCGTCAGCAGCCGCAGCGCGCCGGGGGCGATGTCGGCGCCCGCCGGCGGAACCCAGGACGGTGTGCGGGAACCGGCTGCCGGAAGGGCCGACCGCCCGGGCCGGGGCAGGCGCTGCCACCGGCGGGCCGGCCCGGCGGGCTCGGCGAGCAGCTGCGGGTACCGCGCCCGCCAGCCGGCGAGCAGCGGCGCGTACAGGCGGCGCAGCGCGCCGGTCCGCTGCAGGGTGCCCCAGCCGACGTTGCGCAGCCGCGCCTTCGCCCCGGTCAGCACGGCGAGCCGGATCAGCAGGGCCGCGACCCTGACCGTCTCCTGCGCGGCCTGCCGTCGCTCCGGGTCGTAGGTCCTCAGCACCGACTCGTCGAGCTGGCCGCGCACGACCCCCGCCAGCTTCCAGGCCAGGTTGCGCACGTCGGACAGCCCGAGGTTGAGGCCCTGGCCGCCGATCGGCGAGTGGGTGTGCGCCGCGTCGCCGACCAGGAAGGCCCGGCCCTGGCGCAGCGTCGCGGCGATCCGCTCCTGGCTGGTGAACGTGGTGAGCGTGCCCAGCTCCCGCACGGCCAGACCGCCCGGCCCGCGCAGGTCCACCAGCCTCTGGACCGTCTCGGCCGTGAGGTCCGTGCCGGGTGCCACCGGGGTGGCCAGCCGGACGGCCTCGCCGGGCAGCGGCGCGCACAGCAGCGGACCGGCGTGACCGAAGTGGTAGTGCAGCTCGTCGCGGGTGAAGTCGCCGTCGACCGTCCCCTCGGCGAGCAGCACGGTGACGGCGACCTGCTCGCCCGGGAAGTCGATGCCGAGCTGCTGGCGGACGGCGCTGCCCACCCCGTCGGCGCCGACGAGCCAGTCCGCCTCGATGACCTCGACCCCGTTCGGGCCGAGCGCGCGCACGGTGGCGCCGGCGTCGGTGACCGTGATGTCGGTGGCCCGGGTGGACCGTTCGATGGTGACACCGAGCCGGGTGAGCGCCGCGGTCACGAGGCGGGTGGTGTGCTCCTGGGGCAGGATCAGCGGCCGGTTGCGCGGGTCCAGCTCGACCCGGACGGTCCGCCTGCCGCTGAGGTGGTAGTTCATCGCCCGCGGCTGGAAACCGATCGAGAGTGCCTCCTCGAGCACTCCGATGTCGGCGAGGACGTCGAGGGCCGGCGGCCACAGCAGGATCGCGCGCGATCCGCCGCCCGGGCCGTCGGCGGCGTCGAGGACGCGCACCGTGACCCCGAGTCTGGTCAGGGTCGCGGCGAGCGCCAGCCCGCACGGACCGGCGCCCACGATCAGTACCGGCGTCTTGTCGCTCATGCTGGAAGCTCCTTAGCTCCTGGTGACGAGAATCTGGCCGAGCCAGTGCTGGACGGCGCGGGCGGCGGCGCCGGCGTGCGCGTCCAGGACCGAGAAGTGGTCGCCCGGGACGTCGGTGACGGCGTCGGCGCCGTCCCAGTGCGCCCGCCACGCCGTGTCCGGCGCCCAGGCGGGCAGCGGCTGGGTCGCCCGGACGAGCAGGGTCGGCGCCCGCAGCCCGCTGACCTGCCAGTCGGCCAGCAGGCGCAGATAGCCGCCCATGGCCGTGATCCGGAACTCGTCGGCCGGGGTCAGCTCGCCCAGCTGGGCCGCCATGCCGTCCAGCACCGCCGGCCCGATCCGCTCCAGCGCGCCACCGCCGGTCCGGTAGGGGTCGAGCAGCACGACCGCGGCGGGCCCCCGCGCCATCTCCTCGAGCCGCCGCGCGATCGAGTGCGCCAGCAGCGCGCCCGAGGAGTAGCCGACCAGGACGAACGCCGAGCCGTCCACGGTCGCGAGCAGCGCGTCGACGCTGGCCTCCACGACCGCCGCCAGGGACGACGGCAACCGCTGACCGTCGCGGTACCCGGGCAGCGACAGGGTCCAGACGTCGGCGGAACCCACGAAGTGGGCGGCGAAACGGGCGAACTGATAGGGACCCGTGGTCGCCAGCACCGTGGGGACGCAGATCAGCGCGGGCTGCTCCCGGCCCTCGGCCAGGCGGATGACGCCGGGAGCCTCGGCCGGCTCGGGCCGGTCGAACGTGGGCCGGAACTGTGCCGCCTTCATGATCAGCTCGGTGAACTCGGTCGCCCGGCCCAGCTCCTGCGCGCGCCGGAACAGGGTGCTGATCATGTCCTGGGACGAGGTGCCGGCCGCCGCGCTCACCCGTGCCGCCGAGCTGGCCGGACCGGCCTCCTGACGCGGGATGGCCGCCGCCTCGCCGAGGTCCTCGTCCGCCGCCTCGCCGGCCGGGTCCCTGCCGCCGGCCAGGCCCGCGTTTGCGGTGAGGCCCGCGTCGTCGGCCAGGCGCGTGTCCAGGCCATCACTCTGGCCGCCGACCAGCTGCTGGCGCAGGTGTCGGGCCAGCGCCTGCGGCGTGGGCACGTCCACCATCAGCCGGGCGGGCAGGCGCAGTCCGGTCGCGGCGCCCAGCCGATTGCGCAGCTCCACCGTGGTGAGCGAGTCGAAGCCGAGCTCGAGCAGCCCGCGTTGCGCCTGCACCTGGTGGGGAGCGGCATGGCCGAGGACGGTCGCGATCTCCGTACGGACCAGCTCCAGCAGGAGCCGATCCTGCTCGGCGGCGGCCAGGCCGGCGAGCTGGCGGGCGGAGACCCGCACGGACGCCGCGGCGGTGTCGGCGCCCGGCTCCCACTCCCGTCGCAGCCGCTCGACCTCCGCGATCCCGCGCAGCAGCGACCGCGGGCCGCCCAAGGCCACCCGGCCGCCCGCGAGTCGCTCCCAGTCGACCTCGGCGATCAGGATCGCGCTCTCCCGGTGGTCGAGCACCTCGCCCAGCGCGTGCAGGGCCAGCGCCGGCGCGATCGCGGCGAAACCGCGGCGGCGCAGCCGCGCGAGCCGACCCTCCTCGTCACTCGCGTCACCCGCGTCACCCGCGTCGGTCGGGGAGGCCACGCGGGTCGCGTCGGTCGTGTTGGTTGCGTCGGCCCCGTCGGCGCCGTCGATGGGGTGGGTGCTCGCCGCCCGCTCGGACCAGGCCGCCCACGCGATGGCGGTCGCGGGCAGCCCGGCGCCGCGCCGGTGTTCGGCGAGGGCGTCGAGGTAGGCGTTGGCCGCGCCGAACGCGCCGAGGCCGAGACCACCCAGGGTGGCCGCCGCCGAGGAGAACAACACGAACGCCGACAGGTCCAGCGGACGCGTCAGCTCGTCCAGGTTGCGGGCGGCCACCGCCTTCGTGCGCACGACGTGCGCGAGGCGCTGCGGGCCGAACGCGTCCAGAGGGCCCTCGTCGAGCAGCTGGGCGGTGTGGAAGACGGCGGTCAGCCGGTGGCCGGTCGGCGTGGCGAGCACAGCGGCGACCGCCTCCGGGTCCGCGAGGTCCACGGCCACCACGGTGGACGTCACCCCCAGCTCGGTGAGCTGGTCGCGCAGGCCGTCGGCCGCCGCCGGGTCGGCGCCGTCCGGCACCGTGAGAACGAGGTGGCGGGCGCCCTCGCGGGCGAGCCACAGCGCGGTGCCGCTGCCCAGCGGCGACGTGCCGTCGGTGACCAGCACGGCGCCATCCGGCCGCCACGGCGATTCGGGTGCCGTGGCCGTCAGCGGAGCCGAAACCAGCCGGCGCGCGAACGCGCCGGTGCCGCGCAGGGCCACCTCGTCCTCGGCCGCGTCGCCGGCCGCCTGCCCCGCCGCGTCGCCAGGGCGCCCCAGCGCGTCGCCGGTCCGCGCGGCCGCGTCCAGCCGGGCCCGCGCGGCGAACACGCCGGCGAGACGGGATCCGGTCCGCCCGTCCAGGACCGCCGGCAGATCCACCAGGCCGCCCCACAGGCCGGGATGCTCCGCCGTGATCCCACGGGCGAGGCCCCACACCAGGGACCGCAGTGGGTGGGTGAGCGGATCCGACGGCCCCACCGCGACGGCACCCTGGGTCACCAGCCACAACGTCGCGGCGCTGGCGGCGTCGACGAGGGCCTGGACCAGCAGCAGGGTCGCCGTCAATCCGATCGGAATCCCGGGCTCGCCCGGATCGTCGGACTCGTTCACGGCCAGCAGGGAGACGATCCCGGCGGCACCCTCGGCACCGGCCTCGCGGAGCCGTTCGGCGAGCGCGGCGCGGTCGCCGCCCGCCGTCGCCGTCACCTGCGTGACCCGCGCGCCGTGCACCGCCAGGATGTCGGCGACCTCGGCGGCCAGGGGCGCGGTCGTGTCGCTCCCATCATGCGCGACGAGCCACGTCCCGGCGAGCACCGCCGGGCCCGCCTCGCTCAGGGCCTGCCAGCGCTGCTGGTAGCGCCAGGAGTCGATGCGGCCGCGGCGGCGTCGCTCCCGGCGCCAGCCACGCAACGCCGTCAGGACGTGGTCGGGCAGCGCCGCCGGCTCGGTGCCCAGGATCGTGGCCGTGGTCGCGCCGTCCTCGCGTTCCACCGCGGCCCAGAACTCCGCCTCCGCCGGGTCCCCAGCCGGCCCCCGTGCCGGGGCGGCGGCGAAGGACCGTGCGCTCGACGTGGCACTCTCGGCCGGGCCGTCCAGCCAGAACCGGCGCCGCTGGAAGGCGTAGGTGGGCAGGTCGAGCCGCCGGGGGCCGCCGGGGGGGAGCACGGGCAGCCAGTCGACGGGGACGCCGCGGACGAACAGCTCCGCCACGGAGGCCAGGAACCGGTCCAGGCCGCCGTCGCCGCGGCGCAGCGACCCGACCACCAGACCCGCGGCGGCGCCCACGGTCTCCTCGACCGCCTCCTCGACGCTGGTCGTCAGCACCGGATGCGCGCTGGGCTCGACGAAGACCCGGAAGCCGGCGGCGGCCAGAGCCCGTGTCGTCCGGTCCAGCGCGACCGGCTCGCGCAGGTTGCGGTACCAGTAGTGGGCGTCCAGCCCGGCGGTGTCCAGCAGGCCGGCGGTGACCGTCGAGTAGAAGGGCACGCTCGACGAGACCGGTGCCAGCGGCGCGAGCGCCTCGACCAGCCGTTCCCGGATCGCCTCGACCTGGGGGGTGTGGGAGGCGTAGTCGACCTGCACCCGACGGGCCCGGATCTGCCGGCTCTCGCAGAGCACTACCAGGTCGTCGCAGGCGTCGGCGTCTCCCGCGACGGTGACCGACGAGGGCCCGTTGACGGCGGCGACGTCCAGCGACCCCTCCCAACGGGTGAGCAGCGCCCGGACCTCGACCTCGGACCGGGCGACCGACACCATCCCGCCCTGACCGGCGATGTCCGCCAGCAGCCGGCTGCGCAACGCGACGGCACGCGCGCCGTCCGCCACGGACAGTCCACCCGCCACGACGGCCGCCGCGAGCTCGCCCTGCGAGTGGCCGATCACCGCCGCCGGTTCCACCCCGAACGAGCGCCACAACGCGGCCAGGGACACCTGGACGGCCCACAGGACCGGCTGCACGACATCCACCCGGCGCAGCAGTGCCGCGTCGGCGGCCGCCGCGTCGAGTGACCAGTCGACGTGCGGGGCCAGCGCCTGCGCGCACTGCCGCCACTGGTGCCGGAACGCCGGCGACGACGCCGGCAGCTCCGCCACCATCCCCGCCCACTGCGAGCCCTGGCCGGGGAAGACGAACACCGGCCCTCGGCGCCAGTCGCCGCGGACCCCCGTGACCACCCCGTCCGTGTGCTCGCCCCGGGCGAGCTCGCCCAGCCGGGACAGCAGCCCGGCCCGGTCGGCGGCGAGGATCACCGCCCGGTGGTCCAGACGGCCCCGCGACGACGCCAGCGCGGTCGCGATCTCCTCCGGTGCCAGGTCGGTGCGCGTCGCGACGAATCCGC
This sequence comes from Frankia canadensis, assembly GCF_900197875.1. Taxonomy (GTDB): domain Bacteria; phylum Actinomycetota; class Actinomycetes; order Frankiales; family Frankiaceae; genus Frankia; species Frankia canadensis. Next base: position 4,054 of record NZ_FZMO01000335.1, on the reverse strand, counting down.
GCAGCTGTGCCGCCTGTGCCCGCAGCGCGCCCTCGCCCCGCGCGGACACCAGATAGGGCCGCACCCCGGGGTCCGCGTCCGCCTCGGCGGTCCCGGCGCCCTCGACGCCGGTGCCGCCCGTCGCGACGACGCCGTCGGCTTCGGCGTCGAGGACGGCGTCGGCGGACTCGGGCCGCGGGGCCTGCTCCAGGATGACGTGCGAGTTCGTCCCGCTCACACCGAACGCCGACACACCGCAGCGGCGCGCCTCGCCGGTGTCCGGCCACGGCGCCGCAGCGGTCAGCAGCGACACCGCGCCGGCGGACCAGTCCACGTGCGGCGACGGCGCGTCGACGTGAAGGGTCCTCGGCAGCACGCCGTGCTGCATCGCCAGCACCATCTTGATCACACCGGTGATGCCGGCCGCGGCCCCGGTGTGCCCGACGTTCGACTTGATCGAGCCGAGCCACAGCGGACGGTCGGCCGGCCGCTGCTGGCCGTAGGTCGCGAGCAGGGCCTGCGCCTCGATCGGGTCGCCCAGGGTGGTGCCGGTGCCGTGGGCCTCCACGGCGTCGACCTGGTTCGGCCGCACGCCGGCGTTCGCCAGCGCCGCCCGGATCACCCGCTGCTGGGACGGCCCGTTCGGCGCGGACAGGCCGTTGCTGGCCCCGTCCTGGTTGACCGCCGTGCCGCGGACCAGGGCCAGGACCGGATGGCCCAGCCGTCTGGCGTCGGAGAGCCGTTCCACCACCAGGACGCCGACGCCCTCCCCCCAGGCGGTCCCGTCCGCGGCGGCGGCGAACGGCTTGCACCGCCCGTCGGGCGCGAGCCCGCGCTGCCGGCTGAAGTACACCCAGCCCGCCGGGGTCGTCAGCACCGACACACCCCCCACCAGCGCCAGCGACGACTCCTCCTGCCGCAGCGACTGCACGGCCAGATGCAGCGCGACCAGCGACGACGAGCAGGCGGTGTCGACCGTGACCGCCGGGCCCTCCAGCCCGAACGTGTACGCGACCCGCCCGGACAGCACGCTCGCCGCGACGCCGGTCATCCGGTACGTCTCGATGTCCAGCGGCAGCGAGGCCAGGTTCGTCCCGTAGTCCTGCGTGCTGGTGCCGAAGAAGACCCCGGTCCGGCTGCCGCGCAGGCCCTCCGGATCGATCCCGGCGCGCTCGAGGGCCTCCCAGGTCGTCTCCAGCAGCAGCCGCTGCTGCGGGTCGATCGCGACGGCCTCACGCGGGCTGATCCCGAAGAACTCGGGGTCGAAGTCCCCGGCGTCGTACAGGAAGCCACCCGTGCGCACGTACGACGTGCCCGGCTGGTCCGGATCCGGGTCGTACAGCGACCCCAGATCCCAGTTCCGGTCGGTGGGGAACTCCGAGATCGCGTCGGTCTCGTTGATGACCAGCTGCCAGAGGTCCTCCGGCGAGCGGGCACCCCCGGGGTGCCGGGAGGCCATCGCGACGATCGCGATCGGCTCGTGGCGGCGTTCCTGCTCCTCGCGGAGCCGCTGGCGGGTCTCGTGCAGTTCGACTGTCGCGCGCCTGAGGTAGTTACGAAGCCTCTGGTCATCAGACATGGCGGTACCTCGTTGCTCGGTGGGATCGCGGCCGCCGGTGCTCCGGCGGGACGGTCGGGGCTGGGACGGTCGGGGCCTGGGGGCGGTCGGGCCTGGGACGGTCGGGGCTGGGGACGGTCGGTCTAGGACTGCTCGAAAGTCCTGTCGAGCAGGTCGAACAGGTCGTCGTCGGAGCCGTCGTGGATCGCCGCCGCGATGTCGTCGCCCCCGGCGGATGCCGCCACGGTCAGCTGCCGCAGCAGGTCCTGGAGCCGGTTCGCCGTCCGGCGGCGTTGCGCCTCGTCGGTCTGGGTGGCCACGGTGGCGGCGAGCCGGTCCAGCTGCGCCTCGACGCCCTCCGCGGGTGCCTGCGGGGCCAGCCGGGTGCGCAGGAACGCCGCGACCGCCTCGGTGGTCGGATGGTCGAAGGCCACCGTGGTGGGAAGGCTCAGCCCGGTCGCGGAGCTGAGCCGGTTGCGCAGCGACACGGCCGCCAGCGAGTCGAACCCGAGATCCTTCAGCGCGCGGCGCGGGTCGACGTCGTCCGGGCTGTCGGCGCCGAGGACGGCCGCCACCTCGATGCGGACCCGTTCGACGAGCACCTGGTCCTGGCCGGTCTCGTCCAGGGTGGCCAGCCGTTCGACCAGCTCCTGGGCGGCACGGTTCGCGCTGTCGCCCCGCCCGGCCTCGGCCTCGGCGACGGGTCGCGGCCCTGCCAGCGCCGCCAGCAGGCCGGCCGGGGCCGCCCCCCGCACGGACGCCAGCCGGGACCAGTCGACGTCCGCCAGCAGCAGGCCGGACTCCCCGCGCTCGATCGCCTCCCGCAGCGCGCCGAGCGCGAGCGCCGGCACGAGCGGACGGACCGCGTCCCCCATGCGGGCCTCGCCGCGTCCCGGCTGCGGGACGACGTCCCGCCCGCCGTTCCCGCCGCTCCCGGCGGGCGCCAGGTCGGGCCAGTGGCCCCAGGCGAGATGGGTCGCGGGCAGATCGCGGCCCCGACGGTACTCGGCCAGTGCCTCCAGGTAGGCGCCCACCACAGCGTCGGCGCCGCGTCCCGCGTCTCCCCACACGCCACTCGCCGAGGAGAACAGGACGAAGGCGTCCACCGGCCGGTCGGCCACCTGCTCGTGCAGGCGGGAGGCACCGACGACGGCCGGGCCGACCGCCGCCGCGAGGGCGGCGATCTCCAGGTCCGCGATCAGGGCGGTCGGAGCGTCGCCGCCGTCGTCACCGATACCGTCGTCACTGGTGCCGTCGCCGTCGCCGTCGCCGTCGCCGTCGCCGCCGTTGTCACCGGCGCCGATGACGGGGACGTGGACGACGGCGGTCGGCGGTTCGCCGGCCGGCACCGGGGTCGCGCCGGCGGGATCGGTGGCCAGCGACGCGTTGTCCGCGACCAGGAGCCGCTCGGCGCCGTCGCGTTCCAGCCAGTCCGCCACCTGCGCCCCGGCAGCCGTGGCGCTGCCCGTGACGAGGACCGGACCGCGCGGCCTCCACGGTGCCCCGGCGACGTCGTCGACCAGCGGCGCGCGCACCAGCCGGCGCGCGAGCGTCCCCGTCGGCCGGACCGCCAGCTGGTCATCGACGTCGGTATCGACGTCGGTGTCACCGCTGGCCAGGACGGCCACCAGCCGGGTCGTCACCTCCTCGTCGAGTGAGGAGGGCAGATCGACGAGCCCACCCCAACGGGTCGGCTGCTCCACGGCGAGGACGCGGCCCAGACCCGCGACCAGAGCCTGCAGCGGATGGTCGACGCGGTCGCCCTGCGCGGCGTTGACCGCGGCCTGCGTGACGATCCACAGCCGCCCGGTGACGTCCGCCTCGTCCAGCGCCTGGACGAGCAGCAGCGTCGCCGCCAGCCCGTTCGTGATGGCCGGGTGCTCGGCGTGCGGTGTCTCATCCAGGGCGAGCAGCGACAGCACACCGACCGCGGCGCCACGGCCGGCCCCCGCGTCAGCCTCGGCGGCTTCGCGCAGCCGGGCGACGAGGCCGCCACGCTCGGACGCGATCGCCGGCCCCGGGATGAGGACCAGCCGCGCCCCGCCGGCGCGCAGCGCGGCGATGACCTTCTCGACCGGTCCCTCCTCGACGGCCTGCGTGGGTGTCACCACGAACCACGTTCCCGTCAGAGCCGCGGCCGGTCGGCTCACATGTGTCCACCGCGTGCGGACGCGCCACGAGTCGACGATCTGGCGATCCTGGCGGCCACGCCGCCACGCCGACAGCACCGGCAGCACCTCGCCAAGCGCCCCGGAACGGTCGGTGCCGAGGGCCTCGGCCACGGTGTCCAGGTCCTGTCGCTCGACGGCCTCCCAGAACGCGCGTTCACCGGAGTCCGTGCCACCGACGCTCTGGTTCGCGGCCGGCCGAGCCGTCTCGGTGAGCCAGTAGGTGTGGTGTTGGAAGGGGTAGGTGGGCAGGGTGGTGTGGGTCGGGGTGCCGGTGCCGCCGGTGTCTGTGCTGGTGTCCAACCCGCTGGATCCGCTGTCGCGGTGCGCTCGGGTAGGTGGGCAGGGT
>NZ_FZMO01000023.1 GCF_900197875.1 Frankia canadensis | reverse complement strand
ACGCCCCTGCGGCCGGGTGATGTCGAGGGAGATCGTCCGCTTGTGCTGGTTGGCGGGCCAGGACGCCAGCCCGCCGGTCCACCACATCCTGGTCGGCGTGCCGGCCATCGGAGTCGTGTCCCGCCATCCCTGCGTGCTCCCCACGGTCGTCGCGTCGGTCGGCGTGGCCGGCCTGTGCCCTGGTCGTCCATCCTCGGTGACCCGCCCGGCCCATCCCACTGACGGTTGCGTCAGTCCGTAGCGGTGGTGCCAGCCCCGCGAGGGCGCCGGGCCCTGCCCGTCGGTCCCCGGCCCGCTCAGGGAGCGACCGAGACGATCACCTCGGTGCCGCCGCCGGGGCGCGCGCGCACCGCGAGGCAGCCGCCGTGCTCGGCGAGCCGGCGGCGCACCGCATCCAGGCCGTACCCGGGGGTCACTCTCGCCGGGAACCCGACGCCGTCGTCGGCGACCCGGAGCACGACGCCGCCTGTCGCCGTGACGTCGAGGTCCACCCTGACCCGGCACGGCCCCGCGTGCTTCGCGGCGTTGATCATCGCCTCCCGCGCCGCGGCGAGGAGGGCCGTGGTCCGCCGGATGTCCAGGTCGACGCCGCCGGTATCGCATCCGGGGGCGAGGACGATGTCGGCGGCGAACTGCTGGCCGACCTCCTCCGCCACGGCCGCGAGCCCCGTTCCCAGACCCGCCCCGGGCCGCGCGGACGGGGCGAGGTGGTGGATGGCCTCCCGGATCGATTCCTCGCTCCTGACCAGCAGGGACAGTGCCCGCGCCGCGGTCGGGCGGGCGGGCGACGCCTCGTCGAGCTGTTCGAACAGCCGCTGCAGGGTCAGTTTGCCGCTGAACAGAAGCTGGACCGTGCGGTCGTGAATGTCGTCGGCGATGCGCTCACGTTCGCGGGCCCGTGCCTTCTCCGCCTGCTCCCAGCGATACCGGTCGGTGGTCCAGCCCAGCGCGATGACATCCGCCATCCGCCGCACCGCGGCCTGTTCGGGCTCGCGGAACGGCTCGCAGGGAGTCCGGAGCATCGCCAGGTGGGCCCGCGACGCGCCGTCGACGAGGATCGGGGCGTGGAGGGTCACCCAGCCCAGCTCGCCGGGTGCCCGCGGCCTCGACATCGCCGACCGGATGCCGGCCGAGCCGATGTCGACCTCGCCGAGGAACTCAACGTCGCGTCGCACGACCGCGGGATCGGCGCGCCCGGCGACCAGCCGGGGCTGGTCCTCAGCGAGGAAGGTGACGACGGCCGTCCGGCAGTCCAGGACGGCGCGCAGCTCCTCGAGGAACGGGGCGAACTCCGAGAGCTGGACACCCGAGGCGATCGCGGTCGCCGCCCTGCCCAGGACGGCGGTCACCCGCTCGCGGCGCCGCAGCTCCAGGCGCTGGTGTACGTGGGCCACCGCGCCCGCGACGAAGGGGGTGAGCCGCTCGGCGAGCCGGGCGTCCGCCTCGGTGAACCCGACCGGCTTGTTCGCGACGTGCACGACCCCCAGCGGGCGCCCGCCCACGATCATCGGCAACGTCATGAGACGGCTGATCCCGAATCCCTCGACCCACTCGACGAACCGCGGGATGTCCGTCCGGGGGTCGTTCGCGAGCATCGTTCGGCCCGTCCGGAAGACCGCGGCCGCGGCTGTCGTGATCTCGGTCCGGCTGACCTGCGAGGACGCCACCAGTTCCGCCGAGGCCCCGAACGAGCCCGGCAGCGCCTGCAGATAGCCCTCGTCGTTCATCTCGGCCACCCCGACGGACGTGCCGTCGACGAGCGGGGCGAGGACCGCGGTGATCCCCCCGAGCAGCTGGTCAAAGGTCTCCGCCGTCAGCGCCAGCTCCGCGAGCAGCTCCGCGCCCGACAACACGAGCCGGTCCACCAGCGGCGTGGCCGACCGCGGCCGGTCCAGGAGCAGCTGGGCGGTCCTGGCGAGGACGCGCAGCATCACCGCGGTGCGCGGGTCCAGCGTCGTGTCGCCGCTCCAGACCACCTCGAGCCAGGCGGCGGCGCCTCGCTCGCCCGCGACGGCCACCAGCGCCCTGGTGTCGCCGTCCACGTCCACCCCGCTCGGCACCGGCGAGCACAGCGTCGCCGACGGCTCCTCGGCCAGGTCGAGCGTGCGGGCGACGGGAACGACGCCGCGGCCGGGGCTGCCCCATGTGGCGAGGACCCGCCGGCGGTCCCCGTCGCGCAGCTCGACCGATCGCGCCCGCAGGACCCCGGCGGCCCGGCGGGCGAAGCCCACGGCGTCATCGGACCGGTCCGGAGCTGGATCAGGCGCTGACGGCATCGGATCCGGGCGCGATGAGGGCCTCGCGGATCGCGGTGGCGATCAGTTGCGAGTGGGTCTTCACCCCGAGCCGCTCCTTGACCCCGCGGATATGGAAGCGGACGGTCGACACCGACAGGTTCAGCCGCTTTCCGATCTCGCCGTAGGTGCAGCCTTCGGCAGCAAGTTCCAGGACGCGCTCCTGCTGCGGGGTGAGCAGGCGCCGCCGGTCCGGCGCGGTGGCCGCCGAGTACAGCCGCTGCACGGTGGCCGACGTGCTGCAGACCACGAGACCGTCGCCGCCCGACGCGATCCGCCCCAGCACGGTACGCAGCTCGTCCAGACCGGCCGCCTTGGTGACGAACCCGGCGGCGCCCGCGGCGAGGCACCGCTGGACGACGTCCTCGCTGAGATAGCTGGTCAGCATCACGACCTTGATCCCGCGGTGGGCGGCCACCAGATCGGCGCAGAGGCGGTCACCCGGGGTATCCGGGAGACGGTAGTCGACCAGCATCAGGTCGGGCCGGAACCGGCGCAGGGCCGCCAGCGCCTCGTGGCCGGAACCGGCCTCCGCGACGATCTCGATGTCCAGGTCCGCGGTTGCGGACAGCGCCAGCCGCAGCCCTTCCCGCACGACCTCGTGGTCGTCGACGACGCAGATCCTCATCTCACATCTCCTCGTTCCACGCCCGGACGGTAGACCGCGCGACCTGTCACCGGAAGCGGGCTACGGGGCGTGACGGTCCGGGTGCCCGGTCCGGGCAGCCGGTCAGTTCACGCCGGCCACCAGGCCGGACGACCGGGAGTCGGCGGCCAGCGGGGACTGCTGGGCGAAGCCTCCGTCGACCCTGATGACCTGGCCGCTCACGTAGCGCGCGGCGTCGGAGACGAGGAAGGCGACGACCTCGGCCACGTCGGCCGGCTCCCCGACGTACGGGGTGTCGCAGTGCCGCGCGTACTCGTCGATCAGCTCCTGCCCGATCGCCAGGCTGGGTGGGCTGAGGATCAGTCCCGGCGCCACCGCGTTGCACCGGATGCCCTGCTTGCCGTACTGGGTCGACACCGACCGGACGATCTGGTTCACCGCCGCCTTGGCCGCGCCGTACACCGTCAGGTTCAGCTCACCCATCTCGCCGGAGGTCGAGGAGGTGCAGACGATGCTGCCCCCACCGGTCCGGAGCATCACGGGAATGGCATGCTTGCAGCCGAGCATCGTGCCGAGCACGAGCGTGCTGAACACGGCGTGCCAGGTCCCGGCCTCCATCCGGGTGATCTCGGGGTCACCCGGGTCGAACAGGCGCTCCAGGTCGGCGGCGTTGTTGTGCAGGATGTCGAGCCGCCCGAACTCGCCGACGGCGGTGGCGACCATCCGCTCGACGTCGGCCTCGCTGCGGACGTCGACCCGCACCGCGACGGCCTGGCCGCCGTTCTCCCGGATCTGTTTCGCCCGCAGCTCGGCCGCCTCGCCATGCAGGTCGGCCAGGACGACCGCGGCACCCAGCGAGGCGAGCTTGGCGGCGACCGCGCTGCCCTGGCCCGGTAAGTGAAGCTGGTGGTCGCCGTGGAACGATCCGGCCCCGGTCACGATCGCGACCTTGCCTGCCAGAATCCCGCCGTTCATTGTCGGATCCTCCGTACGGAGATCAGCGATGGGTGATCAGAAATGGGGTGATCAGACCTTTGTGACGATGCCCGCGTCCACCGGCAGCGTGGCGCCGGTGATGTAGCGGGCCTCGTCAGAGGCGAGGAACAGCACGGCGTTGGAGACGTCCACCGGGTCGACCCAGGGCACGGGCATGGAGTTCATCGCCGTCGAGGGCTCGACGATGTCCTCCCTGGTCGGGTTCTCCAGATCCGGTCGGAACATCCGGTAGATCTCCTCATGCATGATCATCGGAGTGTCGACCTGGGTGGGATGAATGCTGTTCACCCGGATCATGTGGGGGGCCAACTCGTTCGACAGCGCCCGCATGAGGCCGACCGTGCCGTGCTTGGCCGACACGTAGTGCGCCAGGTTCGGCGGCGCGATCAGGCCGGCACCCGAGCTGATGATCACTATCGAGCCCGAGCGCTGTGGCAGCAGGTACCGCACGGCCGCCTTGCAGGTCTGCCACACGCCGGTCAGGTTGATATCGATCATCTCCTTCCACGCCTGCTCGGTGATCTCGTGAGCCGGGGCGTAGCTGGCGATGCCCGCGTTGGCCACCACGATGTCGAGCCGGCCGAGCTCGTCAACGCCCTGGCGCAGGGCGGCCTCGATGTCGGCGGCGTCGCGGACGTCGGCGACCGCGGTGACCACCCGGCGGTCCCGCTCCCTGACCAGCCGCGCGGTCTCAGCCAGGTCCTCCTTCGTGGACATCGGATACCTGACGCTCGCCACGGGAGCGCAGATGTCGACGGCGATGATGTCCGCGCCCTCCTCCGCGAGCCTCAGCGCGTGGCTGCGCCCCTGCCCGCGGCCGGCCCCGGTGATGAACGCGACCCTGCCCTCGACGCGGCCCTTCCTCACGACGTTCACCGGGCCTCCCTCTCCGCCTTCTCCGCCGCGTACTCCCGGCGGGCCTTCTCCTGTGCCGCGGCCAGCTTCTCGCCGGTCGCCCCGAAGCGAGCCATCGACTCGACACCCGCCAGCCGGGGCGCGACCTGCCCCGTGAAGTGCGGGAACACTTCGCGGGCCAGCAGCTCGAAGGAGTCCCGCTGGTGGCGGGGGGAGGCGACCTCACAGTTGCCGATCACGATCGAGCCGAGCCCACCGGACTTCTCGACGATGGTCGCGATCCGCTCACGGGCCATCCGGGGCGTGCCGATGACGAAGATGGACTCGTTGAGCTCGTCCACGAGGGCGTCGAAGTCGTCCGGGTCGCTCTTCACGATCGGCAGGATCGTCAGCATGTAGCGCGCCCAGTCCTGCAGGCCCCAGCGTGCCTGGGCGCGAGCCTCCTGCTCGGTCTCGGCGATGTGCATCATGTGCAGCGCGCTCCACCGCTGTCTGTCCACTGTCTGCCCGTGTGCCGCCGCGGACTCCTCGGCGATCGCCCAGGTCTGGGCGATCGGGTTGTCCTCGACGGTGCCCAGGACCCCGAACTGGAACAGCCCGGTGCCGTACTTGCCCGCCAGCCGCGGCCCGGACGGTGACAGCTGGGACGCGACCCGGATGTCGAGCCCGCCGCCGTACGGCCGCAGGTGCAGCTGTGCGTCGTTGATCTCGAACCAGTCCGTCCTGCGGGTGACCGGGCCGTCGAAGCGCAGCAGCGCGAGGATCGCCTCCAGCGCCTCCTCGGTCATCCGCCGCTGCTCGAGCGGGTCGACCCCGATCATCTGGGCGTCCTGGGCCAGCGAGCCAGCCCCGATCCCCCAGAGCAGGCGGCCCTTGAGCATGTGGCTCAGCTGGACGATCCGGTCCACCAGCATCAGCGGGTGGTGGTACGGCAGCGAGCTCACGCCGGTACCGAGGGTGATGTTCCGCGTACGCTGACCCGCGGCGGCGAGGAACAGCTCGGGCGCGGCGATGTTCTGCCAGCCGGTCGAGTGGTGCTCGCCGATCCAGACCTCGTCGTAACCCAGCCGGTCCAGATGCTCGATCAGCTGCAGGTCGTCCTCGAACTGCGTGCTGGGGTCGATCCACGGTTTGTGATACGGAAAGATCTGTACACCGAAACGCATGAGAACGGCTTCTCCTTCATCCTGCTGCCCGCGGGCTGTGCCCCGCGGGCCGCGGCCCGCGGAGTCCGGCGCGCCGCGCCTGATGCCGCCGGCCGGCTGCCCGCTCCGCGTCGAGTTCGCTGTCGAACCCGCTGACCTGATGGGGGACGGTAATGACGTTTTGTGATCCACGACACTGACGGTTCCGTCAGCATCGAGGCGGTCCGTCATCGGCGGGCGATCCGGACCACGGTGGACAGGGACACGGCGATCAGCAGCACCGCGCCGTTGACGATGTCGGTCCAGGTGTTCGGCAGCCCGCCGACGATCAGGCCCTGGCCGACCCAGACCACGAACACGCCCCCGATGACCGTGCCCCACACGGTGAACGCCCCGGCGGAGAAGACCACGGTGGACAGGAACGCGGCGGCGAAGGCGGGCAGCAGGAACGCGCCGGCGAGATCCGGGGCGACGCTGCCCTGGGTGGCGGCGAGGATGACCCCGGCGAGCGCCGCGAGGACGCCGCCCAGCACGAATGCTCCGAGCACGTGGCGACGGGTGTGGATCCCGGCGAGCCGGGCGGCCTCCGGGTTGGCGCCGGAGGCCTTCAGCCCGCGACCGAACGCGGTGAGCTCCAGCAGCACCCACATCGCCGTGGCGACCACCAGCAGCAGGAAGGTCAACCACGAGACGCCGCCGGACCAGGACGGCACGTCGAGCCCGACCACGACCAGGGCCGCCGCCGCGGCGACGGCCACGGTCCGCGCCGCCAGCGACCTCGTCCGGTCCCACCGGCTCGGGACCACCGCCCCGAGCAGCCGGACCAGCGCGGCGCAGGCGACGGCGGCGATGGCCCAGACGACGGCCGCGGGCGGTCGGCTGGCGAACGACCCCAGGGCGTCGAACCACCCCGGCACCGCCCGCGGGCCGCTCGGGATCAACGGGCCGCCTCCCGAGTACACGCTCGAGATCCCCAGGATCACACCACCGGAGCCGAGCGTGGCGATGAACGCGTTTATCGACAGGTACTCGACGAGAAACCCGTTGACCAGGCCCACGGCAACCCCGACGGCGAGGCAGGCGACGAGCACCGCCCAGAACGGCAGGCCCTGTTCGGTCCGCAGCCCGATCGCCAGATAGGCGGTGAGCGAGGCGGTGGAGGAGACCGACAGATCGAACTTGCCGGCTACCAGCGTGATCATCGCGGCCAGCGCGATGAGCAGCACCGGGACGTTCTGGTGCAGGTTCAGCAGCCGCGCGCCGGGGTCGAGGAACCTGTCGCCGAGCCAGACGCTGTAGCCGGCGAAGATGGCGAGAAAGGCGAGGAAGGTGAGCGACGAGCCGAAGGCACGGGACTGCGCCAGTGTCCGCGACGGCGCCGGCCGCGCCAGCGGTACCGACGGCGCGGTGCTCGGCGGCTCCGTCGCCGCGTCGTCAGCAAAGAGTGTCATCGTAGTTCCGCCTCCCGACTTCCCTTTCCGGGACTTCGGCGCACCGGCGTTCACAGCACCGCCTCCAGGGCCGTCTCGTCCAGGTCGTCGACGGGCCGGAAGTCCGACACCGTCCCGTCCGACACCGTTGCCAGCCGGTCGCACACGGCCAGCAGGTCCTCGGCGTCCGAGGTGACGACCAGGACGCCGGTGTGCTCGTCGGGCAGCCGCCGCACGAGGGCGTAGATCTCCGCGCGCGCCGCCACGTCGACGCCGCGGGTGGGCTCGCACAGCACGTGGACGCCCGCCTCCCTGAGCAGCGCGCGCCCGAAGATCACCTTCTGCTTGTTGCCGCCGGACAGAAGCCTGAACTCCGTTCCGACGTCCGCCGGACGGACCTTGAGCCGGGTGACGAGCCGCTGCCCCTCGGCACGCTCTCGTCGGCGGGCCAGCAGGCCGAAGGCCCCCCGGAAACGGCGCAGCGCGGACACGGTGAGATTGACGCCGACGTCCAGGTCGGGGAAGCCGCCCTGCGTCTCCCGATGCGGGGGGACGAGGGCGGTGCGGACCCCCGCCGCGAGGGTGCGCGTCCCTCGCGACGGGCGCAACGAGCCGTGGGCGAGGTATCCGACGTCGTGCAGTCCGGAACCGGGGGTTCCGGTCAGCCCGACGACCTCCCCCGCACGCACGACCAGATCGACGGGTCCGGCCCGGCCACCGTGCGCCCCGTCGAGGCGGAGCAGCGTCCGGCCCGGCCCGCCCGCCGCGGGATCCGCGGGACCCGGTCGGGGATCGCCGGCCGGGCCCGCGGCGCCCTTCTCGTGCGAGGCCAGCATCCGCACCAGCTCGGCCCGTCCCAGGCCGGTGGTCGACCGGTCCGCGGCGATCCGACCGTCCAGGAGCAGCACGACCCGCCCGGTCGCGCCGAGGATCTCCGACAGCTTGTGGGTCACCATGACGACCGTCGAGCCCGCGTTCGCCATGGCCCGCAGGGCCGCCACCACGCGCTTCGCGTCCGGCGGCGGGAGCGTGGAGGTGGCCTCGTCGACGAACAGGATCCTGGCGCCCCGGGCGAACGCCCGCGCGATCGCCACCAGCGCCTTCTCCCCCGGTGACAGATCACCGACGGGACCGGTCACCGGCAGGTCGAGCCCGACCGCCGCCAGCGCCCGCGCGGCCGCGGCCCGTTCCGCGGGCCGGTTCAGGACCGGGCCGACCAGTCTGAGCGGGGACTGCCCCAGCCGCAGGTTGTCCGCGACCGTGAGCCCGTCGATCAGCCCGAGGTCCTGGTGGATGAACCCCACCAGGGGGCTCGCGCCCAGCGACGGCACCTGTTGCGCGCCGAGCCGGATCGTCCCCGCGCTCGGCGGGTACACGCCGTCGAGCACCTTGATCAGGGTGGACTTGCCGGCGCCGTTCGGGCCCATCAGCCCGACGAACTCACCGGGGCCGATCTCCAGATCGATGTCGCGCAGCACCTCGACACGGCCGAAGGACCTGCCCAGCCCGGCGATGCGCAGCGTGGGGGCCAGGCCAGCGGAGCCGGCCATCTAGCTCGACGTCCAGAGGGTCGTGAACGTCTTGTGCCAGTCACCAGCGGGTTGCAGGGGCGGGGTGAAACCGGCGATGTTCTTCCCGGTCAGCAGGACGCTCGGGAGGTTGGTCGTGTCCCACCGCGCGGCCCCCGCCTTCGAACGGAGCACGAGATCGACGGCCGACCAGGAGGCGAAGTCCAGCGGCGAGGCCACGTCCGCCCCGAGCTGGGCGGAGCCCTTCGCCATCAGGGACAGGACGGCCGGGTCGGCGTCATAGCTGCTGACCGTGACGTCCGTGCGGCCGGACTCCCGCAGCGTCTTGGTCATCGGCGTGGTGAGGCCGTCGTAGTAGGCGACCGCGTCGGTGTAGCCGGAGGGGTGCGCGCTGAGGAATGCCGTCCACTGCGGCGGGCCGGGCAGCGTCGAATCCGCGGCCGGAATGACGATCTCGTTGTAGGAGCAGCCTGCGCACTGGTCGAGGACCTTCTCCAGGCCCCTGGTACGGGCCACGACGCCGGTCGCCGCGGGCTCCACGGTGATCGCGACCTTCGCGGCGCCCTTGCTGCGCTGCACGATGAACCAGCCGAGATCCTCGCCCTGGCGCTCGAAGTCGGGCGTCACGTCGAGAACGCCCTTCGCCCGCGCCTGGTCACCCGAGGTGCACATCGCGCAGGCGACGACAATCTTGGCTCCGAGGGCGCGGTCGACCGCCGCCCTGATCGTGTTGACGTCGACGGCGAACAGCAGCACGCCGTTGGCCCTGGCCTGGATGGCCTGGTCGATGTAGCCCCCCTGCACGGCGGGCGAGAACTTGCCGTCATAGGGCCCGAGCACCGTCCAGCCGGCCGCCGTGACCGCCTTCTTCATGACCTCGGCCTGTTCGGCATGAACCGGCGCGGAAAGGCCGCCCGCGATCACCGCTATGGTGCCGGTGCCCGCCTCGAAACCGGCCTTCGGCACAGGAAAGGTCGGTGTCAACGACGTCGCCGCGGCAACCTTTTCTGCGGCGGTGGACATCAGTTTGTCCTGCGATAGCCTCGTGGCGCCCGAGGTGGCGCCCGAGGTGGCGCCTGATCCGCTCCCGGCGCCGCACCCGGCCAGAATGACCATTCCGACCACCAGCACTCCCAGTAATCGCCCAAATCGGCGCATGTGCCTCTCCTTGACCTCGCTAACCGCCGCCGTCACATGCTCGGCGAGATGTTTGACCGGACTCTAGGAATCACGCCACCAGCTCGTAACTGTCAGATGTGTCAGGGCTGGGTATTCCCCGCGACAGGGTGAGGCGACAGCTACCCGCCGTCGCACGGAGATCAGCCGCGCGGGACGGAGAACGGGTCGCGGGTCGAACCGGACAGTTCCAGCCACACCGACTTGACCCGGGTGTAGTCCAGGACGGCGTCCAGACCGTTCTCGCGGCCGAACCCGCTCTGCCGTACTCCGCCGAACGGGACGTGCGGAGAGGTGTTGCGATAGCAGTTGATCCACACGACTCCGCAGCGGAGCCGGCGGGCCATCCGATGGGCACGCTGGACGTCACGCGTCCAGACCCCACCGGCGAGGCCGAAGGCCGTGTCGTTGCCAAGCTCGACGGCGTGCGCCTCGTCCCGGAACGGGATGACCGCGAGAACCGGCCCGAAGACCTCCTCGCGCGCCAGCCGCATGTGCGGCCGCACCCCGGCAAGGATCGTCGGCGCGACGAAGTAGCCGTCCGGGACGGTGTCGGGAGCCACCCGGCTGCCGCCCGTCACGAGCGTCGCGCCCTCGGCGACACCGCTGGCGACGAGGTCGAGAACCCTGTCCAGCTGCGTCTGGCTCACGAGCGGACCCATCTCGCTGGCGGGATCCAGCGGGTCTCCCAGGCGGATGTTCTCGGCCCGCGCCCGGAGCCGCTCGACCAGCTCGTCGTGGACACCCTCCTGCACCAGCAGGCGGCCGCCCGCTATGCACATCTGCCCACTGGACGCGAAGATCCCGCCAATCACCCCGTTGACAGCCGCGTCGAGGTCGGCGTCGGCGAAGACGATGTTCGGCGACTTGCCGCCCAGCTCCAGCGTCACCGGGGCGACGTGCTCGGCCGCCGCCTTCATCACCTGTGTTCCGACCGCGGTGGAGCCGGTGAAGCTGACCCGCGCGACGCCCGGATGCCGAGCGAGTGCGCCGCCGACCGTGGCGCCTGGTCCGGTCACGACATTGAACGCCCCGGCGGGAAAGCCCGCCTCGGCCACGAGTTCGGCCAGCGCCAGGGTGGAGGTGGGCGTCTGGTCCGCCGGCTTGACCACCACCGCGCAGCCAGCGGCCAGGGCCGGCGCGGTCTTCATCGTCGTGATCATGAGTGGGTTGTTGAAGGGCACGATCGCCCCGACGACGCCGATGGGTTCCCGGCTCGTGTACACGAGATAGTTCGGATCCCCAGTGGGCAGGGTCTGCCCGGAGATCTTGTCAGCGGCGCCCGCGTAGTAACGCAGCCAGGCCGAGACCTGGTCCATCACCGGGCGCGTCTCCCGGATCAGCTTGCCGTTGTCCCGCGTCTCGATCGCGGCGAGCCGGTCGGCGTCCTGGTCGACGAGGTCGGCGAGCCGGTGCAGCAGCCGGGACCGGGCCGGCCCCTGCACGGCGCCCCATTCTCCGGCCATCGCGTCGTCCGCTGCCGCGACCGCGCGGTCCACGTCCGCCGCGCCCCCGGCGGGAACCCGGTTCCAGACCCGCCCGGTCGACGGATCAACGGAGTCCATGGTTGCCCCGCCCACAGCCGCGGTCCAGGTGCCACCGATATACATCGACGCAGGTGGGCTGAGAGTTCTTCCGGCCTGCGAGCCTTCTTGGGTGACGGAAACCATGAACCTACGCTAGGAGCCGGCGGACACCAGAAGAACTGTTCTATCCGCTAGTTCCCGCGGCGGCACTGGCTGTGTGACAGCCCCGAGGCACTCGACGAGTCTGATCGAGAACCATCACCAACCTGTCGCGGCTCCGGCGGCCGGGCCTTATGGCCTTATCCGACGCCGAGGGTCAGCGCGGCGGTGTGCAGGGTTCCCGCCGTCTGGAACTGCAGGAACAGCCGCCAGTCACCCGCCCTGGGCAGCGCCGCCTCGAACGACAGGGTCGGACCGCCGTGGTCGCCGTGGACCGCGCCCCGCGGGTGCAGGTGCGCGAAGGCCAGGTCGCCGGCGTGGAAGGCGGTCAGGTGGGCGTAGGTCTCCAGGTAGGGCCGCAGATCGGTGACCGGCTTCCCGTTCCTGGTCACGGTGACCGTGAGCGGGTGGGTCATGCCGGCCATCGCCCTGTCCCCGGACACGGTCAAGGTGTAGCCGTCGACCGTCGTGCTGGTGGACGCCGCCGGCAGCGGCACGGTGGCCGCCGTTCCCGGGACGGTGACCGGCTGGCCGAGCACCAGCGGGATGGTGGTGCCGGCGGCGCGGGCGATGAACGAGGCATACGCGCGGTAGGAGCCGGCCGGGGTGGCCTTCACGTCCGCGGTCCAGGTGCCGTCGGCGCTCATCGTCGGGTGGACGTGCTGGAAGCCGGTGAGGTCCGACCTGATCAGATAGAAGTGCATGAGCTTCGTCTGATCCGGCTCGAACGAGGTGACCGGCTTCCCGTCCGCGCCGCGGATCTGGAAGCGGATCGCGCTCGCCTGGTTCACCGGCAGCGAGGATGTCGACAGGGTGAGGCCCAGCCCCCTGGCCTGCGCCGCGAGGCCGTCCCCGGTGGCCATGTCGGGCATGCCGGACCCCATGCCGGATGCGGGGTGCCCGGTCATGGAGTGCCCGGCCATCGACGGTGTCGCGGACGCGGTGGATTCCGCCGAGCCGGCGTGCTCAGTCTGGTGGGACGACGCGGACTGGCCGCCGGAGCCGCCGCCGCAGGCGGCGACGGCGAGCAGGACCGCGCCGGTCAGCCCGGCGGCGGACAGGGCCCGGCGGGCA
The DNA here is from genome assembly GCF_900197875.1 of Frankia canadensis. Classification (GTDB taxonomy): domain Bacteria; phylum Actinomycetota; class Actinomycetes; order Frankiales; family Frankiaceae; genus Frankia; species Frankia canadensis. The sequence goes on along the minus strand of NZ_FZMO01000023.1, from coordinate 7,861 downwards.
CGGGAAGGGAGGTGACGTACAGGCAGCATGAGAACTCGTGGACTCCCGAACAGGGCACGCCGAAGGCGTGCGGATGGACGTGACGGCGGCAGTGCCGGCCGGTCACGTCCGGGAGACGCACAGATCGTTCAGGAGCAGCGCGCCGAAGCGAGGGGGAGCTCGGCGGTGCGGGCCGCGCCGCGACGCTGGCGGGAGCCCCGGCCCCATCGGCCGCGCGATGATCAGCAGACCGAGGGCGAACAGGGCGAACAGCCCGGCGAGTCCACGGGAGGGCGGGGTGGCCGAACAGACCGTGCCGGGCTTGCCCGTGCCGGCGGCGGAGCCATCCGCGTACAGGGCCGCCGGCTTCGCGGCCATGCCACCGGTCGTGGGTCCGACCGCGAGCGGGACGCCCTCCCTCTCCAAGGTCAGCTCCACCCCACCGGCCGTGGGGCCGCCTCTCATCACCCCGTGATCCGCTGATCCACGACCGCCGGCTGCCATCGGCATGCTCGCCGCCGCCTGGCCGACGCCCGCTTCCGGGCAGTCGTGCGAGGCGGGCAACACGTGCATGACGGCGATCCCGGCCAGAAGCGCCCACACGGCGAGTACCCGGCCGAGCGCCAGCGACCCCCCGCCGTCCACGACCCTCCCGGGTGCTCGACGCCGACCGCGACCGGTCAGTTCCGCGGGTCTCATCAGCGCGGTGACCCTCTCCGCATGTGGACGTTGCGACTTCGGCCGGTGACGTGAGGAGTCGGCTGCCTCGACGGACTGCGCTCAACGCTACAAGATCAGCCCGCCCGACGACGGCCGCGAGCGGCCCGATCGAGGATGTCGCGACCAGGCGCTCGACCAGTTGAAAAATTCTGCAACTTACAGGATCCTAAACCAGGGCTGAGTGGCCGGGCGTCGGCACAGCGATCGGGGGTCTGCGTGGGAGGTGGATGCGTGACGGGGCGGGTTCCGCTGTATCAGGCGAAGGCCGAGTTCTTCCGCATGCTGGGGCATCCGGTGCGGATCCGGGTGTTGGAGCTGTTGCAGGACGGGCCGATGCCGGTTCGGGATCTGCTGGCGGCGATCGAGGTCGAGCCGTCGAACCTCTCCCAGCAGCTCGCGGTGCTGCGACGGTCCGGCATCGTCACGGCGGTGCGGGACGGGTCGACGGTGGTGTACGCGCTCGCCGGCGGGGATGTGGCGGCGCTGATGCGGGCGGCCCGGCGCATCCTGACGGAGATGGCGGCGGGGCAGGCGGGGCTGCTGGCGGAGCTGCGGGAGACGGAGGCGCACCCGCTGTGAGCAGGCCCCGTGATGACCTGACCCGCGCCTTCACCGTGACGATCCGGGTGCCGTCGCGGGCCTTGCGCGGGGTCGACGAGGTCCTCGCCATGAGGCCGGGCACGGTCGCCCGCCGCGACCACGCCCCGGGCGAGGGGCACTACCGCAGGATCAGCCTGGCCGCGGATAGCAGTGCGACGCTGGCCTGGCTGGTCGGTGCCCTGCGTCAGCGTCTCGGAGCTGATCTCCTGCACATCGAGGACCCGGTCTTCGCCGTGGCCGCGTCCGGAAAGCTGACGCAGTCGGTGTGCGCGGAGGTGGCCGTGGGAGACGACCTCTCGCTGCTCGACGTGGAGGCGGACCGCCGCGTCGTCCGCTATCTGACCACGCATCCGACCCACACGGATCGGGTCACCGGCCGCCCTCGCCGGGTGGCGCTGCTCAGCGATGCCAGCGCGGTGCTGGACTTCGAGCCACTCGCCGCCGAGGCCGCACTGCCGGCGGTCGAGTCGCAGGCGGTTCATCTGCACCGCGCGACCGGCCTCGAGGTCATCCCCATTCCCGTCGCGGTTCGGGACGCGGCCGATCTCGCGTCAGCGGTCACCATGCTGGCACCCGGATTCGCGGCCATGGTCCTGGTCCACACGCACGTGCGCAGAATCCACGCCATGCGGGCCGCGCTGCCGGACGAGGCCGTCCCGCTGCTCGACACGGTCGACGACGGGCTCGCCGTCGCCACGACCGCCGCGGTCCTCACCCATCTGCGGCGTCGAGACATCGCACCGAACCGGGCCCGGGTCGCGGTCGTCGACCCCGCGCGGGGTGGGAACCTGGCAGGCCCCCTGATCGGGGCCGGCATCAGGGAACTGATCCTGTACGACCCGGTCACCTACGGTGTCCAACCTCTGCACAGCCTTGCCGCCGAGCTTGACCTGATCGTCGATCTTCTCGGCCTGACGATGCCACCGGACGAGGTCGCCGTGCTGCGGGCACGACCGGAGACGCCGCCGCCGCTGACCTCCGCCACGTCGGCTCCACGCCCCCTGCATGCCCTGCCCGGTCTGCTGCAGGCGGCCGTGACGGCGCGCGCCGACCGATCACCGTCGCGGCGCGGCTCGCCGCCGCACGGATGCTCGTCGAGCAGACACCCGCCGGCGCGCTCCTGCCGCCGTTGGATCACTCCAGGCTCACCCCGGCCGTCGCCGCGGCCGCCTTGCACGCCCTGTCCACACCTGACTGAGATCACCGCCCGCAAGGAGCACATCGGCACCATGAGGCCCCACGCATCCGAGAACCCAACCGGATCGCCCGGCGCGTTCCCCGCCACCGGCATCTCCTCGATCGCGGGCGCGTTCTCCTGACCGCCCCGGCGGGGCGGGCGGTATCGATTCCCGCCCAGTCGGCGAGTGCGCCGCCGGCCGACCCGGAATCGATCGTCGCCAGCATCCTGGACGAGGTCGCGCACCATCTGCCCGAGCAGGCGCCGCTGAGCTACTTCGTGCATCACAACACGTTGCACGCGTTCGAGGATCTTCCCTTTCAGGATGCCGTTGTCCGCGCCTCCGAGGTGCTGGGCACGCGCCCTTTCCAGACCGAGCGGGCGTTCGCCGAGCACCTGCGCAGCGGCCGGATCCGAGCGGACGACGTGCGCGCCGTCCTCGCCCCCCACGACGAGGTCGACGGCGACGTCGAGGTGGTGCCCGGCGGGCCGACGCTGGCCGAGTTCCGGTTTCGGCGTCTCACCACCCTGTTCGAGATCCCGCACGGCGCCGGGCTGCGCTGGCTGCTGGACGAGGAGGACGTCCGTCATCGCTGCCACCCGCTGGTGGGAGACGCCCGCCGGGCCGCGCTTCGGCCCAGGTCCCGGCTGCTGGGCGAGGTCTGGGAGGCCCTCGAACGCCAGCGGCCACCGGCACCCGCCGCCCCGGCGCCGGCGCGGCGCCGCGACCAGATCCTGCTCCTGCTGGGCGTGGACACGGACGAGTTCGTGCATCCGGTGCTGATTCGACTCTGCGCCGCCTTTCTCGATCAGGGAATCGCGTACTGGCGGATGCCGGACCGCGAGGACGGTCTGCTGGGCGTCTTCCGGCGACTGTTCGGATTGCCCACCGAACGGCCCGATCCGGTCTGGTCCGGTCTCGATCGCGTTCTTCGCGAGCAGGCGGCGCAGGGCTGGACGGCGACGCGGACCGTCGTGTGGGCGCTTCATGCGTTGCAGGTACCCGAGCCGGCCTGGCCGGCGACGATCCGAGCGAACCTGCTGTCCCTGCGCGGCTGGGCCGGCATGGTGCCATCTCGAGGAGCACTGCCCGGCGGTGCGTACCTACGGCGCAGCCGGCTTCTTCGGCGTGGCCATGGCCTATCAGGGCCTGGATGACGTCCGGCCACGCGCGCTGTGCCCGGTCACGACCACCCCGCGACATCTCGTCGTCGAACGGGCCGTGGACGAGGCCGAGCACGCGGCCTACCGCCGGGCGAGGCACCGCTTCGGGAAGGCCGGGCACGTCCTGTCGACGGCCCGCGGCACCCTCGGCCGTGGTGCGGCCCTGACCGTCGTCGCCGGTCTGGCATCGACCGTGCCGCTCATCGGCCGGTGCCTGTTTCCGCGGACGGCCGAACACTGGGCGCATCACGTCCACCACAGGGTGGCGCCGCGTCCGCGCACCAGACTCTTCCTCGAACGCCCCGACGGCGTCGAGCATCGCCAGGACAGCCCGGCCTCGGCGCCTACGTCCGCGTCCTCGGGCGCGGCGTGCGGCGCGTTGATGCCGACCGACCGCGCCGATGCTGCTGCTCGCCGACGGCAGGCGGGCGACCGGGACCGGCCTGCTCCTGATCGGCGCGGTGTCCGCCCTGCTCGGCAGCCTGCTCGGCCTCATCCAGCCGGACGCCCGGCGCGGGCTCGGCGCCGTGGCGGTCAGCGTCTCGGGGATCGTCGCGTGTGGCCTCGCGGGTGGCGCACCCACGAGCGTGGCCGGGGCGGTACTGGCCTGGCAGGTCTACGCCATCGGGATGGCTGGCGCCCTGATGGTGCTGTCGGCCACCGAGGCACGCCGAGGGCCCATGACCAGCGCCGGCGCGGGCGGCAGTTTCGCCCGCACCCCGAGACTCGCCGCCGCCTTCCTGCTGCTCGGACTCGCCGTCGCCGGATTCCCAGCCACCCTGGGGTTCGCCGGCGAGGATCTCCTGATCGAGGGAGCCCGTGGTTCATCATCGCTGCTCGCGGTGGCGCTCGCCGTCGCGACGGCGGCCAACGGGGCGACCGTCATGCGCTGGTTCTTCATCGGATTCACCGGACGACGCGATCACATGGGCGAGACCGACCTCACGACCCGCGAGCTCTGGGTGGTGACCGCCGCCCTCCTCGCGCTGCTGGTGGGCGGTCTGGCACCCGGCGGGCTGGTCCCGCACGGACCGGAGCCGTCCCTCGGCCCAGGTTCAGCCGACGGCGCCCTCCCCACGAACACGCTCATCATTCGGCCCGCCCCATAGACACACCGCCCCGTCCACGGGGCGAGCCGTGACGGAACGGTCCACCAGCGCTGTTTTCATGGTTTTCCTCGCGGCCGTGGCCCGGACGCGGGCCGGACGCCGGCGGCGTCGGCTACGGCACGCGTATCCTCGCCGCGGGCAACGTGGCCGTCGCGGCCCACTTCGCCCCAAGCTCCAGCACGCTCTCCAAGGCGGCCTGTGAGCGGCGGTGGTCTTTGGGGCCGGACGTGCACGCTGTGGGATCGCGGCAGGAGACCCGGGCGGGGTGCGAGAGGATCGGCGCATGACGTCGCCCTTGTCACCGGTTCCGCCGGCTGAGCCGCAGGATGTGCTCCTTCCCCTGACCGACGCCGCGATCTTCCTGGTCGCCACCGTCAACCCCGGCTGCGAGGAGACGGTGCGCGACCTGCTGCCCGACCTCGCGGGGCTGCGGCGCTCGGTCGGCTTCCGGGAGCCCACGGCCGTGCTGTCGTGCGTCGTCGGGATCGGCTCGCAGGCCTGGGACCGGCTGTTCGCCGGCCCGCGGCCCGGGTCGCTGCACCCGTTCCTCGAGATCGCCGGCGAGCACCACCGAGCGGTGTCGACCCCAGGTGACCTGCTGTTCCACATCCGGGCCGGGCAGATGGACGTCTGCTTCGAGCTCGCCAGCCAGATCATGCGGCGGCTCGACGGGGCGGTCACCGTCGTCGACGAGGTGCACGGCTTCAAGTACTTCGACGACCGCGACCTGCTCGGTTTCGTCGACGGCACGGAGAACCCCAGCGGCGCCGCGGCGGCCGCCGCGGTCACGATCGGCGACGAGGATCCCGCGTTCGCGGGCGGCAGCTACGTCATCGTCCAGAAGTACGTGCACGACATGGCCGCCTGGAACGCGCTGTCCACGGAGGAGCAGGAGAAGGCGGTCGGCCGGACGAAGCTGACCAACATCGAGCTGCCCGACGAGGTGAAGCCGAGCAACTCCCATGTCGCGCTGAACACGCTGGTCGACGCCGACGGGAACGAGCTGCAGATCCTGCGGGACAACATGCCGTTCGGAAACGTCGGGCGGGGCGAGTTCGGCACGTTCTACATCGCCTACGCCAGCTCCCCGGCGGTGATCGAGCAGATGCTGGAGAACATGTTCGTCGGCCGCCCACCGGGCAACCACGACCGCATCCTGGACTTCTCGACAGCCCTCACCGGCAGCCTGTTCCACGTTCCCACCTCGGGCTTCCTCGACGACCTGCCCGCCGCGCCCACGCCCGCGGCCGAGACACCGGCAGCGGCGAGGGGCCAGGCCGGCGCCGCGCCGGTGCGCGGCTCGCTGGGCCTCGGCACACTGCGCGACATCGAGTAGCCGCCGGGCGCCGCACGTCCCGGAGCATGGTGTCGCCAGCTCATTGCCGCAGCCTGTTTCGCCCGGTTCACCACTGCTGAGCAACAATGGCAGCTGGCCGACCCAGATCCTGGTTCGCATACCGAGAGGGCGCATGATGGAGCCGAGAAGTGCCGCTGCCGCCGGGGAGGAGTCTCCTGCTCGCCAGTCGAGAAAACTCCTGTCGGTTATTACGGGGTAGATCGAATCGGTGGCCAGTCGGCGACAGTCAAGTATTCCATGACGCCGTGTTAGAATCCTGGTCGGCAATACGCGGGATCCGCGCGGCGGCCAGCCACGAACAATGACAATCGCGGGCGGTGGACGAGGGGTGGTTCGGACGTACGCGGCGAACGGCACGGTGCCCGGTGATGAACCGCGGCACCGCCGCACCCGGCGGGACTTCCTCGCGAGCAGGCGGGATCTCCTGGACGCGGCCGGGCGGCTCCTCGCGCGGGAAGGCAGCCGGTTCAGCCTGATTGACCTCGCGGCCGAGGCCGGGGTCTCCACGGCGACCGCCTATCGTCATTTTACCGACGTGCCGGCCGTTCTCGACGCCTACTATGCCGAACTCGTCGAGGGCCTGGTCGGCCAGATGACCGCGCTGCCCCCGGCGACGGACGCGCTGGCCCACTTCACCGCCGTGTGTGAGCTGTGGGTGCGCGACGCCATCGCCTGGGGGCGGGCGGCCATCCGGGTGCGGTCATCGCGGGGTTTCCTCGAGCGGCTGCGGGCCGGGGACCCTCAGATCGAGCTGTTCTACGCCACGCTCAGTCCGACGGTCACCCGGCTGGTCGAGGAGGGATTCGCCCCGGCCTCCTCGACCGAGCAGGCGGTGCTGCTCTGGGTCACGATCTTCGATGAACGGGTCGTCGTCGACCTGTTCGACACCCTGGGCTGGTCCGTCGAGAAGATCGCCGAAGAGCTCACCGCCGCGGCGCTGCGGGCACTGGGCCACGTGCCGCCAGCCCACCGCTGACCCGCGTCCCCTTCACCCACACCAGGTTCACCCGCACCAGGCGGTCGCCTCGATCTCCACGAGCAGACCGGGCCTCGCCAGCCCGCAGATCACCGTCGTCCGCGCGGGCGGGTCGACGGGGAAGGTCTCCCGGAACACGGCGTCCAGCCCGGGCGCGTCTGCCGCGTCGGTGAGGTAGCAGACGCAGCGGACGACATCGGTCAGGCTCGCGCCCGCCTGTTCGAGCACCCCCGCGATCTGCGCGAAGACGTCCCGGGCCTGGTCCTGGACGGTCCCGCCCCGGGCGAGCCCGGTGGCCGGGTCGAGCGAGACGCAGCCGGACAGCGCCACCAGGTCACCCGTGCGCACGGCCGCGCTGATCGGCACGAGCCCGGCGAGACCCGCGGGCAGCGGCACGGTCCGTCGCTTGACATCCTCCCCGGCCTGAAGCTGAAGGCCGGGGATTCCCGTACCTCGCGATACGGGTTCCTGCTTCATCAACAGATGCCTCCCCGTTCTAGGAGCGGGGTGGTCTCACTCCGTCTCCACAGGCTGACACCGCGAGCCCCGCGGCCAGAATGTTCCGTGCGGCGTTGACGTCCCGGTCGTGGTGGGTGCCGCAGGAGCGGCAGGTCCACTGTCGGACGTCGAGCGGCAATGATGCGACCAGCGCCCGGCAGGACGAGCAGGTTTTCGAGCTGGGATACCAGCGGTCGACGGCGATCACCTGCCGGCCGTACCAGCTGGCCTTGTACTCCACCATGATCCGCAGGTCGCGCCAGCCCGCATCCGAGATCGCG
>NZ_FZMO01000168.1 GCF_900197875.1 Frankia canadensis | reverse complement strand
CGCCTGAACCACCATCAACACGGAGCTACTCAACCCACCACCCGTGAATGGACACCGAAAACGGGCCTGGCGGGAAAGGTGGCGCTGGTGACAGGCGGCAGCCGCGGCATTGGCGCCGCCATCGCCGCCCGGCTGGCGGCGGACGGCGCGGCCGTGGCCCTCACCTACCTCCGTGCGGCCGACCAGGCGAAGGAGGTAGTGGATCGGATCGGGACGGCCGGTGGGCGCGGTCTCGCCATCCAGGCCGACGGTGGTGATCGGACAGCCCCGGCATCGACCGTCGAGCGGACCGTCGCCGAGTTCGGCCGCCTCGATATTCTGGTGAACAATGCCGGCATCTTTCCGACCGGCCCGATCAGGGACGTGACGTTCGACGAGTTCGAGCGGACCTTCGCCCTTCACGTCGGAGCCGCCTTCTTCGCCGCCCGGTCCGCCGCGGCCCACATGGGGGAGGGCGGACGCATCGTCAACATCGGGACGTGTCTGGTGGACCGGATTCCGGCCGGTGGCCTGACGTTGTACTCGGCGAGCAAGTCGGCACTGGTGGGCCTCACCAAGGGGCTCGCGCGCGAGTTCGGCGGGAGAGGGATCACCGTCAATCTCGTCCATCCCGGTCCGGTCGACACCGAGATGAATCCCGCGGACGGTCCCCGCGCGGAAGGGAACCGGGCACTGACCGCCCTCGGCCGGTACGGCACCGGTGAGGATGTCGCGGCCACGGTCGCCCATCTTGTGGGCGAGGGCGGACGGTGGATCACCGGGGCGCAGTTCGCCGTCGACGGCGGCTACACGGTCTGACCAGGCGCCCGCTCGCACAGCCATCACCTCCGGTCCCCGACTATCGTCGGCCGACCGTGATCACGGTCATCCGCCCGGGTCAGCCCGCGGGCGACGGGGCGGCTTCCGGCACCGCGATCACCTGGGCCTTTCCTGGCCGCTGCGTCCGGAATCGTTCCCGGAGCAGACCGACGAAGTCGTCGAGCGCCCCACTACCTGGGCCTTTCCGGGTGGCGCAGTACCAGACCCGAGGCTCCGGGGCGGGTCGCATCGGCACGGTTGTGACGCCATGTGACGCCTGGTAGTTCGTCGCGACCCAGGATGGCAGCACGGTGACCGCCTGTCCCCCTCGGACCATCTCGAGCAGCAGCTCGGTGATCACGGGAACCGTCGTCAGGCGCGCCGGCCAGGCCCCGGCGGGCAGTGGGAGGAGCGCCGCGGCACTGCGGCGGGTGTCGTACACCTCGTAGAGCACGACATGCGCGTCGGTGAAGTCGTCGGCGCCGAGCGAGTCGCGGCCGGCCCACGGATGGTTGCGCGCGACGACCGCGACGAGCTCGTCGACGAACAGGGGCTCGAGGTCGACGGCGTGCATCTGGCTGTCGGGCTTGGCGACGAGGGCGACGTCGATCCGGTCGGCCAGCAGCGCCGGGATGGGACGGTCGGCGGCGGTGGGCTCGATACGGACCTCGACGCCGGGATGCTCCTCGTGGAACTGCCGCAGCAACGCCGGCAACCACGAGTAGTTGGTGCTGCACTGCGAGGCGAAACGCAGACTGCCCACCATCCCGGCCGCGAGCGTGCGGACGTCGCGCTCGGCCGCATCGAGCTCGCGCAGGACCACGGTCGCCGTCTCGATGAGCCGCTGACCGGCCCGCGTCGGCGCCATCTGGCGGCCCTGGCGGTCGAACAGCCGGATCCCGAGCTGATCCTCCAGGTTGCGCAGGCGCAGGGTGAGCGCCGGCTGGCTCACATAGAGCCGGCGCGCGGCGGCGGTCAGCGTGCCGGCGCTGGCCAGCGCCTCGAGCAGTTCGAGCTGGGGCCGATCCAGTGCCATCAGCACACCTTATATCTGGGCGCGGAAAGTCGTATTGGATCTGATGGCTGGAGTGACCGTACGTTGCCGATGCGCTCCCCGCCGCTCCACGACGGGCGACGGGCGGGCGCACCATTGCGGCCGCGACGAACAGGAAGCCCGACCATGAGCCATCTCTCCGCTCCCACCGTCCTCATCACCGGCTCCAGCAGCGGGATCGGGCTGGACGCGGCCCGATCGTGGGTCGCCGACGGCGCCAACGTCGTCCTCAACGGGACCGACCGGGCCAAGCTCGACCGGGCCGCGCAGGCGCTCGGCAACCCTGAGCAGGTCCTCGCGGTTCCCGGTGACATCTCCGATCCCGCCACCGGACGGGCGATGGTCGACGGCGCCCGCGAGCGTTTCGGACGCGTCGACGTGCTCGTCAACAACGCCGGTGTCTTCGGCGCCGGGCCGTTCCTCGACAGCACCCTCGACGACCTTGACCGCTACTACGCCGTCAACGTCCGCGGCACCTTCGTGACCACGCAGGCCGTGGTGCCGGCGCTCATCGAGGCCGGCGGCGGTGCGATCGTCAACGTCGGCTCCCTGCTGGTGGACGCTGCCCTGCTGGGAGTGCCGGCCAGCGCGCAGACCGCGAGCAAGGGTGCCGTGCACGCGCTCACCGTCTCGTGGGCGGCCGAGTTCGCGCCCCACCGCATCCGCGTCAACGCCCTGGTACCTGGCATGATCCGCACCCCGCTGCACGGCGGTGGCGCGGACGGGCTCGCGGGCGTGGCGGCACTGAACCGCGTCGGCGAGGTCGCCGAGACCACCCAGGCTCTGCGCTACCTCGCCGCCGCGGAGTTCGTCACCGGCACCCTGCTTCGCGTCGACGGCGGCTACCACGGCGCCCGCGCGGCGGCCTCGGGGCAGGGCTGACCGGTCACGGCGTTCTGGGCAGGCGTCGGTTCGGGGGCTGACGTGGGTGTCGCCGTCCGGGCTGGCGAGGCGTCGTTCAAGCCGGGTGAACGCCTCGATGGCCTCGGGGGCCTCGAACACGCGGTTGCGACGGCCGACCGTGATCTGGTGCAGGATGCCCGCGTCGACGAGGCGGCTGATCGCCTCGTTCGTCTCCTGCGTGCTTCGTCCGGCCAGAGCAGCGGCGGAGCGGACGGTGAGGACCGGCGCCGCGGGAAGCAGGAACAGGAGGCGGGCGAGTGCCGAGTCGGCCCGTGCAGGGCCGGCTCGGCGTCGCCAGTCGTCACGCAGTGAGACGAGGTGTCGTTCGAAGTCTGCGGCATCCGCGCAGGCGCGGGTGCAGGCGGCGGCGAACAGCGCGACCCAGGCCGTCGGTGGCGGCCTGGGCCTTGCCGGAGGTCGCCGGACCCACCTGGTGGGTGTCGTCGAGCGCCGCCAGGTACGCCCGGGACCAGGTTGCGAGGATCAGGGAGACGGGCGGCAGCACGCGTGTGGCGAGTCCGCGCCGGCGCAGCACCATGTGGATCAGCGCGCGCCCGGTGCGACCGTTGCCGTCGACGAACGGGTGGATCGTCTCGAACTGCGCGTGCGCGAGGGCGGCCTGGGCGACGGCCGGGAGCGTGTCGTCCGCGCAGAAGGCACAGCCGGGTCGGTGGCCCACCGATGACCCGAGCGGACAGGCCGGCGACCATCAGCCGACGCCGGGGTGGATTGGTACGTCGTAGGCGCCGACCCCGCCGGTGGAGTAGGCCCAGCTACCCGATCCGCTCCCGCGCCTTGCTGGTGGCGGGAGTGGGAGGTATCCGGAGAGCCGCTTCAGCCTGCGAGACCCCGTCTCACGGCGCGTTCGACGGGGGAGTAGGCGCCGTCGGCGCGGTCGAGGTCGAGGAGACCCGCCGGGTCCAGCGGCGGCTGAGCGAGGAAACGCGGAACGGAACCGCGGTGGCGTTGCGCGGCGTGGATGAGGAACGGATGGCAGAGGTACACGTCGCCGGCCTGACCTGTCGCGAGAGCCTGCGGCCGGTCGGGACTGTCCAGCTTTCCCGCCGCGTCCATCTCCTGGCACAGCTTCAGCATGTTGCGGCCACGCTCGCCCGCGGGGGCCAGAAACGGTACGACGTCGAGGTGTGATCCCGCTTTGACACGGGTGGGCGCGTCGTCCGGGCCCACGTCGGAGAACAGGAACAGCATCAGCAGGGCGCGATCGCGGGAGAGGATATTCAGCCAGAACCACGTCTCGCCGTCCGGCAGGTAGCCGCCGTCCATATGCCAACCCGCGTCGCCCGGGTCGTCCGGGTGCGGAAAACGGATGGGGAAGGTGCCGATGCCGCTGCGCGGCCGCCACCGCCCGGCGCCGACGAGCTGGTCGTACGCGCTGCGCAGCCGCGGCGCGTTGGCGGCCAGCCCGAACGGCGGCTCCCCGCTGCCGTCGATACGGATGACAGGCTGTGTCCAGCTCGACGGATCGTCGGGATCCAGGCCGGTCATCCGCCACAGGATCGACCGGCACTCGTCGGCCAATGCTCGTGGGAACGCCTCCGGGACCCGGACGAAGCCCAGGTCGACAAACGCCTCGATCTCCTCATCGGTCAGGGTTGGCCGCACGACCACCACCTTCGTCCGGGCATCATGGGCACGCAAAGGATTTTCGGGTGATCAGCGCCAGGGGCCGGCACGCAGATGGATGCCGTTGGCGTGGAGCTGGCGGATCTCGAGTGCGGCGAAGGCGGTGGCCACCACCGCCGAGGTGATCCCGAACGCCAGCGAGGCGGTGCTCTGCGCCAGAGTGGCCTTGTCGAACAGCGCCGTCACCACACGGTCCTGGATGCCGGTGATGTCGCATCCCACCAGAATCCACACGGTGACCACGGTGAGCAGGGGTGGGAGAAGCGGATGCGCCGTCCCGGCGAAGAAGAAGGTGTGTGCCGAGACGAACAGGGCGGCCAGAGAGGCGAAGAAGAGGACCACGTAGAGAGCGAGGCCGAGCAGGCCCAGAATCATTGCTATGAGGATCGGGAAGGAGGCTGCCAGTCGGTTGAGGTCCAGCATCTTTTCGGCAGCCCATGTGCCGAGGAAGGGCGTCGTTGCCGCCAGCATCACACCGAACGGCAGCGCCATCGCCGAACCCGCGGCCCGGCGCTGATCCCTGTCCACCGCCACGAGAACCGTGGTGAGGACCAGCACGAGGAGTCCCGCGCTGAGAAAGAAGAGGGTGACCCATCGAGCCACCGCGTTCTCGACGTAGTCGCCGAGGGAAAGAAGATCGAACTTCACGACGAAAAACGCGTAGGTGATGAGCTCGGCGGCTTTGCGGGCCACCGCGAGCCCGTTGATGTCGCCGCTGTCCTCGTCCAGAGTGACACCTCTTCGGCGTTTATGCGGTCAGAACTTCGGTAAACCGCTCGACGGTCGGCCAGCAGCCGCCTTTTCACCGTACCGGGGGCCTCAGCCGGACGCCATCGAATATCCGCCATGGACGTCTGCTCGTAGCGTCCTCGTGTGCTCGCGCCTGTTGCCGGCGCGAGCAGGCCGAGCAGGAGAAGGCCGCGGATCCAGCTCGGGAACACTTCGTGGACGTCAGAAGGCGGTTACGCGGCCGGTAGTGGGGTGCTGCCCGGAACGAGCACGCCGAGGCTGAGAAGCGCGGTCAGCTCATCGGAGATCACCCAGATGGAGCTGATCCGGCCGTCGGTGATCCGCAGGATGTCGGTGGCCCGGATGGACACCTCCTGCCCGGTCGCCGGCACCGGTCCGAGCGCGGTGGGCAGCGGGCCGACGTGTCGTCCGTGCAGGTAGAAGCCGATCGCGAGACGGTCGGGTGTCTGCACCTGCTCGATCAGCTCGTGGCGGATGTCGGCCAGTGCGGCGTGCAGCGCCCGGGCGCGGGCGATGAGGTCGGCGGCGGTCATCGGGGTCCCGTTCACCGGGACCGGGTCGGTGTACAGCTCGCGGAACGCGCGCACCGCCGTCTCGTCGTCCGCGGGCAGGCCGTCGCTCCACAGCGACAGCAGTCGCGTGATCAGATCCGTCATGGCGCCCAGTGTGCCGCGCCGGAGCGCTCCTGACCTGCACCTGTCGGCAATCCGCATGGCTCGACCGGGTCAGCCCGCGGGTGACGGGGCGGCTTCCGGCACCGCGATCACCTGGGCCTTTCCGGGTGGCGCAGTCAGTGGCCGATCGGTTCCTTGTAAGGGTCGTGTTCCGAGAGGTACCGCTCCAGCCTGACCTGGTCGACCCGGCTGACGACCGCGGAGGCCTCCTGCTGGTCGCGTACGCATTTGGCGAGGGTGAACGTCGACGTGATCACGTACAGCAGGCCGAGCAGGAGGAAGCCACGGATCCAGGCGCTGCCCGGCAGATGCGCGATCGCGTAGGTCACCGAGATCACCGAGATACCGAAGGAAAGCGCGGCCTGGACGAGGAACGCCGTGGTGGTTCTGGGAGCGGGGGGCTTCGCGGAGGACATGCACCCAGTCTGGGTGGGTCGAGGTCGGTTGGCCTGAGTCGTCGTACTCAACTTCTGGCTGGTCTCCGAGCGGCCGCACGCCCGCCGTACGCCCGATCTGCCCGAGTAACCATGGGCTCGTCGCTGTCCTCGTCGCGTCACGAAAGGGGACTTTCTGTCACACTTGCCGGGTGCGGATGCCGCAGGGCCCGGGCCCGGGCCGCCCGCGCGGGCCGGACGGCGTGCGCGGCGCGATGTGGCGGTCGCTCGCGGTCTTTCGCCTGGTGGCGGTGGTCTATGCCGTCGGGACGGTCGGGCGTGATCTGGGGCGGGCGCCGCATCCAGGCGGTGGACTCGCCTGGTTCGGTGTCCTGGCCGTCTGGTCGGCGGTGATGACGGGGCTCGCACCCGCGCTCGACGCCCTCGAACGCCCTCAGCCTCGCACTCGGTCTCGGCCGTGGCCGAGACCGCGCGATGGCCTGGTCGCGGCCGACGTCCTGGTGTGCGCGGGGATCACGCTGACGACGCACGCGGCGGTGAGCCCGGCCGGGTCCGGCGATGTCCTGCCCGCGCTGTGGTCGGCGAGCGGGGTGTTCAGCGCGGCTCTCGCCGGCGGTACGGTCGGCGGCGCCGCGGGCGGTGTGGTACTGGCGGTGGCGTCTTTCGTCGCGAGTGGGTCGGTGAGTGACGGCTCGGTCCGCCCGGCGGTCCTGTACGTCGTGTCGGGCATTGTCGTCGGCTACCTGAGCGCGGCCGCCATCCGCGCTGAGGCCGCGTTGTCGCAGGTCCTGTCAGTGCGAGCCGGCGAGGCCGAGCGGGAACGGCTCGCCCGCGACGTGCACGACGGCGTTTTGCAGGTTCTGTCCCTGATCTCCCGGGAGGCTCCGCGCGGCATGGCGGCGGCCGAGGTGGCCAGGCTCGCGGCCGAGCAGGAGGCGGCGCTGCGCGATCTGCTGCGCACATCTCGGCCCCCTGCAGTGACCTGTCCGAGCCATCTGAACGGGTCCGGGACACGACGGGGACAGCCAGGACGGGCGTCACGCTCCTCCCACGACTCCGACCACGCCGATGTGGATCTGGGCGCGCTGTTGATGGCTCTCGCCCACGCCTCGCACCCACCGAGGGTGACGGCCGGCCGGGCGGCCTCCGGGGCCGGACCGGCGACCAGCGGGGGAGCCCCCGAGGACACCCCGGAGGTCGTGACGGTCTCCACCCCGGGCGTGCCCGTGCACCTGCGGGCGGACCATGCCGTCGAGATCGTCGCCGCCGTGCGGGCCGCACTGCGCAATGTGGTCCTGCACGCCGGCCCTGGGGCCTCGGCGTGGTTGCTGGTCGAAGACGACGGCGACGCCGTGATCGTGACCGTGCGCGACGACGGTGTCGGCATCGAACCCGGCCGGGTCGAGCAGGCCGCCCGGCAGGGACGCATCGGTCTCGCGGTCTCCATCTGTGGCCGGATCCGGGATCTGGGCGGCGAGGTGGTCGTCACCGGCCGGCCGGGCCGGGGAACGGAGGTCGAACTGCGTGTCCCACGCTGACGAGTCGGATCGGGAGCCGGCCGGGCGGGTGGTCGTCATCGACGATCATCCGCTGTGGCGCGAGGCGCTGAGCCGGGATCTCGCCGCGGCCGGCTTCGCGGTCGTGGGCACCGCGGGCTCCGTCGCGCAGGCGTTGCGCGTGCTGGCGGCGACCCGTCCGCGCCTTGTCGTCCTGGACCTGGGGCTGCCGGACGGCTCGGGCGTCGAGGTGATCCGTGCCCTGATCGGCTCGCCCGCGTCGCCGTTCCCCCTTACCGGGACGCCGGCATCGGTGCTCGTCGTGTCGGCGTCCGGGGAGCAGGCCGATGTGCTCGACGCGGTGAAGGCGGGGGCGTCCGGTTATCTGCTCAAGTCGGCCCGGCCCGAGGAACTCGTGGACGCTGTCCGCCGCACCGCGAAGGGGACTCCCGTCTTCACCGCGGGTCTGGCCGCCCTCCTCCTCGGCGAGAACTCCCGGGCCGCGCGCGCCGCCGGCACCCGGTCGGGTGCCGGCTCGTCGTCGGCACCGCGGCTGACCGAACGGGAGATCGAGGTGCTACGGCTGGTCGCGAAGGGCCTGTCCGCCCGGGACGCCGCCAGCGAGCTGGGTGTCTCGCACCGGACGGTCCAGAACCACGTGCACAACGTGCTCGGCAAGCTCCAGCTCCGCAACCGCGTCGAACTGACCCGCTTCGCCCTGCGTGAAGGTTACGACGAGGACGCGGGCGGCGACGGCGTCCGCTGAGCGTCGCCGGCTCGGCCCGGCTCGGCCAGGCCCGGCCTCGATCCCGTGGCCTGGACATCGCGGGCGGCCCGCGCCGGTGGGGGCGCGGGCCGCCGCGAGCGTTGATCGTCCCCCCGAGAGACGATCAAACGTCCGAGGAGCCGGCTGCCGGCAGAGCTGCCGAGTGTCAGCGCGTCAGAACGCCAGAACGCCAGAGACGACGGCGACCGCATACGGCCGTCGTCCCGCTGTCGCGCTTCGAGATCAGTGCCTGTGCGCGCCGTCCCGAAGGCGGTCGACGCGATACTGGGCGGCGCGCAGCCGCTCCGCGTCCGCAATGTCGCGGCGCTCGTCGGCGAACCTGGAAAGGATGAGAAGGAAAACAGTGCCGAGTGCCAGCGCCAGGGAAATCGCCAGCAGCACAATGAGAAGCTGGGTCATTGGGACTCCTCTCTCCGGCCCTACTGTGCAGGTAGCCCCCGTTGGTACCGGCTGTGGTCCGGCCTAGCTTCGTGCCGTACAGTTCATAGCGTCGCGGATCCGACGAAGATCGGCAAGCGGAGATTGATCGGATGTGACGGTGAAGAAAGGGGGGAGGTGATGAGTCGGAACGAAATCGGAACGGACGGGGAAGGAATTCGGAAAGCCCTTGTCGCGGAGCTGATGCAGTTGCGCAGAGGCCGCGGTCTGTCACTGGCCGCGCTGGCGCAGCGCAGGGGCCTGCTCGTCGCGCTCCAGGACTGGAACCGGGCGCTCGGTCGCCCGGACTCCGTGACCGCCGCGCTCGAGCTGTTGCGCGACTCGTTGGTCGAGCTGGGAACGGGAGCCAAGGCCCGCTCGCTGCGCAACGCGCTCGCGGTCCCCGAGCCGCCGTCGGACGCGGCGGCCGGCACGACCGCGATGACCTGGCCGGGCCGTGATCCCGGTTACCTCACCGCACGTCGCCGCCAGCTCGCCGAGACGCTCAGACTGCATCCGGACACGATCGAGAACTATGAGAACGAGGCCATCGACGAGCTCGCCCTCAAGATTGTCGAAGGGCGGGCGCAGGCGTATCCCGTCAGCCAGGCGCCGCCTACCCCGCTGGGCATCACGGTGTTCGTGGGTGGCACCTACACCGACCTGATCGATTATCGGCGGGCGGTCGCCGACGCGGTCGCCGGAAGTATGGCCGACTACGGCGTGAAGGTGACCACGGTCGGGGACCGTGCGGAGGAACCCGGGCAACCGGCCGCCGCCGCGGTGGACGCGTGCGCGGTCTTCATCGGCATCTTCGGGCACACGTTCGGCGTGCCCTCCCCGTACCCGACCCGCTCGGTCGCGATGGCCGAATATGATCTTGCCCGTGCCGCGGGCAAGCAGGTGCTTGTCTACCTGGCCGACGAGAGCCTGCCGGTGCCGCACGACATCGTGCCCGCCGACGACCTGCGTGAGCTGCAGGCGGACTTTCGCGACGAGTTGCTGCGCCGCCATCCCGCCCGGCTGTTCACCAGCCCGGCGGACCTCGCCTTCCGGGTTACCGTTGATCTCGCCCGGGTGGTGGGGCAGCGGAACGCGCCGGCGCAGACCTACGCGGTGTTCGATTCGGATCTGGTCGGCGTGCGCGATCTGGTGGACACCGGAAATCCGACCTCCCGTGCCCAGGTGCAGGGATTCCTTGGTTTCCTGGCGGAATCCTTCCAGCCGCTGTTCACCATCGACCGGTCGTCCTACGGCGCGCATCCCCTGCTCCGGGAGGCGGGGAACCGGCTGAGTGACCTGCTGCCGGAGTTCAGTCTTTCCGCGCAGGACGGTGTGATCAGCCGTACCGGGGTGCGACATGTCATCCTGCGGACGGAGACGGTCGTCCAGTTGCTGCGGCTGCTGCTGCCAGACCGGGCGGACCTGCTGGAGAACGCCGCGCAGAGGATCGGCGCGGGCGCCGCCCGGGACCTGGTCGAGTTCGTGCTGCGCGGCGGCCGGTTCGTGCCCAGCAGCCCCGAGGCGTTCGTCGCGCTGTGGAACTACTGGGACCGCACCGGCGGCTGGGGCACGTACACGCTGGAAAGCGTCACGCGGGACTCCTGGAAGATCATTGTCAGGCGCAGTTTCCTCCGCGCGGCGGACCCGGCTGAGACGCTGGTGCTCGCGGCGTTCTGGCGGGGTTACATCAAGGGCTTTCTCAACGAGTCGCTGCCGCAGATCTCGGCACTCATGCTTAATCTGCCGGAGCAGCAGCGGGCCACGCACCTCACCATGCCGGCTTCCGCCCATGTGAGCACGGTGGAGTACGAGACGGCCAGAGGAGACGACGACTCGTTCTTCGTCACCTTCGACCGTGGCCCCTTCTTCGCCGCCCTGCGGGCGCTCATCGCGAGTAGTTACC
Organism: Frankia canadensis; assembly: GCF_900197875.1. Classification (GTDB taxonomy): domain Bacteria; phylum Actinomycetota; class Actinomycetes; order Frankiales; family Frankiaceae; genus Frankia; species Frankia canadensis. Next base: position 40,404 of record NZ_FZMO01000168.1, on the reverse strand, counting down.
ACCGGGATCGGCAGGAGTATGCCGATGCGGTGATCCATGCCCGGGAGGCGTTTCACTCCGGCCGACTGGCCGGCCCGGAAGAATTCCGTCGGGTCGTCGTCGAGTTACGACTCGACGAGAGATATCCTGCCGCGATGGCGGCGCTCGAGACCTTCATGACCCCCGTGGAAGACGTGGATCTCGCCGCTGACTGCTTTTTTGTGGCGAACCTCGTCGTGCAGAATCTACGTCAACAGCGAGAAGAGAAGTCATGAGCAAGCTTGTCGTGAGCCTGGCGGATATCGACGAAAGGTTTCTGGGCGAGAACCAGGTGATCTGCCTCTTCAGCGGCGGACTTGATGGTACGTTCCTGTTGCACCATATCGAGTCCGTGTTGCCGTCGGCGTCCGTGCTGGCGCTCACCGTCGAACTGGGCGGTGGCGACAGCGTGCGCGCCAGCCGGGTGTGCGAGCGGCTGGGGGTCGAGCATCTGGTGCTGGACCGGACGCATGAGTTCCTCGCGGGCTACGCCTTCCCCGCGGTGGCCGCCCAGGCCGTCTACCTGGGCACTCATCCGATCTCGGCCTCGTTGACCCGGCCGCTGATGGCCCAGGTGGCCACGGCGCTGGCCCGCGAGCGCGGCTACGACGCGGTGCTGCACACCGCCGACGGCACCCAGAACAGCCTGCGGCGCTTCAACCAGACCTTCGCGGCCCTGCGGTTCGACGGCAGCTACGGATCCCCGTTCGTCGTCGACGCGCCCTCGCGCGAGAAGAAGATGCTCAGGCTCGCCGACAGTGGGCTGGGCGACCTGATCCGGCCCGAGTCCGGGCTGTACAGCACCGACATCAATCTGTGGTGCCGGGAGTTCGAGGCGGCCGGCCTCGACGACCCGGAGCGGATCGACGTACCTGAGTCGCTCTACACCTGGACGACCCCGGCGGCCGCGGAACCGGTGGACGTCGAGGTGAGTTTCCTCGACGGGGTGCCGGTCGCCGTCGATGGCCGGGAACTGGCCCCGGCCGATCTGGTCCGTGCCCTCAACGCGCTGGTCGGCGGCTACGGCCTCGGGCGTTACATCGGCCTGGAGGAGATCGAGAACGGAACGAAGGTGCAGGAGGTACGGGAGATGCCCGCCGCCCACCTGCTTCTCGACGCCTATCGCCGGCTCGAGCAGGCAAGCGTGGACGCCGCCACACTGCGCGAGAAGATGCATCTGGAGCAGATCTGGGTGCACGAGGCGGTCGAGGGACGCTGGCTCGGCCCGTTGCGCACCGCCGCGCAGGCGTTCATCACCTCCGTCGCCCAGACGGTCTCCGGGCGGGTGCGCTACCGCGTGTCCGGCACCGGCCTGGCCCCGCGAGCCGTGATCGCCACGCGTCCGCTCTACGTGCGCGACCGCGTCGAGATGCCGCAGCCCTGACCCTCTCGGCGGTCCCTGGCCATCGCGAGGCCAGGGACCGGCCGGGTGCGCGGCGCGGGCGCTTGATCAATGCGTGCGGTGGTGGTCGTCGAGGCGGCGCAGAAGCCGGATCAGCTCCGCGCGCTCGGGCGGGGTGAGCGGGGCGAGAAGGTCGGTCTGCGCGGCGTCGACGCGCCGGTCGAGATCGCGCAGGTGGGTGCGCCCGGCCGTGGTCAGGGTGACGACGTTGCGGCGGCGGTCGGTGGGGTCGGGGGCGCGCTCGACGTGACCTGCCTCGGTCAGGGCGGCGAGGACGGCGACCATGTCGCTGCGGTGGATGCCGGTGCGGTCGCTGAGCTGGGCCTGGCTGGCCGGGCCGCCGTCGCGCAGGGTGACCAGGGCGGCGTACTGCCAGCGGGTCGCGCCCGCCGTGGCGAGGTGGGCGTGGGAGATCCGGTCGGCGTGGAGCGCTGTGCGGCCGATCAGCCGGCTGGGCAGGGACCGCAGACGGGCGGGGACGGCGGCGGGGTCGATCGGCCCGTGACGGTCGTGTTCCGGCATGCACCGCATCCTAGGGGCTTGCGTTCGTGCCCCTAACGATTTAACGTTTGTCTCCCTAACGTTAGGATGACGAACGATGAGTATCGAGCCTTTCCGGATCGCCGTGCCGCAGGCCGACCTCGACGATCTGCATGCCCGCCTCGACCGCACCCGCTGGCCCGACGAACTGCCCGGCGTCGGGGACGAGTTCGGCGTGCCCCTCGCCCGCGTCCGCGACCTGGCCGATCACTGGCGCCACCGCTACGACTGGCGCGCGGCCGAGGCCGAGCTGAACACCCATCCCCAGTACGTCACCGAGATCGACGGCCAGCGGATCCACTTCCTGCACATCCGCTCCCCGCGCCCGGACGCGCTCCCACTGGTGCTCACCCACGGGTGGCCAGGTTCGATCATTGAGTTCCTCGACGTGATCGAGCCCCTCTCGGTCGACTTCCACCTGGTCATCCCGTCGATTCCGGGCTGGGGATTCTCCGGTCCGACGCGCGAGCGCGGCTGGGACGTCGACCGGGTGGCCCGCGCCTGGGCCGAACTGATGCGCCGGCTGGGCTACCGCCACTACGGCGCCCACGGCGGCGACTGGGGCATGGCGATTTCGCGGGCGCTGTCGCAGCACGACGCCGAACACGTCGTCGCCATCCACCTCACCTACCTGCCGACCCCGCAGGCACCCGGCGATCCGGACCGCGCCGACCTGTCGGCCGAGGACCAGCAGCGCCTCGCCCAGATCGAGGCCTACCAGCGTGACCAGCCGGCGGTGCGCACGCTCAACGGCACCCGGCCGCAGACCCCGGCCTACGCCCTCACCGACTCGCCGGTCGGCCTGCTCGCCTGGCTGCTCGACCCGATGACGATGTGGGCCGCGCGGGACTTCCCGATCAGCGCCGAGCGTGTGCTGACGAACGTGACGCTGTTCTGGCTGACCGGCACCGGCGGCACGGCCCCGCGCCTGCATCGCGAGACCGGCGGGCGTCCGCCGCAGTGGCGGACCGTCCAGCCGGTGGGCATCCTCGTCCTGCCCGAGGACATCACCCGACCCGTCCGTCCGTACGCAGAACGCCGGCTGCCGATCCTCCGCTGGACCGAGGCCGACCGCGGCGGCCACTTCCCTGGCCTGGAGGTCCCCGCTCTGCTCGCCGCCGACATCCGGCACTTCTTCCTGACCGTCGGGATCACCGAGTGACCGCCCGACATCGGCACCGGAGCGGGTCAGGGCCAAGGTGACGGCGCCGCCCACGCCGCGCCCCTGTTAAAGTTTGAGGGGTCAACTTTTAACGGAGACCATGAACATGAAAGGTTGGGAGCCGCCGCGTGGCTCGCTATGAAGATCGGCGATGGGAGGCGGATCACGGAGCCCCGGGGCGCCGGGACCGCCGGGGCGGTCTCTACCGCACGTACATCCCCGATCCGCTCATTGGTCGGCCGCTGGCGCTTGATGCCACCCTCGACGCGCGGTGCGCCGAGGTCGAGGCATCGGTCCGTGCGCTGGCGGTGGGCGCTGGGGCGCGAGGGTTGGAGGGCCTTGCCCGCTTCCTGCTGAGATCGGAGGCGCTCGCGTCGTCCAGGATCGAGGGCCTTCAGGTCTCACCGCAGCAACTCGCGCTGGTCGAACTGGCGGAGTTCGAAGGCCTGCCGGTACGAGGCTTCTCGCAGAACGCCCGGCTGGTCGCCAACAACGTCACCGCCCTGCGACGGGCCGGCGGTGACCTGTCCGGCGCTGCGACGATCACCCGAGACGGGATCGTCGACCTTTATCGTGCCCTGCTGCCCGGTCAGAAGCCCCCTGGCCCGCGGGACACACAGAACTGGGTCGGCGGTGGAGCCTGGAATCCGCTGGACGCCGAGTTCGTGCCGCCTCCGAGCGATTGTGTGCCTGCTCTTCTGGATGATCTGGCTCGCTACGCATCGGGCGGCGGGCACTCGGCACTGGTACAGGCCGGATTGGTGCACGCGCAGTTCGAGACGATCCATCCCTTCAGCGACGGCAACGGCCGGGTCGGCCGTGCCCTGATCCACACAGTGCTGACCCGGCGCGGACTGACCCAGGCGGCGGTGCTGCCGGTGAGCCTCGTTCTGTTGACCCGCTCCGATGCTTATGTGGCTGGTCTGACGTCCTACCGCTACGACGGACCGCCCGACGGCGAAGCTGCGCGGGCGGGGGTCGGAATGTGGCTCGCGGGCTTTCTGGACGCGGTTGACCTCGCGGTTGATCAGGCTCAGGCGTTCAGCGCCGATGTCGCCGCGCTCGAACGGCTCTGGGCGGACCGGCTGGCGAGGCAGCGGCAGGCCGCGGGCCGGTCGTCGCGTGCAAGGGCGGGCTCGTCGCTGCGCCGAATACTCGACATGCTTCCCGAGACTCCGGTGATGACCGCGCGCACTGTCGAGCGCATGCTGGGCGTGTCGTTCCCTGCGGCAAGATCCGCGCTGGAAGAACTGGTGGCGGCCGACGTTCTCACCTCTCGTCAGGTCGAGCGCAACACGACGGGCTATCTCGCGCCCGAGATCTTTGACCTGCTGACCATCACCGAGCGACGCCTGGCCAGCACCCGTTGGGACACCCGTGAGGTGCTGCCTGGGCGGCCCTCTCCCCGACTTCCGGAACCAGCTCGGAATGGGTCGACGCGTACGTAGCCCTCGGGTGCTCGACCGGCCCCGCGGGCATGTTCCGGCGGGGTTGACGTTGCTCAGGCACGTGCTTTAGATGTTGGCCTGTCTGACGAGGTGGGGCTGATGCGAACATCACGACGTTGATGGCGCCCGCCGCTATGCCGCCGCGCCTCGCGGCTACGCGATGGCGGGCACCGGGCCGAACATGTCAGGGCGCGGCACGCTGCTCGAATACCTTGTCCTGTGCCTGGAGACGCTGTGCGGTCACTGGCTGCGCGCCGGCGAGGTGGTGCGCAACCCGGGGGTGCTCGTCGGGGAGCGGGCCGCCGGGGTCAGGAGCCGCGGGTGAGGACGCCGCTGGGGTTGCCACTGCCGGGGATGTCGCTGGTGTAGCTCATCGTGCCGTCCGCCTGTAGGCGCAGCGTGACGCTGCCCCCGTGGGTGCAGACGGGCAGGCCCAGGACCAGCGGGTTGTTGCCGGTGCCGGGGACGTCCTGCAGTCGGACCCCGTCGCGGGCGTCGAGCAGGCTCATGTCGGCGGTGCAGCGGATCTGCGTGTCGCTGTCGCTGAGGCTGTTCAGCGCGTCGACGGCGACCTCGGAGTGCGCGACCGTCTGTCCGACCCGCCCGGCGCGCAGGTTCACGACGACGCTCTGCGGCAGGGCGGAACTGCCGCTGATCGTGCCGCGCCAGATGCCGACGTACCCGCTCGGGACCGAACCACTGCCCGGGGAGTCGGCCGGCGCGGTGCCGGAACGGGTGCCGTCGGCGGACCCCGACCCGGAGCCCGATCCGGACCCGGAGCCGGAGCCTGAACGGGACGAGGCCGGATCCGTGGCGGCCGATCCGGTGGTGCTGATGCGCGCGGCGACGTCGTCCGTGGACCCGTCGTTCGACGAGCGCAGGACAAGGAGCACGATCGCCAGCGCCGCCAGCACGACGACGAGAACGCCGGCGCCGGCCGCGATCGCGACGAACGGCAGCGTCCGGCGCGGCCCCGATCGCGGCGCCGGGCCAGGCGATGCCCACCGCGGATCCGTGCCGGTCGGTGCGCCGGGAAATCCGCCGCCCGGCGGCGGGGGTGTCGCCGGCGGCAGGCCGTGGCCTGGTGGGAAGTCGGTCGGTGTGCGCGTCGCGGCGGTGCTGAACGGGCCGGCGGGGGTTCCGCCGGCACCGGACGGGACGGAGACGGGGCCGGATGGGATGCCGAAGGTGGCGTGGGGACTGGGTGTGCCGGGCGAGCTGGGTGTGCCGGGCGGGCCGGGTGTGCCGGGCGGGCCGAGAGCGGGCGTCGGCCCTGGTCCTTGGCCCGGGTGGAGACCGGCGGTCGGCGGTGGCGGGGTGCCGGGAAGATCGGTGCGGACGGGCGCGTCGAGGTCGAGCAGGGCGACCGCGCGGCGGCTCAGCGCGGTGACCAGCGCCGGCGGCAGCCAGCCGGCGGTGATCAGGCCGGCGGCGCCGCCCGGGACGGCGGGGGCGAGCCGGGCCAGCACCGCGCGCGGCGTCGGCCGTCGTCCCGGGGACTTGTGCAGGCAGTCCGCGACCAGATCCCGCAGGTCGTCCGGGACCTTCGTCAGGTCTGGTTCCCGGGACAGGACCGCGTACATCGTGCCGGGCATGTTCGACGCCTGGAACGGGGACGTGCCGGTCGTGGCGAACACGAGCACGGCGCCGAGCGCGAAGACGTCGCTCGCCGGGCCGACGTCGGCCGTGCCGATCTGCTCGGGGGCCATGAACGCCGGCGAGCCGATCGGCGCGCCGGTGGTCGTCAGCACCGTCGCGTCGACCGCCCGCGAGATACCGAAGTCGATCACCCGCGGACCGTCCAGGCTCAGCAGCACGTTCGACGGCTTGAGATCACGGTGGACAAGGCCCGCGCCGTGCACCGCGACCAGCGCCTCGGCGAGCCCCGCGCCGAGCGCGCGCACGCTGTGCGCCGGCAACGGTCCGTGCTCGCGCACCGCGTCGTGCAGCGACGGGCCGGGGACGAACGCGGTGACGAGCCATGGCCGCGGCGCCTCGGGATCGGCGTCGAGCACCGGCGCCGTCCAGGCACCGCCGACCCGGCGCGCGGCCTCGACCTCCCGCCGGAACCGCTGGCGGAAGTGCGGATCGTCGGCGAGGTCCGGGCGGATCACCTTGACGGCGACCGTCCGCCCACCGGCGCTGCGGCCGAGATAGACCCGGCCCATGCCGCCCGCACCCAGCCGCCGTAACAGCCGGTAGTCGCCGAGCATCTCGGGATCGTCGGCGCGCAGAGCTTCCACTGCCGTCGTCCTCCCGGTCTGGCTCGACTTGTGCCGAGGATACGGGTGCGGTGAGCGACAGACCCCGGCGCCCGCCTCCGCGCTGCCGCCGTCGGGCCTCGGGCCACCGGCCGCGCGGGCCGCCGGCACATTCCGTTGTCGGCGCACGACGCGTCGGTCTACACTCACCAGCATTCCGCCGGGCGAAGTCCCGGCGGCCGATCTGGAGGATGCCTTGTGCCCCCCGGGCTCTGCCCGGGTCGCGTGATTCCCGGGCCTTGCCCGGGGTGCCCGCGACTCGTGGCCTTCGCATGCCCCGTCACAGCCTCCTGATCGGAAATTCGGAGCATCCTGCGTTGACCGAGCACATTTCGTCCGCTCACGTTCCCACCGGCTCCGTGCCGGCCACCTGGTACGCGGACTTCTTCACCTATCTGCCCAACGAGTTCTGGCGCCGGGCCGCCACCGAGCAGTGGACCGCCGCCGACGTCGACTTCGTCGAGAGCCGGCTCGGCCTCACGGCCGGGTCGCGGATCCTGGACGTACCGTGCGGCAGCGGCCGGCACAGCCTGGCGCTCGCCGCTCGCGGGCACCGGGTCACCGGCGTCGATCTGTCGACGGAGGCCATCGCGCACGCCAGGGCCGTCGCGCACGCCAGGGCCGTCGCCGCGGCGGCCGGGGGCACCGTACGGTTCGAGCACGGCGACATGCGTGACCTCGAGCGTCACGGTGTTTTCGACGCCGCGATCTGTATGGGTAACAGTTTCGGCTATCTGGACCTGGCCGGCACACGGGCGTTCGTCGATGCCGTCGCCCGGGCTGTCCGGCCGGGCGGCGGGCTCGTCGTCGATTTCGGTGTGACCGCCGAGTCGATCCTGCCCGGCTTCACCGGTGAGGCGAACACCATGGTCACGGGTGACATCACCGTGGTCGCCAACGAGGAGTACGACGCCGAGGCCAGCCGGCTGATCAGCCGCTATCGCTTCAGCCAGGGAGCGCGGCAGCTCGAGGCCACGGCCATCCACCACGTGTACACCAGCGGCCATCTCGGCGATCTGCTGGCGACGGCCGGCTTCACCGACGTCCGCCGCCACGCCGATCCGGACGGCACCCCGTTCACCCTGGGTTCGGGACGGCTGCTGATCACCGCCCGCCGGCGGTAGTCGGCGACGAGCGGGCGGGCCCACCGCGGCCCGCCCGCTCGCTCCGTCGTGTGGGCCCGGCGTCAGCGGTGATGTCCACCCGTTCGCATGATCCGCCGCGACGCTCGTCGCCGCGCGAGACCGCCGCCCCGCCGGGCTGACGGTGCGTGGGTTTCGTCACCGGAGTCGAGACAACCCTTGAGGTAGGCTAATTATTGTTTGATAACAACCATTTGATGGTGTTTCCGCTACTCAGAGTGTCGTGATGTGCCTGGCTGGCGGTGGGGGTGCGATGGCCGAGCTGACGCGGGGACGGCGGATGCTCGTCCTGGCGATCTGCTGCCTGAGCCTGTTCATCGTCGGGCTGGACAACACGGTCGTGAACGTCGCACTGCCGTCGCTGCGCCGCGACCTGCACGCGTCCCCCTCGGGCCTGCAGTGGACGATCGACTCCTACACCCTGGTCCTGGCGAGCCTGCTGATGCTGGGCGGGTCGAGCGGCGACCGGTTCGGGCGGCGCCGGATCTTCCAGACCGGTCTCGCGCTGTTCACCGTCGGATCACTGCTGTGCAGCCTCGCGCCCGGGCTGGGCTGGCTGGTGGTCTTCCGGATGCTGCAGGCGGTCGGCGGGTCGATGCTCAACCCGGTCGCGATGGGCATCATCAGCAACACCTTCACCGATCCGAAGGAACGGGCCCGGGCGATCGGGGTGTGGGGCGCGGTGATCGGGGTGAGCATGGCGCTCGGTCCCGTCCTCGGCGGGACGCTGGTCGAGTCGGTGAGCTGGCGGGCGATCTTCTGGGTGAACGTGCCGGTGGGCGTCGCCGCGCTGGTGCTCGCCGGCCTGTTCGTCCCGGAGTCGCGGGCCGCGCGGGCGCGTCGGTTCGACCCGGTCGGTCAGATCCTGGTGATCGTCGCGCTGGCGTCGCTGACCTATGGGATCATCGAGGCGCCGGCGGCGGGCTGGCTCGCGGTCCGCACGCTCGCCCTGTTCGCGGTCACCGCGCTCGCGGCGGGCCTGCTGATCGGCTACGAGTCCCGCCGGGACGAGCCGCTGCTGGACGTGCGGTTCTTCCGGGCGGCACCGTTCAGCGGGGCCACCGGCATCGCCGTGTGCGCGTTCGCCGCGCTGGCCGGCTTCCTGTTCCTGAACACGTTGTACCTGCAGGAGGTCCGCGGCTACTCGCCGCTCGTCGCCGGGGTCGCCACCCTGCCGATGGCCGGGATGACAGTGATCTGCGCGCCGATCTCCGGCCGGCTCGTCGCCGGCCGCGGTGCCCGGCTTCCGCTCCTGATCGCCGGGGTCGCCATGACCGCCGGCAGCGTCATGCTGACCGGGCTGCGGCCCGGTACGTCGATGTCGTGGCTGGTCGGCGCCTACGTGCTCGTAGGGCTGGGATTCGGCATGGTCAACGCGCCGATCACCAACACGGCGGTGACCGGCATGCCACAGTCCCAGGCCGGCGTGGCCGCCGCCGTCGCCTCCACGAGCCGACAGGTGGGACAGTCCCTCGGCGTCGCGGTCATCGGCTCGCTCGCCGCCGCGCATGTCGCCGGGCGCGCCGCCACGGTCGACCCGATGAGCGCCGCCGGCTGGTGGACGGTCGTCCTGTGCGGCGTCGGCGTCCTCCTGCTCGGCGCCGCCAGCACCGGCACCTGGGCTCGGGGCACCGCCAGCCGTCTCGCCACGCGCCTGGCCGCGGGCGAGGTGAATCGTCCGACACCGGCGAAGGGCAGCACGGCTCCGCCAGGCGGGCCGGCCTTCGATCGTGTGTCCGCCGCTGGTCCGGCGTCTGGAACGGCAGGACCAGCCGCGGCGCGGACGGACGTGCCGTCGTCGGGGCCGTCCTTCGCGATGAAGAACTCGGTGTCGCGTTCGGAGAAAACGGGGTGCGCCAGCGACTCGGCGCCCAGCAGCCAGTAGATGTGGGCGAATTCGGTGAACGCGGCCCTAGGCCGCGGGTGTGGGTCGGTGCCGGTAGCGAGTAGTTCCGGGTCTGGGCTTGTCGGCCGGCAGCCGGGTGGCTTTACTACCCCGTGAACGCCGGGCGGGGTGGGCGTTCCGTATCGGGCCGGCACCGCCACGGGGGTTTGATGGCTACCAAACATGAACATGCCGACGTCGTCGTAGTAGGTTCCGGATTCGGCGGATCCGTCACCGCTCTTCGCTTCGCCGCTGCCGGTCGGAGCGTAATTCTCATGGAACGTGGAAAATCGTATCCGCCGGGTTCTTTCGCGCGGACACCGTCCGAGATGTCGAACAATTTCTGGGACCCGAGCAGGGGCCGGCACGGCCTGTTCGATGTCTGGTCCTTCCAGGACTTCGAGGCGGTGGTGTCGAGTGGCCTAGGGGGCGGTTCGCTCATCTACGCCAACGTCCTGTTGCGTAAGGACGCCAAGTGGTTTGTCCGGGACGCCCCCGCCGGCGAGGGCTACGAGAGCTGGCCCATCACCCGGGCCGACCTTGAACCACACTACGACGCCGTCGAACAGATGATGACTCCGCAGCGGTTCCCCCAGGGCCGGCCCGGGTACGAGGCCGCCCGCCGGGCCGACCTGCTCGCGCAGGCCGGCCGGGCCCTCGGCTTCACCGCCGACCAGCCGCCGCTCGCGGTGACGTTCGCGGCCGGCGGCGGGCCCCCGACCCCGGGGGCGCCGATCCCGACCCCCGCCTACGGGAACTATCACGGCAAACCTCGGATCACCTGCGTGCTATGCGGCGAGTGCGACCTTGGCTGCAACTCCGGCAGCAAGAACACGCTCGACCACACCTACCTGTCGGCGGCCAAGTACCACGGTGCCGATATCCGGACCCACCACGAGGTGCGGACAATCACTCCGCGTGACGGCGGTGGCTACGCCGTCGGCTACGTCGTGCACAACCCTGGCACCGCCCGGGCCACCGTCGACCTGTCGACACGCACCGTCACCTGCGACAAGCTGGTCCTGGCCGCGGGCACCTTTGGTACCACCTACCTGCTGTTGCGCAACCGGTCGGCCCTGCCGGGAATGTCACGGCAACTCGGCCGGCGGTTCTGCGGCAACGGCGACCTGCTCGGATTCGTCAGCGACGTCCCCGGGCTCCCGCTCGGGTCCTCGCGTGCCCCGGTCATCACGTCCTACGTCCGGGTACCGGACGCCCTCGACCACACGGCCGGCTCTGGCGGCGGCAACGGGGCCCGCCCGTTGTCGACCGCGACCGGGCGCGGGGTCTACGTCGAGGACGCCGGCTACCCGACGGCCGTGGAGTGGTTGGTCGAGGCGACCCAGGTGCACAGCACCGCACACCGGGTCGCCCGCGCCGCCGCAGCCCTGCTGCTGTCCCGGCTGCGGTGGGCCCCGTCGCGCCGGATCAGCTCGATCGTCGGGAACCTGCTCGGCCAGGGTGAGGTGTCGGCCGGTTCGATGCCGCTGCTCGGGATGGGGCGGGACCTGCCGCTGGGCGTCATGTCCGTGCGCGGCGACTACCTCCAGGTGGAGAAGTACCCGGCCGGGAACTGGCCGTACTTCACCGGGATGCGCGAGGTGATGGAAGGCCTGGCAGAGCAGCTCGGCGGGCGTTTCACCGACAACCCGATGACCTGGCTGTCCCGGGTGGTGACGGTGCACCCCCTGGGAGGGGCGTCGATGGGGGACGACGTCGTCTCCGGGGTCATCGACGGCTACGGCGAAGTGTTCGGCCATCCGGGGCTGTACGTGGCGGACGGGGCCGCGATGCCTGGTCCGGTCGGCGCCAACCCGTCGATGACCATCGCGGCGTTCGCCGACCGGCTGGCCGAAAACGCCCTGAGCGTCCCCTGGCCGAGAACAGCCAGCGCGCCGGCACTGCCGAGACCGGCCGCCCGACCGACGCCCAGCGTCAAGAGAGCGAGCATGTCTTGACCACCCGTTCGGCGAGTTCGAATGTCCAGACCAGCCTGTCCGGCCCGGCCGGACCGGCCCCGGCCAGCCCGAGGCGCGGATCCGGTGCGTCCAGCAAGGCCAGTCCTGTCGCCAAGGCCAGTCCTGCTGCCAAGGCCAGCACTGTGAGCAGGACCGGTCCTGCGAGCAAGGCCGGAGGGAACGGCAAGGTCAGCCGGCCGAGCACGACTCGCCGGCCGAGCAAGGCCAGCCCGGTCGGCCCGGCTCCGACCAGCCCGAGGCGCAGGTCCAGTCCGGCTGGCAAGGCCAGCCTGGTCAGCCCGGTCCCGGTCAGCCCGGTCCCGGTCAGCCCGGACGGCCAGTCCGGCGCGGTCGCTGTGCGGTTCACCGAGACGATGCGCGGCTTCTTCGCCTTTGACACGAACGATCCGCAGCGGGGCTACGACCAGGGCCGGGCCGACGGGACGGGGCTGTTGTTCCGGCTCACCATCGAAACCGACGACGTCGACGAGTTCCTCGCGAGCCCCCGGCACCAGGCGGTCGCGAACGGCCATGTCGGATGCGACGCGCTCGGTGGGCGACGGCCGGTCATCGACGGTGAGTTCAACCTGTTCGTGGCCGACGACGGCGCCACCCCCGGCAGCGGCCGTAACGGCGCCCAGCCCCGTGGCGCACAGCGCCGCGGTACCCAGACGCGGCAGCCGTCGCGCAACCGCCGGATGCTCTACCGGCTGCCGTTCACCGACGCCGCCGGTCATCCGCTCACCCTCAACGGCTTCAAGGTGGTCCGGGACGACGTGGGTCTGGACCTGTGGAGCGACACCACGACCCTCTACACCCGGATCTACGCCGGGCACGTCGGCCTTGGGCCGGGCGCCGATCTCACGACCGAGCCTGACGCGCGCGTCGTCGGGGCCGGGATTCTGCGGATCTACCCGCTCGACTTCCTGCGCCAGCTCACGACGTTCCGAGCCGACCCGGCCGGACTCGCCGGACTCGCCGGGCTGGCCCGGTTCGCTCGGTTCTTCCTCGGCGATCTGTGGCGGGTTTACGTCCCGTTCCCGCCAGCCCCGGCGCCCGGCGCCCCCGCATCGCGAGACCTCATGCCGAAGCCGGCGGGCTTTCGATGAGCCGACCCGCTCCACCTCGCCCGAAGGCGGACCGGCCGGCAGAACCCGGCTCCGCCCGGCGGAACCCCGCCACGCCGACCTTCGACGATGTCGTCGAGGTGACCGCGACCGACGGCCTGCCGCTGAACCTGGTCCATCCGCGGCGGGAGCAGCCGCCGACGCGCGGGCCGGTGGTGCTGGTCCACGGCGCGGGCGTGCGCGGCAACGTGTTCCGGGCCCCGGTACGCCGCACGCTGGTCGACGTCCTGCTCGACGCGGGCCACGACGTGTGGCTGGCGAACTGGCGGGCCAGCATTGACCTGCCTGCAACCGACTGGACGTTGGACCAGGCCGCCGTCCACGACCATCCGGCGCTGGTGAAGGCGGTCCTTGAGCGGACCGGTCGGGACAGCTGCCAGGCGGTGGTGCACTGCCAGGGCTCGACCAGCTTCATGATGTCGGCAGCGGCCGGGCTCCTGCCCGAGGTGGAGACGGTCGTCGCGAACGCGGTTGCGCTGCACCCGATCGTCCCCCGGTGGTCCCGGTTCAAGATTTCCCGACTGGCTCCGCTGGTCGCACGGGTGTTCGACGGCATCGACCCGAGGTGGGGCGACGACGCGCCGGGCCCGTTTGAGGCGGCCCTCGTCGGTGTCGTCAAAGCGTTCCACCACGAATGCAATAACGCGGTCTGCCGCATGGTCAGTTTCACCTACGGGACGGGGTTCCCCGCGCTGTGGCGGCACGAGAATCTCAACACCGGCACGCATGCGTGGGTCAGGACCGAATTCGGCCGGGTACCGATGACGTTCTTCGCGCAGATGGCCCGGTGCGTGGCGGCCGGGAGGCTGGTGAGCGTCGACGGGTTCGCTGAACTGCCGGCCGTGTTCGGCGTGGAGCCGCCGACGACCTCGGCCAAGTTCGTGTTTCTCCGCGGCGAACGCAACCAGTGCTTCCTCCCGGAGTCGATGCGTCGGACGTATTCCTACTTCCAGGAGCACCAGCCGGGACGGCACCGGCAGTACTCCTTCCGTGACTACGGCCACCTGGACGTCTTCATGGGCCGCCGGTCCGCTACCGACATCTTTCCGATCATCGCTCGGGAACTGGAGTCAGCATGATTTTCACGCCGCGCCGGGAACGCCGCCTCGCCGGCCGGCACGCACTCGTCGACGGAATTCCGTTCGTCATGCCGGTGAACTCGCGCACCAGCCCGGCGCTCATGGCGGCTTTCCCGCTCGACGCCGACGCCGCGGCCAACCTGCTACCCGGCGGCGAGGTTCATCCGCTGCGCCTGCCGAACGGGCGCGGTCTGCTCGTCATCACCGTCATCTACTACCGTGATACCGACATCGGCTCCTACATCGAGTTCTCGATCGCCATCGCCTGCACGCACGGGCCCCGGCCGCTGCCCCGGATGCTGACCGGGCTGGCGTTGCTGCCTGACTTCGCGCTCTCCCAGTACGTCGTCGATCTGCCGGTGAGCACGCTGGTTTCGGTGAAGGGCGGCAAAGGCGTCTGGGGAATGCCCAAGCACCAGGCAAACCTGGACTTCAACGTCGAGGATGGGATCATCTCGAGCCAGTACGACATCGACGGCGAGCTGGGTGTCCGGATCGAAATCGACCACCCCGGCGGTCCGCGGCTACCGTTGCGGGCGGCGGGGGTGAACTACTGCGCGTTCCGCGGGATGCTGATGAAGTCCACGGTCCGCTTCGCTTCGCCGGCCTATGTGGGAGCGTTCCGGCGGGCCCGGGCCCACCTTTACATCGGCTACGCGCCGCGGGTACGGTCGCTGCGTTCCCTCGGTATTTCCGGCCGGCCCCTGTTCACTGCCTACCTACCCGACAGCGGCGGCACGCTGGACGATCATTTTGAATCCTGGTTCCTCACCTCGACCGACAATATCACCTTTCGTCCGGAAGGTATGGAGAGCGTCGTCGACCTCGAACCGTCGCAGGAATGGCTCAAGCCGCCGAGCGCCCCGTACGGGCCGGAACAGTGGATTCCCTGATTGACCGGAGGTTTGTCTTCAGTCGTACTCGTCTGTTACCTGTAGGAGCAGGACCATGCCACCGGCCTGACGGGGCAGGCTGCCGTCAGCTCCGGGAACGGGGCAGCGGGCAGCCGGGTTCGCTCGAGCTGCCCGCTCCCCTGCGATCGGGGTGGTGCCTCAGTGGGTGCTCTCGGGGAGGTCGTCGACGCCCAGTTCGGCGAGCAGGAGGGTGCGCAGGCGGTCGAAGGCGGGGTCGGTGCGGCGCCGGGGAGAGGCGACGTCCACGGCGACGTCGAGGGAGAAGCGGCCGGCGGTGAGCACGAGCACCCGGTCGGCGAGCAGGATCGCCTCGTCCACGTCGTGGGTGACGAACAGGACGGCCGGGCGGTGGCGTCGGCACAGCCGCTGGAGCAGGGCGTGCATCCGGATGCGGGTCAGCGCGTCCAGGGCGCCGAACGGCTCGTCGAGCATGAGTAGCTCCGGCTCCCGCACGAGCGCGCGGGCGAGGGCGACCCGCTGGGCCTCGCCGCCGGACAGCGTCACCGGCCAGGACCGCTCCCGCCCGGACAGCCCCACCTCGGCGAGCGCCGCCCGACCGCGCTCGCCCGCGTCCCGGCCGGTCAGGCCAAGCGTGACGTTCGGCAGCAGCCGCCGCCAGGGCAGCAGCCGTGCCTCCTGGAAGACGACCGAGCGGGAGCGGGCGGCGAGCACCTGGCCGTCCACCTCGTGGTCGAAACCGCCGAGGACGCGCAGCAGCGTGCTCTTGCCCGACCCGCTGCGGCCGAGCAGGGCCACGAACTCGCCGGGCGCCACGGTCAGGTCCAACCCGTCGAGCACGACCTGATCGCCGAAGGCTCGGCGCAGCCCGCGCACCCGCACGGCGGCGTCCCCGAACCGGTCCGCGACCGCGGTGCCACCGCCGCTCGCGTCGGATGTCCCGGAGACAGAGGTCCCGGAGACAGAGGTCCGGGAGACAGAGGTCCCGGCCTCGGAGGCTCCCGCGACGGAGGCTGTGGTCAGGTTCCGTCGAAGCCGCGTCGCCATGACAGCAACGTCCTTTCCAACAGACGGACCAGGCCGTCACTGATCAGTCCCAGCAGGCCGTAGATCACCAGGCAGAGCACGATGATGTCGGTGCGGTTCCACGACTGGGCGTTCGTGAGCAGGTAGCCGATCCCGGAGTCGGTGTTGACCTGCTCGGCGAACACCAGCAGCAGCCAGGCGACGCCCATCGCCCACCGCAGCCCGACCAGGAAGCCCGGCGCGGCACCCGGCACCACCACCGAACGGATCAGCCCGAATCGGCCGAGCCCGAAGGTCTGGCCGGCCTCCACCAGCCGGGCGTCGACTCCGCGGATCGCCGCGAAGGTGTTCATGTAGATCGGGAAGGCGACCCCGACGGCGATGAGGAAGATCTTGGCATTCTCGCCGATGCCGATCCACAGGATGATCAACGGGACCAGCGCGATGACCGGGATCGTCCGCAGGAAGTTCATCGCCGAGTCGACCGTGTCCGAGGCGGCCCGAAAGAATCCGGCGACCACCGCGAGGACGAGCCCGGCGGCGACGCCGAACGCGAGCCCCAGCCCGACCCGGTACAGCGAGACGCCGAGGTCGCGGGTGAGGTCGCCACTGCGCCACAGCTCGCGGCCGGCGTCGAGCACCGTGGCGGGTGACGCCAGCGCCCGGTCGCTGACCAGGCCGAGGCCGGTCACCGCCCACCAGGCCAGGAACAGCAGCGCCGGCCCGAGGAACCGTCGCACCTCCACCGGCACGCGCCACCGCCGACCCGCGCGCCGGCGTCCCCCGGTCGGGTCCACCAGCACGATCGGAGCGCGCCCCGCGTCGCCCGACGTGGCCTCGTCGGCTCTGTCGGGTCGGTCGGCTCTGTCGGGTCGGTTGGCTCTGTCGGGTTGTTCAGGTCGGTCGTTCGTGATGGTGCTGTTCGCCGCGACGGTCCTGCCGTCGGCGAGGGTGACGTCGGTCATGCTGTCTGACCTCCCTGTGCGGGCGGAATTCCTGGTCAGGCCGCCGGGAAGGCCTTGGCGAAGGCCGCGGTCAGCTCGGTGGTGAAGCCGCTGTCGAGCTCGTTGTTGACGTCGAGGCCCTTCGGCAGCACGCCGACGCCGCCCAGCAGCCGGGCCTGCACCCGCTGGCTCTCCACGAAGCCGGGGGAGACGGGCCGGTAGCGGCTGTCGGGGATCGAGTCGAAGTACCGTCGCGCCGCGACCGGATCCTGCTTGAGCTGGTCGACGTAGTACTTCTGCACCCAGGTGGCGGCGTTCGCCTTCGGCCAGGCGGACGCCCGCGACAGCCGCAGCACGAAGTCACGTACCGCCGCCCGCTTCGCCGGGTCCTTCAGCGCCGCCTTCGACGCGAGCAGCACCGAGTAGACGGGCAGCTGGCGCGTCTGGATCTCATACGACCCGGGTGCCTGGCGGGCGACGCCGGCCGTGTACATCCGCGTGTAGACGATCGCGTCGACCTTCCCGCCGGCGAGCGTCGTGGTCAGGCTGGTCACCGGCACGTTGACCGGGGTGATGTCCTTCTGGTCCAGCCCGACGGCATCGAGCTGGTTGAGCAGGTAGCCGTGCAGCGAGGTCCCGACGGTGAACGCCACCCGCCTGCCCTTGAGATCGGCCGGTGTCCGGATGCCGGAGCCGGCGCGCGCGATGATCGTCTGGGTGTTGACGGGGCTCTCCTGCACGGCGACCGCCACGGCGCCGGCGCCGGCCGCGTTCGCGAACAGCACCGGCGTGTCACCCATGAAGCCGACGTCGAGGCGTCCCGCGCTGAACGCGGCGTTCATGTGCGGGCCGTCGGCGAACGTGCTGTACGACAGCCCGTAGGGCGTGCCCCGGTCGGCGCCGGACAACGACAGCGGGAGCTGCACGACCTTGCTCTGGTCGCCGATGCGCAGCGTGACCCGGCCGGGGGCGGACGACGCCGCGCCGCCACCCCCGCCACTCCCGCTGCCGTCGCCACTCCCGCCGCCGTCGCCGCAGGCGGCCAGCAGCACCGCGACCAGCGCGGCGACGCCAGCGAGCAGGAGGGATGGACGCCGCGTGCGCGGTCGTCGTTGGCGCATCGGAAATACTCCCTGTCGGTCTGTCGGTCGTCGCACGGGAGACGAGCGGCGCGTGGGAAGCGAACGGGTGGGGCGGCCGGCCGCGGGGAGGTGGCCCCGCGGCCGGCGATGGTTCGGAACCTCAGGAACCGAGGAAGGGCTCGCCCGCGACGAGCTCGGACTGGCGGCCGTCCACGCCGACAGGCACCTCACCCTCGAGGGTCACCCGGTACAGCACCCGGTCGAAGTCGAGGTGGCCGAGGTCGGACGGGCCGAGGTGAGCGGTCGCCCGGTTGTCCCAGAACGCGACGTCCCCGGGGTTCCACTTGAAGCGGACGGTGAACTCGGCGCGGGAGATCTGGTCGTAGAAGAGGTCGAGGATCTGCCGGCTCTGCTTCGGCGAGAAGCCGACGATCTGGCCTTCCTTCGCGGTGAAACTGGGGCTGACGAACAGGGCCCGCTCGCCGGTCTCCGGGTGCACCCGCACCACGGGATGAACCGCCACCAGCGGGTTCGCGGCAACCTTGCGGCCGTAGTCGCTGTCGACGGGGAAGTTGCCGAAGCTGTGCCGGGCCCGCAGGCCGTCGGCGAGGTCGCGCAGCGGCTCGGGCAGGGCCTCGTAGGCGGCGACCAGGTTCGTCCAGGCGGTGTCACCGCCGTAGGGCGGGATGATGTCGCCGCGCAGGATGGAGCCGGCCGGCGGGTTCACCAGGGCGGTGACGTCGGTGTGCCAGCCGTTGTCGTAGGTGGCCTTCCGCTTGCCGAAGTACTTCTCGTAACGACGGCTGTCGATCGGCAGGATCTCCGGGAAGCCCGCCGGCGGGGCGTCCTCATGCGGATGCGCGGGGGTGAGCCGGCCGAAACGGCGGCCGAACGCCACCTGCTGGGCGTGGTCGATGTGCTGGTCGCGGAAGAACACGACCTTCCACTGGTGCAGCGCCGCGCGGATCTCGGCCACGGCCGCGTCGTCGAGGTCCGCGCGCAGGTCGATGCCGTGGATCTCGGCGCCGGTGTGGCCGGAGAGGGGGCGAACATCTATGCCGAGAGCGGGTGTGGTGCTGGTCATCCTGCGTTCCTCCCGGGATGGGGAAAGGGCGGAGTGGGTTCCGAGCGGGGGGTGCTGGCAGGCTTCCGGTGCGTCCGGGCGCGGCGAATCGACCGACACCTGGAAAGGTCGGAAAGAAGCGCGGGAAGAGCCCGGGAAGAAACGATCGGAAGCCGTGGAGGTATCGCTGGGAGGGCGCGCGTAAGCCGCACCCTCGCGCGCCGCGGAGCAGAACATCGAACCGCGGTCGAGGAATGCGATGTGAACGCGTCGTCAGCGCGATGTGAAAGAGCGGGAGAGATCCCGCGTCAACATCGCCGGCAGCGCCGTCCGGTGGGCGGATGAATATCCGCGCCGCTGCCTTCGGTGTCGTTCACGGGTTAATCGTCGACCATCCGGTCCCAGGTCGTCAATGTTTGGCGTCCGGTTGGAACTAATTGCTCGCGCGGGTGAGCGGCGCGGTCCGCCGCGGGGGTGCGGCGGCGGTCTGCGTCCACGCTCTGTGGGCTGCGGTGGACCGCGTGCAGGACCGTCGCGGCCGCCGCGACGGCGAGCACGTCGGGTCCGAAGCTGCTCGGCAGGACCGCGCGCGCCGGCGCCGCGTGCACCCGGGAGTGCGCCGCGATCTCGGCGTGCAGGTCGTCGCGCAGCTCGGGGAGCAGCATCACCGCGGCCTCGGTGAGGACCACCAGCTCCGGGTCCATCACGTCGACGAGCTGTGCGACCAGCCGTCCCACCGCGCGCACCCGCTCGCGGAACAGCGCCACGGCCCGCCGGTCGCCGGCCGCCGCGACGGCGGCGAGCGTCTGGATGTCCGGCACCGTGATGATCCCCTCGTCGAGGGCGCGGCGTAGCAGGGTCCGCTCGGACAGGGCCGCCTGCGCGCAGCCGGCGCGTCCGCACTCGCAGGCCTGCGTGCTGTCGGCGAGGCGAAGATGGGCGATGCCGCCGGCGGCGGCGTGCGGTCCCACGTGCACGATGCCGTCGGTGGCGAACGCGGCGTCGACGACGTTGCCGACGAACAGCTGCAGCAGGCTGCGGCGGGCCCGCGGGTCCCCGAAGAGGATCTCCGCCTGGGCCAGCGCCCGTGCATGGCCGTCGACGTGCACCCGCAGTCCGGTGGCCGGGGCCAGCAGTTCACGCACCGGGACGTCGTGCCAGTCCAGCGGCTCATGCTCGATCACCCGGCCACGCCGCGGGTCGACCCGACCGCCGGTCACGACACCCAGCCCGAGCACCTGGTTTCCCCGGGCGTGACGGGCGAGGAAGCCGGGCAACCGTCGACCGATCATGTCAAGTACCGCCCGCGCGTCGCCCGACCTGGGCAGCCGTTCCTGGGCGACGACGTGGCCGCGCAGGTCCACCAGGCCGAACGTCACATACGGCACGGCGATGTGCACGCCGCAGGCGACGTGGTGGCGGGTGTCCACGTCGAGCGGGGTGTGCGGCCGCCCGGCCCGCGGGGCCAGCGAGCTCGCCGGCAGCTCTCGCAGCAGTCCCAGCGAGATCAGGCCGGCCGTCTGCCGGGACACCGCTGCCGGACTGAGTCCGGTGGCCCGCCCGATCGCGGTCCGGGCGACCGGCCCGTGGTCGAGCACCGCCCGCAGGATCGCCGCCGCGGGCGAGGTGCCGTCCCGTCCGGACGACCCAGGGGTGCTGGGAGCACCGGGGGGCCGGGAGGGAACGGACGGGCCGCGGGCTATGGACGTGCTGTGAGGGACGGACACGGAGACCTCCTCGCGTCACGTGCGGCGCGCCGTGGGACCGCCGGGGCGGCGTGGGTGCGCGGCACGCCCGGGACCCGCGGGGGGCCGCGTCCCGGTGGCTGAGCTGGGCGGGCGTCGCGGCGCGGGTGACACTGCCCGCGCCCGGGCCGGGCGGTGGTGATGACGGCTCGCGCACGTACCTCGGGACAGCGGGTGGGCGCCGGCGGCTCAGCCGCGGGTGGTGCCACCTGCCATGTCCGACCGGAGGGCAGGCCGGCATGGCCGGTCGGAGCGGCTCGGCAGGGCGGCTCCCGAGGTCGCGAGGATCAGCGGGAACTCGGACAGAGCGCGCTCGCGACGCGGTGGAGGTCAATGTGCGCGCGGCAGACCAGGAGAAGGCGCCGGCTCATGAAGCTGACGGTAGATACCACCTTGGGGGATGTCAACCAAGACGACCGGGATGGTGATGCACCTCGCGGGAGAACCGCAGGTCGCGGCGAGTGGTCAGCCGGTGTTGCGCAGGCCGGCCGCGATGCCGTTGATGGTCAGCAGCAGGGCACGGCGCAGCTTCGGGTCGACGTCGGTCCCGGCCGCGCGGGCGCGGGCGAGCAACGAGATCTGCAGCGCGTGCAGCGGAGCCAGATAGGCGTCACGGACCTCGAGGGTGTGGCGCAGCGTGGTCGCGTTCTCCAGCAGTTCCCCCTGTCCGGTCACGGCGAGCACCTCGGTGACGGTGCGGGCGTGCTCGGCCCGGATCGCCGCGAAGATCGCCGCGCCGTCCGAGCCGACCAGGGTCGTCACGTAGCGCTCGGCGATGGCGAGGTCCGACTTGGCCAGCGTCATCTGCACGTTGCCGAGGAACGTCCGGAAGAAGTGCCACGAGCGGTACATCTCGGCGAGCGTGTCGCCGGCCCCCGCGGCCCGGGCGGCGGCCAGGCCCGTCCCGACGCCGAACCAGCCGGGCAGGATGATCCGGGACTGTGTCCAGCCGAACACCCACGGGATCGCCCGCAGGTCGGCGAGGCCGCCGGAGCCGCCGGGCCGCCGCGACGGCCGCGAGCCGATGTTGAGGTTGCCGAGCTCCTCCACCGGCGTGGCGGCCAGGAAGAACGGCACCAGCGCCGGATCGCCGACGAACGCCTGATAGGCGGCGCGGGCCGAGTCGGCGACCGCCTGCATCGTCTCGTCCCAGCCGGCGAGCACCGCCGAGGACTGCCGGGACGACCGGTGCAGGATCGACGCCTCGATCACCGCGGACAGCGCGATCTCCAGGTTGTGGCGGGCGAGGCTCGGCAGCGTGTACTTGTCCGAGATCACCTCACCCTGCTCGGTCACCTTGATCGAGCCGTCCAGGGTGCCGAACGGCTGCGCCATGATCGCCTCGCCGGTCGGGCCGCCGCCGCGGCCCACCGAGCCGCCGCGGCCGTGGAACAGCCGCAGCACCACGCCATGGCGGCGGGCGGCGTCACGCAGCTCCCGCTGCGCCTTGTGGATCTCCCACTGGGACGCGGTGATCCCCGCGTCCTTGGACGAGTCCGAGTAGCCGAGCATGACCTCCTGCACGTCGCCGCGCGCCCGCACCAGCGAGCGGTAGGACGGGTCGGCCAGCATCCCGTCGAGCAGGCCGCCGGCGGCCCGCAGCTCGGCGACCGTCTCGAACAGCGGGACGAAGCCGATGCGCGCCCAGGCGGGACGCCCGCCGACGCCGACCCCGACCAGCCCCGCCTCCCGGGCGAGCACCACCACGGCGAGGATGTCGTCGACATCCCTGGTCATCGACACGATGTAGCTCTCGATGACGTCCGCGCCGAAGCGGTCGAGCGCCGCGCGGATCGTGCGCATCAGCTCGAGCGTGCCCCGCGGCTCGTCGGGCAGCGGCGGCGGCGCGCTGCCCAGCAGGGGGCGCCGCCGCGCCAGCTCCCCGGACAGCAGGACGCGCCGGTCGGCCCGGGTCAGCTCGGCGTAGGGGGCGTCGAGCTCGCCGACCTGGTCGTAGATCGCGGCCAGGGTGGCATGGTGCTTGTCGGCGTGCTCGCGGATGTCCAGCGTCGCCAGCGCCAGCCCCATCGCCCGGGCGGTGCGGATGACCCGCAGCAGCTCGCCGTTGGCCACGAGGATGCCGTCGCGGGCGGCGAGCGACGCGCGCATCACCGCCAGATCGTCGAGCAGGCCGGCGAGGCCCGCGTAGTCGCGGCCCGGGACATGGGCGGTGCCGGCGGCCAGCCGCTCCCGGGTCCCGGCCAGGCGCGCCAGGATGTAGCTGCACTTGAGCCGGTACGGCTCCTCCGCGTTCAACCGGACGAACCGGTCGTACACCTCCGGCAGCACCTCGCGGTCGGCGGCGAGCGAGTCGACCAGATCGTCACTTACTCCCACCACCCTGGTGGACGCGGTCAGCTCCGTGATCAGCCGTTCGACGGACGCCGTCAGCAGCCGGATGCCGAACTCGTGCTGAAGGGTGAGCACCTCCAGGGTGACCGCCGGCGTCACATTCGGGTTGCCGTCGCGGTCACCGCCCGCCCACGAGCCGAACCGCAGCGGCCGCGCGTCGGCGGGCAGCGTGATCCCGACCCGGCCGAACGCCAGATCGAGCTCCTCCAGCAGGTCGGGCAGCACCTCGGAGGCGATCAGCTCCAGGTAGTAGGCCGCCGAGCGGGCCTCGTCGGCGGGCTTGGGCCGCTCCACCCGCAGCTCGTCGGTCTGCCAGAGCACGTCGACCATCTCGGCGAGCCGCCGGGCGATGCGCTCCCGCTCGGCCGGCCCGGGTCGCGCGCCGGCGACCGTGCCGGACACGTCGGCGTCGCCGGGGCCGCCCAGGCCGCTGGGGCCGTCGGGGCTGTCGGCGTCGAGCAGGTCGGCGATGCGCCGCAACGTGTCGAGCACCGAGCGGCGGCTGGCCTCCGTCGGATGGGCGGTGAACACCGGGCGCAGCTGGAGGCGCCCGGCGATGTCGGCGGCCAGGGACCGGTCGAGGGTGCCGGCGTCGAGCGCCTCGCCCATCCGGTCGAACGTCTCGGCCAGCGCGCCGCGGGCCCGGTCGGACAGCTCCCGCGAGCGATGCAGCTGCTCAGTGATGTTGGCGAGCTGGAAGTAGGCGGTGAACGCGCGGGCGAGCACGATCGCCGTCGGGTCGTCCACCCCCGCCAGCAGGCGGGCGAGCTGCGCGCCGTTGTCCGGCCGGCGGGCCAGCGCCCGCACCTGCTCGACGAGTGCGAGCGTCTCGGCGCCCTCGTGCCGGGTGAGCGCCTGGCCGAGCAGGTCACCGAGACGGCGTACGCCGGCGCGCACCGCCGCGTGCCGCACGTCGGAGGAAACCCCGCCGGCGAAGGCACCCGGGTCCGGCCCGAGGCTGGCCTGGGTCACCGTCGCGCTGTGTTCGGTCGTCACGCCGCCTCCGGGGGAAGCCGTTGCACCGGTCACCGGACGCGGCGACCACGTTGTCGCCGGTGTCGCCGGGCGCTGGTAGCCGCGGCGTCGCGGCCTAGTCTGCCCACTTCCCGAGTGGTTGCCTACGGCGCGGGAATGTGGGAAGGCCGACGCCGCCGGTCAGCCGACGCCGCCGGTCAGCCGACGCCGCCGGTCAGCCGACACCGCCGGTCAGCCGACGAGGACGATCAGCGGGGGCGCGGCGAGGACGACGACGGCCGCCAGGTACGCGCACGACGGCTGCCACCAGTGCACCACTGGAGGGTCAAGAAGCCGGGAGATCCGGGAGACGACCGGATTGGCCGTGCCGGGCCGTGGCCCGGACGCGACCGCCGCCGTCTCCTTGACCGAGGCCACGCCCGGGGCCGGCCCGGCAGCCATGAATCCGGCCGGTGGCCGAACCGCCGGCAGGGCCGCGATCAGCATCGGGGACGTCGACGCCGACGTCGACGGGCGCGTCGGCACGGTGACCGTGCCCGTGCCGGGGGCCTGGGCGGAGGCCGTGGCCTCGCCAGGGCCGTTGATGCCGAGCGCGCCGGCTGGCACGGGGGCCCTCGCGACGCCGAGACGGGCCAGCGCGCGGGCCAGCGCGCGGCGGCTGGAGCGGCGGGCGGCCGCGTCGTCGGCGAGCATCTCCACCAGTAACGACACCGCCGCCGTCGCCTCCCGGGCCGGGCGTAGGAAGGGGAAGGTGCGCTCCCAGGCGACGAACGGTTGGATGACCAGGTCGTGCCGGCCGGCGACGTGTGCCGCCTCATGGGCGAGCACCGCGTCCAGCTCGGCGGCGTCGAGGGTGTTCAGCAGCCCGCGGGACACGACGACCCGGGCGTGGCGCACCCCCGGCACGCAGTACGCCACGGCGATCGGATGGTCGAGGATGCGCAACCCGATGTTGGCGCGGTCACGGTGCTCGCACAGACAGCAGCCACCGGGGATCGTCCCGCCAACGCCGCGGCCGGACGCTCCGCCCCGCTGGTCGCCGCTCTGCTGGTCGCCGCCGTGATGGTCGTGGGCCTCGGGGGTGTCGTGGCCGCGGTGGCGGCGGCCGGCGAGGTCCACGAGGTGCCGGTGCCGATGCCGTTCGCGCAGGGTGGCGGTGGTGGACGCGGCGAGCACGCCGAACAGCCGGCCGGCCAGGGCGGTCGCCACCGCGAGACCGACGAGGTTGATCCAGCTCAGACCGTCGAGCGGTACGCCCGCCGCGATGTTGCCGACATGGTCGACGATCGCGGACGGGGTGCTGGTGGACAGGGGCGAGACGGTGAAGGCGATGGCCGCGAGGAGGGCGGAGACGCCGCCGGCCAGGCCGATCGCCTGCCAGAGCACGATGGCCGCCCGGGGGCAGCGGTGCGGCCAGCGCGCGGCGGCCAGCAGGCGTGGTGCCGGCCACGCCAGCACGCCCGCGAACAGCGCGAGAAGGGCCGCGGTCGTCATCTCGTGGCCAACGCTACCTCTGGCCGGGCGGAATCTGAACCGATCGGGCGGAGCCCGTCGTCACTGCACCGGGCCGTCGGGCAGTGCCACATCGCCCGACCGCGCCGAGCCGTCGGGACGAACGGGACCGTCCCCGAGGGGCGGTGCCGGCTCGTCCGGGTCGACGGATCCGGCCGCCGCCGGCTCCAGCGCCCGCCGCAGGATCTCCGCCTCCTCGGCGGAGACCGAGCCGACGAACCGGACCAGCGCCGATCCACGGTCATCCGCGGTGCCCAGCGCCTCCATCATCGCCTCGGCGACGACGGCCTCCCGGCTGTCGGCCGCCGCGTAGCGATGCGCACGCGCGGCCCGCTGCCGGCGGACGAATCCCTTGCGTTCCAGTCGCTCAAGCACGGTCAGCACGGTGGTGTACGCGAGATCGCGCTCGTGGTCGAGGCGGGCAGCCACTTCGCGGGCCGTCAACCACCCGTCGATGGACCACGCGTCACTGGACCACAACACGTCCATGACCGACCGTTCGAGGTCACCCAGGCGCGCCATGAGTCAATCCTACGTCGCGTAGAAGTTCTGTGCTGCCGATCCGGCGATGCGGACGGGGAAGTGTGGGTCACAGTCAGCCAACCACGGTGTTCGCCGGGTCTCGGACGGTGGCGGCCGGCGCGCGGGCCCGGCGCGGCGACGCTCGGGGTCGGCGAGGTCACGCCCTGACGTGGCTCGAAGGTGTGGGCGCGAGGGCGAGGCGCTGGCCCGCCCCGGTGATCCGGGCCGCGCCGGGGCGCCGCGCCGGGTGCCGCCGCGGACGCCCGACCGGCACTGCCCGGCACGCACTCGCGGGCGCCGGGCGGGACCTTTCACCCGGCCCGTCCCGGTGCCGCCCGGACCTTGCGCCCGGATGGCGTCCGGACCGTGCGCCCGGGCCTTGCGTCCGGACATTGTGGGCCGGGTGTCGGCGGCCCTTTTCGGCATACCGGCGACGGGATACCCGGGCCCCCGGGGAATTCTTGACCCGTTGGTAATACTGCAATCCGGGACGAGCGGCCCGCGGCCGGGTGACATTCTTCTCGGCCGCGTCGGCCCGCGGTCTTTCCGGTGCGGCCGCGATGCCCGTTGGTGCCGTTCGGGGGCCGGTGATTTCCGAGGTCCGCGGCGGTTGGCCAGAATCACATCCGGCGGTCGAGCAAAAACGCCGCCGCAGCGCGTATGCACTGTGAGGGGACGCGGGATGCACCGTCCCACCGGCCGTCGTCGCGCATGTCGTCGACCTCACGATCTCGCGGCGGACGACCGGATCCCCTGTTACGTACCTTGGGACCTTCTACGTGGGGTAGAAGGTCGGCTGAATCCCGGCCGATTATCTTCCCGCGGTCCATCGAAGGAGCCGTGCGCATGGTTCTCGCCGCCGACGCCGTCGACCTCGCTCGTGCCCAGACGGCGTTCTCCCTCGCGTTCCATATCTGCTTCGCCGTGTTCGGCGTCGGACTGCCATGGATGCTGATCTACACCGAGTGGCGGTGGCTCAGGACCGGTGACCCGATCTGGCTCGCGCTGACGAAGAAGTGGTCGCGCGCCTTCGCCGTGCTCTTCGCGGTGGGGGCCGTCTCGGGAACGGCGCTGTCGTTCGAGTTCGGGCTGCTCTGGCCCGCGTTCATGTCCAAGTACGGCGGTGCCCTCGGGTTGTCGTTCACGCTGGAGGGTTTCGCCTTCTTCACCGAGGCGATCTTCGTCGGGATGTACCTGTACGGCTGGAAGCGGCTGTCCGCCCGGGCTCACTGGCTGACGCTCTGGCCGATCGCGATCTCCGGCACGCTGTCGACGCTGTTCATCATCACGGTCAACGCCTGGATGAACGTGCCCCGCGGCATCGTCGAGCGCGCCGGACAGGTCGTCGAGGAGAAGCCGCTCGCCCCGTTCACCAGCCCTTCGTTCCCACCGCAGGTCGTACACATGCTGCTCGCCGCGCTGATGTGCGCCGGCGGCATGGTCGCGGCCATCTACGCCGTCGGCATGCTGCGCGGGCGCCGCGACACCTACCACCAGCGTGGTCTCGGCGTCGGCCTCGCCGTCGTGCTCGCCTGCGCGCCGCTGCAGCTCGTCGCCGGTGACCTGGCCGGCCGCAGCGCCGGCGACCACCAGCCCTACAAGCTCGCCGCGATGGAGGGGCTCTACCACACCGGTTCGAACGCGCCCTTCACGCTCGGCGGAATCTACGACGACAAGACCGGGGAGGTCCGGTACGGCCTGGAGATCCCCGGCATGCTCTCGCTGCTGGAGGGTTTCAGCACGAAGCATGTGATCACCGGCCTGGACGCGGCGCCTCCGGACGAGCGGCCCGACGGCACGCTCGTGCACGGCGCGTTCACCGTGATGATCGTCGCCGGTTCCGCGCTGATCGGGCTGTCGCTGCTCACCGGCGTCGCCGTCGTGCGCCGGCGCCGGCGCGGCGAGACACCGCTGCTGCCGACCGGTCGCGGCTGGCTGCTCGCCGCGGCCTGCAGCGGCCCCGCGGCGATGCTCGCGATGCTCACCGGCTGGGAGGTCACCGAGGGTGGCCGGCAGCCGTGGATCGTCGGCGGCCACATGCGGGTCGTCGACGCCGTCACCGGTGGCGACGCCGCCGCGCCGATGTTCGCCGGCACCCTCGTGCTGTACCTGAGCCTCGCCGGTGCGCTGATCCTCATCCTGCGCCGAATGGCGACCGGTGGCCCCAGCGGCGAGCAGTTCGTGACGGGCCGGCCGACCGGTCCGTCGGCTCCCGACGCGCCCCGCCCCCGCGACGGCGGCCCCGGTACCCGCGACTCCGGCCCGCGCCAGAGCGACGGCGACGGCACCGGCGCGGACGGCAGCGGCGGCACGGACGGTGACGACGACGCGGGTGACGACGAGTCCGGAACCAGACGGTCCGCGCCCGCCGCCGCGTACGACGACCCGGCCGCCGTCTACGACCCCGCCGCCGAGCCGGCCGCCTGGTACACGTCCCACCTGGAACCGGTCGGCGACCAGGACCAGCCGGGCGTTCCGGTGGCCGTGCTGCGTCCCGGCCGTCGCCCGGCCAGCACCTCCGGTACCCCGACGTCCACCGACCCCCGGGACCCGGCCACCACCCGCACGCGTGCCGGCGCTCCCGCTCCCGCCGGCACCCCCTCGCGTTCCGCGGAACGCGCCGCGCGCGCCGGCCACCCCGCCGGCGCCAACGCGCGTTCCGCGCAACGCCGCTCCCCGGCCGATCGGGGCGCGAGCGGCACCGACGTTCCGGCGATCCCACGGCCACGCTCCGAGCCGCATCAGATCGGCTGGTCGGGGCTGTTCGGCCGCCGCCCCACGGGCCGCCACTCCGGCCACCGGCAGCCCGGCCCCGGTACCGGGTCTGGCTCCAGCTCGGGTCAGCCGAACTCCGCTCAGCCGAACTCCGGTCAGCCCGGCGGCGGGCAGGTCGGTGATCGGAACACTCGTGGGCGCCACTCCGGGGGACGCCATGCCGTCAGTCGGCATGCCATCACCGGGCGGCGGCCCGACGCGGCCGCGCCCGGCACTCGTCGCACTGATCGGGGGGACACCCGATGACCGCCGCGGATCTGCTGCTCGTCGTCATGGTGATCGGACTGACCGCCTACGCGCTGCTCGGCGGCGCCGACTTCGGCGGGGGAGTGTGGGACCTGCTCGCCCGCGGGCCGCACGCGCGTGACCAGCGCCGGCTGATCTCGGCGTCGATCGGCCCGGTGTGGGAGGCCAACCACGTCTGGCTCGTGTTCATCGTCGTCGCCCTGTTCAGCGGATTCCCGCCCGCGTACGGGCTGGTCGGGTCGTCACTGGAGATCCCGCTGGCGGCGGCCCTGGTCGGCATCGTGCTGCGCGGCGCCGCGTACGTCTACCGCGCCTACGGCGCCGGCGCCGCCGGGCCGGATCACTGGTGGGGGCATGTGTTCGCGGTGTCGTCGGTGATCACGCCGTTCGCCCTCGGGGTGACCGGCGCGGCGCTGGCCAGCGGCCAGGTGTCTCCCGATGATCCCCTCGAACCGCTGCGCAGCACGTTCGGCATCGGCTGCGGGCTGTTCGCGGTCGCCGCGACGGCGTTCCTCGCCGCCGTCTACCTGTGCCGGGACGCCGCCGCGTCGCCGGCGACCGAACACCTGGTGGAGGACTTCCGCCGCCGGGCGGCCGGTGGCGCCGTGGCGTGCGGCCTGCTCGCCCTGGTCCTGCTGCCGCTGTTCTGGGACCAGGCGCCCGAGGTCGCGCACCGGTTCGGGGAGCGGTCGGTGCCGCTGGTCGCGCTGTCCGCCGTCGGCGGGGTCGGCACGCTGATCGCTCTGGCCCGCGGTCAGTTCGTCGTCGCCCGGCTCGCCGCGGGGCTGGCGGTCGGCGGGGTGCTCTGGGGCTGGGCCATCGCCCAGTATCCGGACCTCGTGGTCGGACAGGTCACGGTCGACGCCGCCGCCGCGCCGACGACGAACATCCACGCGATGCTCTACGCGGTCGCCGGCGGCCTGGTCATCGTGCTGCCACCGATGATCGTCCTGTACCGCCTGTTCACCCGGCCCGAGCCGGTCGACTGAGCCCAGCGGACTGAACTGGTCGGGGTGAGGGGGCACCCCGACCGTCCGCGACCGTGGGCTACCGTCGAGTGGTGACGGACGCCGTGACCGCCTCGACCGCGGCGGACGGCCCGGCCGCCGACGGTCCGGCCGCAGGCCGTGCCACCGCCGGCCGTGCTGCCGGCGGCGCCCTCACCGGCGGTCGGCCCGTGGTCGCCGCGGGTGGTGCGGAGCCGTTGACGCGGCGTCAGCTCGGCGCGGAGATCGCGCTGGTGCTGGGGTTGTCGTTCGCCGCGTCGGCCCTCTACGCGGTCATCCGCTATATCGGCGTGCTCACCCGTCCCGGGCCGGTGCGCGCCCAGGTCGCCCGGCTCAACAGCTCAGCGGCGCCCGGGCGGCCCTGGCTCGACCTCGCCCTGCAGCTCGCCGACCTGCTCACCGGGGTGATGCCCGTCCTGCTGGTCGTGTACCTGCTGGCCCGGCACGGCGGCGGGCGCCGGGCGATCGGCCTGGACGGTCGGTCGCCCGGCGCCGACGCCGCCCGCGGCGGACTGCTCGCCGCGGGGGTCGGCGGGATCGGCCTCGGCTTCTACCTGCTGGCCTGGCACAGCGGCGCGAACCTCACCGTCGCGCCGTCCGGCCTGCCGGACGTGTGGTGGCGGGTGCCCGTGCTGGTGCTCAGCGCCTGGCAGAACGGGCTGGCCGAGGAGGTCATCGTCACCGGCTACCTGCTGGTGCGGCTGAACGAACTCGGCGTGCGGCCCGGCCGGGCGCTGCTGGCCAGTTCCCTGCTGCGCGGCTCCTACCACCTGTACCAGGGGCTGGGCGGGTTCGCCGGCAATGTGGCGATGGGGCTGCTGTTCGCGCGGCTGTTCCAGCGAGGCGGCCGGACGCTGCCGCTGGTGATCGCGCACAGCCTGATCGACACGGTGGCCTTCGTCGGGTATGTGGTTCTCGTCGGGAACGTCTCCTGGATTCCAGCTCCGCGCTAACGTAAACGGCCGGAGTACTCGCGTCGTCCATCCGGTGTCCAGTCCTCGTCTCCCTGGTGTTCTGGGTGGCGGGTTGGGTGCGCGGACGGTGTGGCGCGGGTGGTGAGGAGGCGGGGCGGATGGCCACCGGAGTCCGTGAGATCGAACGCAAGTACGCCGTCGAGCCGACGTTCGTGCTGCCGCGGCTGGGCGAGATCGCCGGCGTCGTGACGGCGCGCACCCGGCGCACGGTCAGCCTGGAGGCCATCTACTACGACACCGACGACCTGCGTCTCGCCCGCAACCGGATCACCCTGCGCCGGCGTACCGGCGGGGCCGACGCCGGCTGGCACCTGAAGCTGCCGGTCCGGGTCGGCGAGCGCGACGAGCTGCGGCTGCCGCTCGACGCCGACGCCGACGCCGACGCGATCGAGATCGCCGAGGGGCACCGGCACACGCCGCCGACCGAGTTCGTCGACCTGGTCGCCGTACACCTGCGCGGCGCCGAGCTGCTCCCGGTTGCTCGGCTGCGCACGCTGCGCACCGCCCGCCGGTTGCGCGACGCCACCGGCACCGACCTCGCCGAGGTCGTCGACGACCAGGTCTCCGCCCAGACGCTGGGCGCCTCGACGACGGTCAGCAGCTGGCGGGAGATCGAGGTCGAGCTGGTCGACGGCCGCCCCGACGTGCTCGACGAGGTCGGCGAGCTGCTGCTCGCGGCCGGCGCGGTCGCCGCGGCCGACTCGTCCAAGCTCGGCCGGCTGCTCGGGCCGCTGATCGCCGCCGGCCCCGGCCCGGACGTGCCCGCCCCGCCGCGCCGCCCGCGCCGGCGCAAGCCGGCCGGCGATGTCGTGCGCGCCTACCTCATCGACCAGGTCCGGGTGCTGCTCGCGGCCGATCCCCGGGTCCGGCTCGACGAGCCGGAGGCCGTGCACCGGATGCGGGTCGCCTGCCGGCGGGCCCGCAGCGCGCTGCGGATCTTCGCGCCGCTGTTCCCGGCGAAGGCGGTCGCCCATCTGGACGGCGAGCTGCGGGACCTCGCCGGGGCGCTGTCCGCCGCCCGGGACGCCGAGGTGCAGATCGCCTACTTCGACGGGCGCGTGGCGCGGCTTCCCGCCGAGCTCGTCGCCGGCCCGGTACACGAGACGGTCACCGCGCATCTCGGCACGGGCCTCGCGGCCGGGCGCGAGCAGGCGCTCGTGATGCTGCGCAGCGAGCGGTACTTCGCCCTCGTCGACAGCCTGCTCGACCTCGTGCGCTCGCCCTGGCGGGGACTGGCCGCCCGACCGGCCGGCACCGTGCTGCCCGGGCTGGTGGCGGCGGCGGACCGGCGACTGGCCCGCAAGGTCGCGGCGGCGGCGGCACTGCCCGTCGGCCCGGAACGCGACGAGCTGCTGCACGTGGCCCGCAAGCAGGCCAAGCGGCTGCGGTACGCGGCCGAGATCGTCACCCCGCTGTACGGCGAGGCGGCCACCGCCCTGGCGGGGCAGGCCGAGCGGGCCCAGGAGCTGCTGGGTATCCATCAGGACGCGGCGGTCGCCCGGGCGCTGCTACGGGACTGGGGCGTTGCCGCCCAGGCGCAGGGCGATCCGGCGGCGTTCACCCTCGGGGTGCTGCTCGGGCTGGAGGAATGCCGCGGCCGGCTCGCCGAGCGGGACTTCTTCGACGTCTGGCCGGAGATCTCCGGGCGCCGGTACCGCCGCTGGCTCGGCTGACGCGGGGTCACGTACCCGGCAGACTGGTGGACGACGGGTAACTGTCCATGTTCACCTGGTGACATCCGGTGCGTTGTGGGCTCGGCCGTGGTCGGAGAGAAAGTCTTCAACAGATCACCCGTCCGGGTGCCACGTCCGGGCCACCGCCGGGCCGGCGTGCGGCGCGGCCCGGTCGGGCCTGGAAATCCCCTGCCAGCTCGATGGATTGCGGGACGGTGCCGCCCGAGGTGCCCGGGATGGGAGCGGCGGCGTTGTTCTGTTACCGGGGCATGAAGTGGACTTCCTTGCTCGGAGGACTCCCGCGAACGCCTCCGTCCGTGTAGCGTCGTCCTTGGCCGGAGTTCGCCGGTTCGCGGCTCAACCGAGACGCGGCGGAACAGCGCCAGGATCTCTTGTGGCTTCCTGGCGTTCGGTCCGGGGCCCGCGCGGTGCGGGTCCTGACTGCACCAGCAGGGAGAACGGCACGTGGCTCAGGGCACGGTGAAGTGGTTCAACTCGGAGAAGGGCTTCGGCTTCATCTCCGTGGACGGCGGCGGTTCCGACGTCTTCGTCCACTACAGCGCGATTGACATGGACGGATACAAGGCACTTGAGGAGGGCCAGCGGGTCGAGTTCCAGGTGACCCAGGGTCAGAAGGGTCCGCAGGCCGACGCCGTCCGCGTCGTCTGAGCCACGAGAGACTTCACGGTCAGCCCGCCCAACGGGTGTCCCGCTGGGCGGGCTGACCGCGTCTGTGCACCTTCCGTCACGGAGCCGGTTCGCACCCCCTCGCGGCCCGATCGTGACGGAACCCTCCGGCTTCCGGTTGCGCCGGACAGTTCCGGAGATGGTGATCTCGCGGCATCCGATCGGGAATTGTGATCCCGGGCTCGGTGGGGCCGGCTCGTCTTCCGGTGCTCCGCCGGCTATTCGTCGATCAGCGCGATATCGCTGGCGGCGGCCGGGATGCTAGCTGTTCGTGCAATCACCGGTAAGGGTCTTTTGGTTCTTCCGGTGCTTGTTCTCGGCCCTTCGGTCGTGCCCCTTCGTCACGTCGAAGCTTAACGCTTCATAAGAAGCGGCCGAAAAGCGAATGAGAGCCGTGACGCGGGCTGGTGAAAGGCCTACCAGCCCGCGCCACGGACAACACCGGGTTCATCACTCAAGGCGCTGCTCCGCGCCGACGAGCAGCTCGGCGATCTGCAGCGTGTTCAGCGCCGCGCCCTTGCGAAGGTTGTCACCGCACAGGAACAGGGCGACCTCGCGGGGGTCGTCCGGCGACTGGCGGATGCGCCCCACCCAGGTGGGATCGGTGCCGACCACGTCCGCGGGCGTCGGGAACTCGCCGGCGGCCGGGTCGTCGACGACGGCGACCCCGGGTGCGCCAAGCAGCACCTCCCTGGCCTGCGCGGCCGTCACCGGCTGGGCGAACCAGGCGTGCACCGCCACCGCATGCGTGGTGATGACCGGCACGCGCACGCAGGTCGCCGAGACCCGCAGCCCGGGCAGGCCGAGGATCTTGCGGGACTCGTTGCGGACCTTGAGCTCCTCGGACGACCAGCCGCCGTCCTTCAGCGACCCGGCCCACGGCACCACGTTGAGCGCCAGCGGCGCCGGGAACGGCCCGAGCCCGTCCTCCCCGATGGCCTTGCGTACGTCGCCGGCCGTCTGTCCGAGCTCGTGGGTGCCGCCGACGGTGGCGAGCTGGTCGTAGAGGGTGTCGATGCCGGCCTGCCCGGCGCCGCTCGCCGCCTGGTACGACGAGGCGACCATCGACTCCAGGCCGAACGCCCGGTGCAGCGCGCCCAGCGCGACGATCATCGACAGGGTCGTGCAGTTGGGGTTCGCGATGATCCCCCGCGGCCGCCGCGCGAGCTGGTCGGCGTTGACCTCCGGCACGACGAGCGGCACGTCGTCGTCCATCCGGAAGGCGCCGGAGTTGTCCACCGCCACCGCGCCGCGCGCCGCCGCGATCGGCGCCCACTGCGCGGACACCTCGTCGGGCACGTCGAACACGGCGACGTCCACCCCGTCGAAGACCTCCGGCGCGAGCACCTGGACGACGACGTCCTCGCCGCGCACCCGTACCGTCCGCCCCGCCGAGCGGGCCGACGCGACCGGCCTGATCTCGCCCCAGACGTCCGCCCGCTCGGCGAGCAGCGACAGCATCACCGTGCCGACCGCGCCCGTCGCGCCCACCACCGCGAGCGTCGGCCGCCGCCCCGCCTCGCTGCCCGTCGTCATCTCCGGTCCCTCCTGTGCCTGTTCGATCATCGCGCGTCGGTGGTCATCGGCCGGTGCCGGCGTAGACGACGCCGCCGCCGTCCGGATCGCCGAGCTCGAACGCGCCGTGCACGGCGCGCACGGCGCTCGGCAGATCGGTGTCGCGCACGACCACCGAGATGCGGATCTCCGACGTGGAGATGATCTCCACGTTGATGCCGGCGTCCGCCAGCGAGCCGAAGAACCGGGCCGACACGCCCGGGTGCGACTTCATCCCGGCGCCGATCAGCGACAGCTTGCCGATGTGGTCGTCGTAGAGGGTCCGCTCGAAGCCGATCTCGGCCTGCACCTTGGCCAGCGCGGTGAGCGCGGTGCGCCCGTCGGCCTTCGGCGCGGTGAACGAGATGTCGGTGCGGCCCGAGCCCGCCACCGAGCCGACCTGGACGATCATGTCGAGGTTGACGTCCGCGTCCGCGACCGCCCGGAACACCGCGGCCGCCACCCCCGGCTTGTCCGGGCAGCCGACGACCGTCACCTTCGCCTCGCTCAGGTCGTGCGCGACACCGCGGATGATGGCCTGTTCCACGAGCTGTGCCTCCGGAATCTCGGTGACCCACGTGCCCGGCTTCGAGGAGAACGACGAGCGGACATGTACGGGGACGGTGTAACGGCGGGCGTACTCGACGCACCGCAGCATCAGGACCTTGGCGCCGCAGGCGGCCATCTCCAGCATCTCCTCGTAGGAGATCCGGTCGATGTGCCGCGCGTCCGGGACGATGCGCGGGTCGGCGCTGAACACGCCGTCGACGTCGGTGTAGATCTCGCAGGCGTCCGCGTTCAGCGCCGCGGCCAGCGCCACCGCCGTCGTGTCCGAGCCGCCGCGGCCCAGCGTCGTGATGTCCTTGGTGTCCTGACTGACGCCCTGGAAGCCCGCGACGATCGCGATCGCCCCCTCGTCGAGCGCCGCCCGGATCCGCCCCGGCGTCACGTCGATGATCCGCGCCTTGCCGTGCGCCGAGTCCGTGATCACCCCGGCCTGGGAGCCGGTGAACGAGCGGGCCTCGGCGCCCAGCGTCGTGATCGCCATCGCCAGCAGCGCCATCGAGATCCGCTCGCCGGCGGTGAGCAGCATGTCCAGCTCGCGGGCCGGCGGCAGCGGGGAGACCTGCTCGGCGAGGTCGAGCAGCTCATCGGTCGTGTCGCCCATGGCGCTGACCACGACGACGACGTCGTTGCCGTCGCGGCGGGACTCCACGACACGCTCGGCGACTCGTTTGATGCGGTCCGCGTCGGCAACGGAGGATCCACCGAACTTCGCGACCAGGAGCGCCATGGGGCTCAGATTACCGAGCACCGACGCCTGCCCGCCCGCCTCGGCGGGATGTCGTGCCGCTGACGGCACGCTGGGCGGATCCGGACCGTTGTGCCAGGGTGACGACACGGCCGCGCGGCCGTACGAACCGGTCCCCGACGCCGAGGACCGCCCCAGGAAGGACGATCCGCAATGGCAGTCAGCCTTGCCAAGGGTGGCAACGTCAGCCTCACCAAGCAGGCCGCTGAGGCCGGCACCGCCCAGCTCACCGCGCTCAACGTCGGTCTGGGCTGGGACGCCCGCACCACCACCGGGACGGACTTCGACCTCGACGCCTCGGCGATCGGGGTCAAGACCGACGGCAAGGCCCTCAGCGACGGCTACTTCATCTTCTACAACAACCTCGCCGCCCCCGACGGCTCGATCACGCTGACCGGTGACAACACGACCGGCCAGGGCGAGGGCGACGACGAGTCGATCATCATCGACCTGCCGAAGGTCCCCGCCGACATCGAGCGCATCGTCGTACCGGTGTCCATCTACGACGCGGCGGGCCGCAGCCAGAACTTCGGCCAGGTGCGTAACGCCTACATCCGCGTCGTCGACCAGGGCGGCAACGAGCTGGTCCGCTACGACCTGTCCGAGGACTACTCCACCGAGACCGTGGTCATCTTCGGCGAGGTCTACCGCAACGGCGCCGAGTGGAAGTTCCGCGCCGTCGGCCAGGGCCACAACGACCTCGGTGGCCTGGCCCGCGACCACGGCGTCAGCGTCTGAGCGGCGTGAGCGGCTGAGCGGCTGAGCGGCGGGGCGGGGACGCGGGAGATGCGGGCCTGGCAGGTCGACACGCCGGGGCCGATGGCCAGCCGGCCGCTGCGCCGTGCCGACCTCCCGGTCCCCGAACCGGGCCCGGGACAGGTCAGGCTTCGGGTCGATGCCTGCGGGGTGTGCCGGACCGACCTGCATCTCGCCGAGGGCGACCTCGCCCCGCGCCGCGCGCGCGCCGTGCCGGGCCACGAGGTCGTCGGCCGCGTCGACGCGCTCGGTCCCGGGGTAGGCGGTCCCGACGCGCTCGGTCCCGGGGCGGGTGGGCCAGGGTCTGCCGTGCGCCGCGGGGATCGGCTGGGCGTGGCCTGGCTCGCGTCGACCGACGGCACCTGCGCCTACTGTGCGCGCGGGGCGGAGAACCTGTGCCCGGCGTCGACCTACACCGGCTGGGACGTGGACGGCGGCTACGCGGAGTACGTCTGCGTCCGCGCCGACTATGCCTACCGGCTGCCGGACGGCTACTCCGACGCCGAGCTCGCGCCGCTGTTGTGCGCGGGCATCGTCGGCTACCGGGCGCTGCGCCGGGCGAAGCTACCGCCCGGCGGGCGCCTGGGCATCTACGGTTTCGGCGCCTCCGCCCACCTGGCCGCCCAGGTGGCGATCGGGCAGGGTGCCCGGGTGCACGTGATGACCCGCTCGCCCGCCGCCCGTGAGCTGGCCCTGGGCCTCGGCGCCGCCTCAGCGGCCGGTGCCTGTGACCCGCCGCCCGAGTCGCTGGACGCCGCCGTCCTGTTCGCCCCGGTGGGGGAGCTGGTGCCGGTGGCGCTGGCGGCGCTCGACCGTGGCGGGACGCTGTCCGTCGCCGGCATCCACCTGACGGACATCCCGCGGCTGCGCTACGCCGAGCACCTGTTCCAGGAGCGCGACCTGCGCAGCACGACCGCGAACACCCGGGCGGACGGCGAGGAGTTCCTGGCGATCGCCGCGCGTCGGCGGCTGTCGGTCACCACCACGCCCTACCCGCTCGACGCCGCCGATCAGGCGCTCACCGACCTGGCCGCCGACCGGGTGAGCGGTGCCGCGGTCCTGATCCCGTAGGGGCGCCCTGGTGCCCTAGGCGCGCTCTGCCGGGCTAGGGGCGGGTGGCGAGGCGGCGCAGCAGGAGGGTGCCGGCCGCGGTCAGGACGGCGGCGGTGGCCACCTCGCGGGGCAGGCGGTGGCGGGCCTCGTTCTGGATCCGCTCGTGGAAGCGGTCGAACCGGCTCGGCCACGGGCTCGAACCGACGAAGTACCGGCCGACCTTGTCGGTGTCGGGCAGGCAGGCCCCGGTCATGCCGGCGAGCACGGCGAGGCGGCGGCCGGCGGGCGCGGACGCGGTCAGCAGCGCCATGGCGGCGAGCCCGGCCACGCCGTCGCGGCGGGCGATCGGCAGCCACTCGGCCTCGGTGTTCGGCCCGGTGCCCCAGTGCGGCATCGCGTCCATGACGAGGTGGGAGACGAAGCCGGCGGCGAGCGCCGCCGCCGGATCCCGGATTGCCATGCCGACGAACGCGCCGGCGCCGACATGCGAGCTGATGATCATTCTATGGGTCTCCTCGGACAGCGGTGCGGCAGGGGCGCGACCTCTACCTTGCCCTTCCGGCGGGGCGGGACGGCGTCTGGGTCCCGGAGAGGCCACCGCGGTGGCTCCTGTGCTTTTGCATGTGCAAATGCTTCTCCCGATGGATGTTCGAAGGAGCACGCGTCTGCGCAGTCGGACGCGCGGCCATTCGCCAACGCTGACGCGCGCGCACCTGCGCGAGCGAGTGCGCATGATGGACAGATGGCCGCACGGCGTAGCATCTGGGTGCACAGCGCAGCGAGGTGTTGCTCACCGCTGCCTGACAGGTCGGACGACGGTGGCGGCCGATGCGAAGAGTGACGGACTTTGCTGAGGGTGATCGGGGCAGGGTGATCGAAGCGGGTGGATCCGTCCGGGGGCGGGCATGGCAGGCCGGCGCTTCGGCGCGGTCCCCGCGCGTGACGAGCTGGACGGACGGTGTGCGCGGCGACACGCGGGCGTGCCGACTGCTCCCCGTCCGGGATGCCGGACCCACCGCGCCGGCGGGGATGGTGGTCTCGGTGGCGTGGCGGCTGGACGGCGCCGGGCGGATCATCGTCGGGGCGCTGCCCCGTGGCCATCCCGAGGGCGGCCCGCGAGGCAAGCGGGTCCTGCACGGCGAGGGAGTGTGGAACGCCGAGCTCCTCCCGTCCGATCGGGAGATCACCGCGGAGCTCGACCTCGTGGAGCCGGGGCCCGCGGCCCAGCCGATCCGGCTCGTCGTCCACGGCCCGGAACGCGACATCGTCGGCTATGTCGACCAGCCGCGGCTACCCCCTGCGGGCCGGGCCCGACTGACGACGGGCCTGCGCCGCGACGCCCGGCAGATCCGGATCCGCGCGGACGGGCGGGTCTGGTGGATCCGGGCCACGAACGTGTTCGGCGTCCGGGTGGTGCGGGAGCAGGGCATAGCCGTCTACCGCACCCGCGGCCTGCACGCCGTGTTCAGCGATGAGGCGGACCACCTCGACGTCAGCGTCGTCCTGCTGACACTCGCCTCCGTGCCCAGCTCGGCATACGCGCCGATTCTGGGCTTCTGAGCTCAGGCGCCGACGACCCGGCGCCCTTCGAAGGCGCGTCCAAGCGTCACCTCGTCGGCCCATTCCAGGTCGCCGCCCATCGGCAGCCCACTGGCCAGCCGGGTGACCCGCAGCCCCATCGGACCGATCTGGCGGGCCAGGTAGGAGGCGGTGACCTCGCCCTCGGTGTTCGGGTCGGTGGCCAGGATCAGCTCGGTGACCGTGCCATCGGCCAGCCGGGCGACCAGCTCGCGGATGTGCAGGTCGTCGGGACCCACCCCGGCGATCGGATTGATCGCCCCGCCGAGCACGTGGTAGCGGCCGCGGAACTCCCGGGTGCGCTCGATCGCGACGACGTCCTTGGACTCCTCCACCACGCAGATGAGCGAGTCATCCCGGCGGGGATCGGCGCAGATCCGGCACAGCTCGGCCTGGGCGACGTTGAAGCAGCTCCGGCAGAACCGGACCTTCTCCTTGACCTCCGTCAGCGCCGCCGCCAGCCGGCGAACGTCCACCGGGTCGGCGGCCAGCAGGTGGAACGCGATGCGCTGGGCGCTCTTCGGCCCGATGCCGGGCAGTCGCCCGAGCTCGTCGATCAGATCCTGGACGACGCCCTCGTACATCGACCCGTCCGCCCGTCAGCCCGGCTGCTCGCCGCCGGCCACGGGCCGGGGCCCGCCACCGCCCAGCAGCCCGCCGAGATCACCCAGCCC
>NZ_FZMO01000539.1 GCF_900197875.1 Frankia canadensis | reverse complement strand
GGCGGCGAGGTGGGCGGGGGCGTCATCGCCCGCGCCCTGCCCGTCTCCCGCTTGCGGCGCACGATTCCCCCCGAGCTGAGACGGTCGACCAGGCGGACACCGGACGCACGATCACCATCTCATGGTGCGACGGCCCCGGCGGCTGGCGGCCTCGCGGTCAACCGCCCGGGTCCAGGATCGAGGTAAGTCTGCCGCCACGCGCGGGAGTGCGCATGCTGCGCCGTGGATATCGACGCAATGTCGCCGTTCGCTACTCCGCCGGGTCCGTGGCGGTACCGCCGCCGAGACTGGCGATCGGACGCAGATCGGCGGATCCGCCCGTGCCGCGGGACGCGTCACGCCGCGCGCCCGCCTCCCGCCGCCGCGGGCGGCCGGACCCCAGCGGAGCCTTCCGGAGCTGGCCGGGACGGTCGCCCGACGAGGCGTGTGTCGGCGGGTCGAGTCGCGTCCGCGCCGGCGGGTCGGCGTCCGCGCGCGGCAGGCCGCCCGGCTGTGGGCCCGCGGCACGGACGGCACGCCGACCGCGCCGCGGCGGGCGGCGCTCACCGTCGCCGACGACGAGCACCCACAGGCAGACGCCCAGGGTCGCCACGGCGAGCACGCATACCGCGACGGCCATCGTCACCAGCGCGGATTCGGGCCAGGGGGACCACGCGGCCATGTCGGTCCAGGCGTCCCCGAGATCGCCGCCGGCGGGCCGCCAGAAGCGCGGGAACACCATCATGACCGACCAGACCTGCATGGTGACGGCACCGGCCAGGAACAGCAGGGGCATCAGCCGCGACAGGTAGCGACCGGTGGTGGCCGCGCCCATCCCGACCCCGATCGCGAGCGAGGCGAGCCCGGCGTACAGGTAGCGCCCGGAGATGCCGCTGACGTGGAGGTACTTGTCGAAGTTCTTCGCCGACTGCAGCGTCATCAGCCCGAACAGGCCCCAGGTGACCCACAGCAGGAACAGCAGGTCCACGCGGATGCGCCCGCTGCGGGCCCGGATCAGTGCCAGCGCGAAGAAGGTGATGACCAGGGCGGTCCCGGTGCGCACCGGGACGGTCGTCAGATTGACCTCGAACCAGCCGAACGAGCCCCACCAGCGCAGGATCGTCCCGTTGATGAGCAGTTCGGTGTAGGCACCCCAGTCGTCGCCGAGGTACTGGCCGAGCGGGAAGCCGGGGGTCTCCGGCTGGAAGGCTCCCCAGCGTACGACGTTGACCACCCACCACCAGCCGCCGAGCGCCAGCATGATGGCACCGCCGAGCGCGACGGGCCGCCACGGGACGCGCAGCGCGGCCGCGGACGGACCGGCCGGGCCGACGTCGGCGAGCCGGAACGGGCTGTTCCCCTCGTCCTCGCCACCCCCCGCGGCGCCGTTGCTCGTTCCGCCGAGGCCCGTGAGGCCGCCACCAGCACCCCTGGTGCGGCTGGTGCCGCCGACGGCAGCGGCGGTGCTCGACGTGGCGGAGGTGGTGGAAGCGCCGGCGGCTCGGCGCAGCCGGCGGGCGTCGCGTCGGGCCCGGGACCAGGCGACGAGGTACGCCAGCACCGCCATCGGCACCAGCACGATCGCCAGGGACTTCGTCATCAGCGCGAGGCCGAGGAAGGCGCCGGTCCACGCCGCCGTGCGCAGGGAGGTGTCGCCGCGCAGCACGTAGACGATCGCCACGGTGGCCAGGCCCGCGGTCAGGACGAGCAGGTTGTCGTTGTTGACGCTCGACCCGATGTGGGAGAGCTCGGGGATGGCGAGTGGGACGAGCGCGGCGCAGATGCCCGCGACCCGGTTGCCGTCGGACAGGCGATGCGCGCCGGCCCAGGCCAGCAGCGGCAGCGGCGCGACCATCGCCACGCTGACCAGGCGCAGGATGCCGATGATCTCATCCCAGCGCAGGTGGGTGCCGCCGTCCGGGATCGCCTCGAGGATGACCGCGTTGACCCAGTAGTACAGCGGCGGGTGCTGGACGAGCTGCTGGACATCGCCCGGCGGGTTCCGTCTCTTCTCCAGAGTCTGCCAGCTGGGCCGCTCGTCGCGGTCGGGCGCCCGCGCGGCGGTGAACGGGCCGGCGGACAGGTCCCGCGGCTGCTGGGCGGAGCCGTAGGGTGCGGACATGATCGCGCCGACGCCGCCGTTGGTGACCGTGGCATGGCCGGGATGCGGCCAGCCGCGCCCCTCGACGAGGCGCATGACGGCGTCGACGTGGTTCGGTTCGTCCGGTGCGTGGTACTGCGGCATCATCACCGACCAGCTGGTCAGCACCGCGGTGAACAGCAGCGTGATCACCCAGACGGCGGCTGGCGCGGAGCGCACGATGCGCCATGGCCGGAACCGGGCCATCACCGGCGGCACGGCCGCTCCGGTGGCAAGACCAGCCGAGGCCCGACCAGCCGTGGTCGGTTCGGATGGAGCCTGCCCCACTGTGGCTGGTTCGGGCGGGGCCGGAGCAACCGTGGCCGGGTCGGACGGGGCCGGAGCAACCGCAGCCGGGTCGGACGAGGCTCGCCCCGCCGTGGCCGGGCCGGCCGAGCTCAGGCCGGACGGGGCCGGACTGGCGGGACTGGCGGGAGCTTGACCGGCGAGAGCGGGGCGGTCCGCCGCGTTCGGTTCGGCCGACGCGGACGATGCGGCCGCCGCGCCGGATTCGACGGAGTCACCCAAGTCAGCACAGTCCCATCGGACGAAGGTGCTGTCATGTTACGGACACCCCCCGCCTGTTGACGGTGGGGGTGCCCGCGCAGGTCAGCGCCAGGAGTCGATGTGGCCGACGACCTTGGCGGGCGAGCCGGCGACCACGGCCTTCGGGGGCACGTCCCGGGTCACGACCGAGCCCGCCGCGACCACCGCGCTCTCCCCGACGGTGACGCCCTTGAGCACGATCGAGCCCGTGCCGATCCACGCCCGGTCCTCGAGGATGATCGGACCGCTCATCGGCTGTTCGACACCGTCGACGACCATCGGGTGGAAGTCGTTGTCGAGCAGCTGAGTGTTCCACGAGACGTTGCAGTAGGCGCCGATCGACACCCGCTCCCGGACGAGGATCTTGGCGAAACCGTTGACGTTCGCCCCGGGCGCGAGTTCCAGCACGCCGGAGTCGACAACCACCCGTACCCCCCGCTGCAGCGAGACGACGCCCTCGCAGCGCAGCCGGCCCTCGGGATGCACCCGGATGATCGACGTGTCCCGCTTCGTCGACAGCCCGAACGCGCCCATCCCGACCCGCAGCGCCGCGCCGTCGGTGAACTCGATGCGCTCCCGGCCCTCGATGACGGTCGGCGAGCCGATCCAGATCGGCTGCCGGTGTGCCAGCGGGTAGCGCAGCCCGGCGACGAAAGCGCGGGCCGAGGTCTCCCGGGCGGCCCGCAGCGCCCGGACGTGCCGGACGTACTCCCGTAGATCACTTCTGAACGCAGCCACCACCAAACAG
The DNA here is from genome assembly GCF_900197875.1 of Frankia canadensis. Lineage (GTDB taxonomy): Bacteria > Actinomycetota > Actinomycetes > Frankiales > Frankiaceae > Frankia > Frankia canadensis. The sequence continues at coordinate 26,492 of NZ_FZMO01000539.1, read as the reverse complement.
TAGGCGCAGGTGTGGCCCGGCCCGTGGCCGGCACCGGTCCGCGTCCCGGCGGCCCGGCCCGCGCCTTGCCCGCCTTGCCCGCCTCGGCCGGTGGCGTGCCCGACCGGGCCCGCACGCGCACGCACACCCGGTGATGGCGTGTCGTGCCTGGTAGCCCGGCCGATCGGGCGCCTGGACGGACCGGTCGTCGTCCGACCGGGCGGGGCGTGCCACCCTAGAACAGCAGGTCCGTGGGGACGGACCGCACGACCACCGCCACGGGCCGGCGATCGGAGTGGGGACGACGTCGGGCCACCGAAGCAGCGGCGGCAGCGTCGCCCATGCGGCGACCACCGCCGGGAACGGACCACCGCCGTCGAACGACGACCGGCGGGAACGACGACCGGGAGCCACACCGACGTGAGTGTCAGCGCCATCCACACACCCGAGCAGCCCCAGAGCGGCACCCCGACGCAGCCGGCGACGGGCGACGGCCGTGCCGAGGCCGGGCCCGACGTCCCGTACGTCACCATCGTGCTGCCCTGTTACAACGAGCAGGACCATGTCGTGCGCGAGCTGGAGCGCATCTCGGCCGCGATGGACGTCAGCGGGTACGCCTACGAGATCCTCGCGATCGACGACAAGTCGACCGACAGCACCCTGGCCGTCCTGCGCGACGCGGCCCCCCGCTTCCCGCGGATGCGGATCATGCCGTTCCGCCGCAACGGCGGCTCGGGTACCGCGCGGCGGATCGGTACCCAGGAGGCCCGCGGCAAGATCGTGGTCTGGACCGACGCGGACATGACCTACCCGAACGAGCGGATCCCCGAGTTCGTCCGCTACCTCGACGACAACCTCGACGTCGACCAGGTCGTCGGGGCCCGGCTCACCGAGGAGGGCACCCACAAGTGGGCCCGGGTGCCGGCCAAGTGGCTGATCCGGATGATCGCGCAGCGGCTGTCCGGCATGAAGATCCCCGACCTGAACTCGGGCCTGCGCGCCTTCCGCCGGGAGGTCTCCCTGCCGTACCTGCGGCTGCTGCCGCCCGGGTTCAGCTGCGTCACGACGATCACGATGTCGTTCCTGTCGAACCAGCACCCGGTCGACTACCTCCCGATCGACTACGCCAAGCGGGCCGGGACGTCGAAGTTCCACCCGTTCCGGGACGCGCGGCGCTACATCCTGCAGGTCCTGCGGATGGTGATGTACTTCGACCCGCTCAAGGTGCTCATGCCGCTGGCCCTGTGGATCATGGGGTTGGGCTTCGTCAAGCTGATCGTCGACCTGGTCCGCTACGACTTCCACGTGGCGACGTCGACGTTGCTCGCGATCCTCGTCGGCTTCCAGATCGTCGTGCTCGCCCTGATCGGCGACCTTGTCGCGCGCTCGCGCAGCGACACCTGAGGCGCCCGCGGATGCGTGTCGCGATCGTCGGCCCGACCCACCCCTACAAGGGCGGCATCGCCCAGCACACCACCGAACTCGCCCACCGGCTGGCCGCTCTCGGCCACGAGGTGGTGATCGAGTCCTGGTCGGACCAGTACCCGGCCCGGCTCTACCCGGGTGTGCAGCGGGTGAGCGAGCCCGAGATGGAGCCGTACGCGCCGACCCGCTATCCGCTGTCCTGGCGGCGCCCCGACGGCTGGGTGCGGCTCGGCCGGCGGCTGCGGCGTACGGTGGACGCGGTGGTGCTGGTCGTCGTCACGCCGGTGCAGGCGCCGGCGTACCTGTCGATCCTGTCCGCGCTGCGCGCTGGTCGCGGTGCCCGGCCGCGGGTGCTGGCGCTCTGCCACAACGTGCTGCCGCACGAGCGGCGGGCGGTGGACGAGCCGCTGACGCGGGCGGTGCTGCGGCGGGTGGACGCGGTGCTGGTGCACACCCCGGCGCAGGCGGAGCTCGCGGGCCGGCTCACACCGGTGCCCGTCACCGTCGCCGAGATGGCCCCACACCTGTGGACCGCGCCGAGCATGACCACCACCGGTGCGGTCGACGCGGACGGTGCCGGGACGCGCCGGCGGCTGCTGTTCTTCGGCCTGGTCCGGCCGTACAAGGGACTGGACGTGCTGCTGCGCGCGCTGGCTCGCGGGCCGGCGGAGGTGGGCCTCACCGTGGCCGGGGAGTTCTGGGGGGACGAGGCGGCCACCGTCAGCCTGATCGACGAGCTCGGTCTGCGCGCGCGGGTGGACCTGCGGGCCGGCTACGTGGCCGCCGCCGACGTGCCCGCCCTGTTCGCCGCCGCCGACGCGCTGGTGCTGCCGTACCGGGCGGGGACGGCGTCGCAGAACGTCGACCTCGCCCGTCTGCACGGCCTGCCGGTCGTCGCGACCACCGTGGGAACGCTCGCCACCTCCGTCCGCGACGGCGTCGACGGGCTGCTCGTGCCGCCGGACGACGCCGCCGCCCTCGCCGCCGCCCTGCGCCGCCTCTACGAGCCGGGCGTGCTGGCCGACCTGCGGGCGAAGGTGGCGCCACCGGACGTGCACGGCACCTGGCAGCGGTACCTGGACGTCACACTCGCCGCGCTGGCGGGCAGACTGGCGGTCAGCACCAGCGCGAACAGCGAACCTGCGGGAACGGCCGCACCTGCGGGAACGGCCGCACCAGCAGGAATGGCCGAGTCGGCGGGAACCGTCGCACCAGCGGGAACGCCCGCGTCCGCGGGGACGGCCGGGTCGGCAGGAACCGTGAGCACCAGTGAGGCCAGTCAGTATCAGCGGGAACGGAAGGCGGATCGGTGAGCCCCGTACGTGACGATGCCCTCGCCTTCGTGGGACACCAGATCCACGTGATGCGCCGCCGCGAGGTCGGCACGCTGCTGTCGTGGGCCGGCGAGCTCACCGGGCGCACCCTGCTCGACGTCGCCGGCGGCGACGGCTACTGGGCCGGCCAGGCGGCCCGGCGCGGCGCCCGCGCCGTCTGCCTGGACCTCGCCCGGCACAAGCTGGAGTTCGGCCGGCGGCTGCGCGGCCATCCCGGTCTCGTCGAGGGCGACGCGCTGGCGCTGCCGTTCGCGGACACCAGCTTCGACGTGGTCATGTCCGTGTGCGCGATCGAGCACTTCGACGACGGCCCGGCCGCCCTCGCCGAGATGGCCCGGGTGCTGCGCCCCGGGGGCGACCTGGTGATGTCCGCGGACGCGCTGACCCGCGCCGGCAGCTGGCCGGACCTGTTCGACCGGCACCGGGAGCGCTACCACGTCAAGCACACCTACCCGGGTGAGCGGCTCGCCGAGCTGCTCGACAAGGCGGGCCTCGACGTCATCCGGCAGTCCTACATGTTCCGCGGCGAGCGGGCCGAGCGGCTGTACCTGACGTTGTCCGCCCGCGGCGGCCGGGCCGGCTGGAACGCGGCGGCGGTGCTCTCCCCGGCGATCGCGCTGGCCGACCGGCGCGCGCCCGAGGGCAGCGGGGGCAGCGTCGTGCTGACCCATGCCCGCAAGCGGGGGAGCTGAGCGCGGATGGCTGCCAGACAGCGCCCGTCCCGGCCCGCCGACGGCCCGCGCCGCACCCCGCCGGGCGGCGCCGCCCGCCCGCCTCGCCCCGGCACCTCTCCCGGCACGGGAACCCCGTCCCGCCCCGGCGCCGCGGCTGGCTCCGGGCCGCCGCCGCGCACCGGGCCGCCACCGCCGCCGACCTCCCGACTGGCGCAGCGGGTGGTCGCCGTCCTGCTCACGGTGCTGCTGTTCGGGCTGATCGTGTTCGGTGCGGGCGCGGGGTTCGCCACCTTCACCGATCGCTGGGTGGGGTACGCCGTCGGTGGCCTGTTCTGCGTGGTCATGGTGGGCGCCGGGATCTGGTCCAGCCGCCGCTGACCGACCCACCGCTGCCGTGTGTCCCGCCGCTGTCTGCCCGGTGCCCCGCCTCCGCAGGTCGCCGCGGCTGCCTGGCCGGTGCTCTGCCCGCGCAGGTCGCGGCCGTGGTGAGGACGGCTGCGGTACCCCGCACGCGGGGCGCGGCGGGGCAGGGGCAGACTGTGAACCGTGCGTGTGGGCTTTCTGGTCGAGCAGCTGCTCGCGCCGGTACCGGGTGGTACCGGCCGGTACAGTGCCGAGCTCGCCGCCGCCCTGGCCCGGCTCGCCGAGCCCGGTGACTCCGTCGCCGGCTGGTGCGCCGCGCATCGCCGGTTCGAGGAGGCGGCGCTGCCCGGGGTCCTCGGGCCGATGCGCCTCGCCCTGCCGCGCCGGGCGCTGGCGGCGAGCTGGTCGCGTGGTGTGGGTCCCGCGCCGCGGTCCGTCGACCTGATCCACGCCCCGACCCTGCTCGTTCCCCCGGCGGGGGGCACCAGCGGTCAGCTGACCAGGAAACTGAGCCAGCGGCTGCGGGGCGAGCCCGGCCGGTCCGGCGGCGGTTCCGGTCGCTCGGGCGGATCCCCCCGAGCCGCCGGGGGGCGTCTGGGGGCCGGGCGGCCGCGGCCGCCGCTGTCGGCGTGGGCCAGCGCCACGGTGGCCCCGGCGCTCGCGGACGCCCTCGACCGGCGCCGCCCGCGCCCGAGACTCGTCGTCACGATCCACGACGCGGTGCCGTGGACGCATCCCGAGACGCTCACCCCGCACGGCGCGCGCTGGCACCGGCAGATGGGCGAGCGCGCCGTCCGGCTGGCCGACGCGATCGTCGTCCCGACCTTGGCGGTCGCCGCCGAGGTGGCCCGCCACCTGCCCATCCCTCCGCAGCGGCTGCACGCGATCGGGGAGGGCGTGGCAGAGGCGGTGACGCGGGTGCCGCCCGACGCCGACGCCCGGGCCGCGCGCCTGGGCCTGCCGCCACCCGGCGGCTACCTGCTCACCCTGGCCACGCTGGAGCCCCGTAAGGGGCTGGACACGGCGCTCGCCGCGCTGTGCCGCCCGGACGATCCGGGCCTGCCGCTTGTCCATGTCGGTGCCACCGGCTGGGGCGGGCTCGACGTGCGTACCGAGGCGACGCGCCGTGGGCTGGATCCCGCCCGCGTCCGCACCCTTGGGCGCATCAGTGACGAGGATCTCGCGGTGGTGCTCTCGCGGGCGGCGGTGCTGCTCGCGCCGAGCCGGTCGGAGGGTTTCGGGCTGCCCGTGGTGGAGGCGATGGCGCACGGGGTACCGGTGGTCGTGTCGGACGCGCCGGCGCTGGTCGAGGTCGCGGGCGATGCCGCGCTCGTCGCGGGGGTCGGCGATGCCGCGGCGCTGGCGGCGGCGGTGGCCCGGATCGTGGGTGATCCGGACCTGCGCGGGCGGTTGTCGGATGCCGGACGCGCCCGCGCCCGGATGTTTACCTGGAATGCGGCAGCGGAGGCGACGTGGGCGCTCTACCGTCGAGTCAGCGGTTCCCCTGCCGTGTCCGTCGCCGACGACGGGCGGGCGTAGTGTTGCCCCCGTTGAGAAGCAAGCGGTCAGCGTGAAGCGAGCGGCCACCCCTGGTGGGGTGGCGCGTCAGGGAAGGAGCGCCGTGGGACCCCGGGTGCTCGTCGACGCGACTTCGGTCCCGGCGGACCGTGGTGGCGTGGGGCGTTATGTCGACGGGCTGGTCGCGGCGCTGGGCGCGGCCGGTGCGGACATGGCGCTCGTCTGCCAACGGTCAGACGAGGAACGTTACAGCCGGATGGCTCCGCATGCCACCGTTCTGTCCGGACCGGCGGCGATCGCCCACCGGCCGGCGCGGCTGGCGTGGGAGCAGACCGGTCTGCCGCTGGTCGCGGAGCAGGTGAACGCGGCCGTCATCCACTCACCGCACTACACGATGCCGCTGCGGGCGGCACAGCCGGTGTGCGTGACCATCCACGACGTCACGTTCTTCACCGAGCCGGACATGCACACGGCGGTGAAGGGGACGTTCTTCCGCTCGGCGATGCGCACGGCGGTGCGCCGGGCGGCCCGGATCATCGTCCCGTCGAAGGCGACCCGTGACGAGCTCGTCCGGGTGCTCGACGCCGAGTCGACGACCACCGACGTCGCCTACCACGGTGTCGACACGTCGACCTTCCACCCGCCGACCGCGGAGGACAAGCAGCGGGTGCGCCGCCGCCTCGGCCTCGGGGACTCGCGCTACGTGGCCTTCCTCGGGATGCTCGAGCCGCGCAAGAACGTGCCGAACCTGATCCGCGGCTGGGCGGAGGCGGTGCACTGGCGGGACGAGCCGCCCGCGCTGGTCCTGGCCGGCGGCTCCGGCTGGGACGACGACGTCGACGCGGCCGTCGCCTCGGTGCCGAGCCACCTGCGCGTGATCCGTCCCGGCTACCTGCGCTTCTCCGACCTGCCCGGCTACCTGGGCGGGGCGACTCTGGTGGCCTACCCGTCGCATGGCGAGGGCTTCGGCCTGCCGGTGCTGGAGGCGATGGCCTGCGCGGCTCCGGTGCTGACGACGCCGCGGCTGTCGCTGCCGGAGGTCGGCGGCGACGCCGTCGCCTACACCCAGCCGGACGCGGACTCCATCGCCCGGGAGATGGGCACCCTGCTCGACGACGCCGACCGGCGGGACGCTCTCGGTCAGGCGGGCCTCGCCCGCGCCCGCGAGTTCACCTGGGCGGCGAGCGCCGAGGCCCACCTGGCGAGCTACGCCCGCGCGGTCGCCGAGCGCTGAGCGGTCCGCCGCCGCCCTGCCCGTCGGCCGTGTTCCGCGGCGGCCCCCTGCCCATCGGGGGCCGACGGGCGGTCGGTGATGGGCGGGCGCGCGGCGGAGTCCTCGGGGCACCCGGGGGGCGGACCGTCGGAAAGCGCGCGCTACGGTCTCCATCGGTGCGGATGCCGCGGTGTCACCGGGGCGGCGCGGGCCGTGGGGTTGCGGGGCCGTGGAAGGGCGGTAGGCGAGGACATGGGTGTGGAGCCGGAGATCCGGGTCGTGGTCGTGACCTTCCGATCCGGAGAGATCATCGGCGACTTTCTCGACTCGCTCGCCAAGGCGACGACCCGGCCCTACGAGGTCGTCGTCGTGGACAACTCGCCCAAGCTCGACGCCGGCACCGCCGCGGTCGAGCGACGGCCCGAGGCGCGGCTGCTGCGTCCGGGGCGCAATCTCGGCTACGGCAGTGCCGTCAACCGCGGCGCCGCCGGAGCCCGGGCGCCGTGGCTGGTGTTCTCCAACGCCGACATCGCCTTCGTGCCCGGCGCACTCGACGATCTGGTCGCCGCCGCGGGCCGCTGGCCGGGTGGCGGTGCGTTCGGCCCCGGGATCACCAATCCGGACGGCGCGCTCTACCCGTCGGCGCGGGACCTGCCGTCGCTGGGCCGCGGGATCGGGCACGCGCTGCTCGGCTGGTGCTGGCCGACGAATCCGTGGACCGCGTCCTACCGGCGCGAGCGCGGCGCGCCGCGGGAGATGACCGCCGGCTGGCTGTCGGGTTCCTGCCAGCTGCTGCGCCGGGAGGCGTTCGAAGCGGTGGGCGGCTTCGACGAGTCGTACTTCATGTTCATGGAGGACGTCGACCTCGGCCGCCGGCTTGGGCTCGCGTCCTGGTCGTCGGTGTACGTGCCGGCCGCGGTGGTGGAGCATCTCGGCGGGCACTCGACGAAGCGGTCGTCGCGGCGGATGGTGCTCGCCCATCACCGCAGCATGTTCCGGTATCTGTCCCGGCAGTACCCGGGGCCGTCCCGGGCCCCGCTGCGGGCGCTGCTCGGTGTGGGACTGGCCGCGCGGCTGCTGGTGACCCTCGCGTTCGCCAAGGACAGCGCCGGAGCGCGGGCCACCCGTTCCGCCCGCCTGCTGCCCGCCCGCGGCAGGGCCACGGACGATGCGGCGACGGGCGGCACGACATCGGGTGGCGCCCCCGGCAGCCCGGCGACCCCCGTCAGCCCGGCGACCCCCGGCGTCACGGCGACCCCCGGCGGCACGGCCGGCCCGGGCGCGGCTGTCAGCGGTACGGCCGTCAGTGGTACCGCGGTGGATTCCTAGTGGTCTTCCTGATGGCTCGGGGCGGCGGCCTATCGGGCTTCTGCCGGACATCTGACGGTCCGTCCAGGGTTCATCGGCGGAGGAAACGGGCTTCCGGTTACTGTGCCGGAGCGCCTGGAGTACTCGCTTCGGTGGTCGTCTGGCCGCGTAGAGTAATTGGTCCATGGCGGCCCGTTGGTGGTGTGGTCTTGGTGCCCATCCGTCTCCAAGGGCTACCCCGTGCTCTGCGACACTGACGCCCCATGGACGCAGTGATGCTTGTCGGCGGTCAGGGGACCCGTCTACGACCGCTCACGATGTCGGCTCCCAAACCGATGTTGCCGGTCGCCGGAGTGCCGGTCACCGCGCACATGCTCGCGCGAGCCCGGGACGCCGGCATCGCGCGGGTGGTCCTGGCCACCTCCTACCGGGCCGAGGTCTTCGAGGAGTACTTCGGCGACGGCTCGGCGCACGGGCTGGAGCTCGAGTACGTCACCGAGACAGAACCGCTGGGCACCGGCGGCGCGATCCGCAACGTCGTCGAGCGGCTGCGCGGCGGCCCGGACGACCCGGTCGTCATCTTCAACGGTGACATCCTGTCCGGCCTCGACATCCCGGCGTTGGTCCGCCGGCACTCCGAGGCGGACGCCGCCGTCACCCTGCACCTGACGGAGGTTGTCGACCCGCGCGCCTTCGGCGTGGTCCCGACGGACGCCGACGGCAGGGTCACCGCCTTCCTGGAGAAGACACCCGACCCGCCCACCAACCTGATCAACGCGGGCTGCTACGTGTTCCGCCGCTCGGTGATCGACATGATTCCCGCGGGCCGGCCGGTGTCGGTCGAGCGGGAGACCTTCCCGGGCCTGCTGGCGGCCGGTACGCCGGTGATGGGCTATCCGGACAGCACCTACTGGCTCGACCTCGGCACCCCGGCGGCGTTCGTCCAGGGCAGCCGGGACCTGGTGACCGGGCGGATGGCTTCCTCGGCGCTGCCCGGCCCGGTCGGTGACTGCCTGGTCCTGCCCGGGGCGGCCGTCGCCGCCGACGCCAAGATCGGCGGCGGGGCGACCGTCGGGGCAGGCGCCCGGGTGGGTGCCGGCGCCGCCGTCGACGGCGCGGTGCTCTTCGACGGCGCGGTCGTTGAGGCCGGTGCCACCGTGCGGGACAGCGTGATCGGCCGGGGGGCCGTGATCGGCGCCGGAGTCCTGCTCGACGGCGTGGTCATCGGCGACGGCGCGATCATCGAGCGGGATAACGAGCTGCGGGCCGGGGCCCGGGTGTTCCCCGGCGCCGTTCTCGCCGCCGGCGCGGTCCGGTTCAGTTCCGACCGCACCTGACCCCACCCGACATCCCCCCTGACCATCCCGGCGCGTCCCGGTCGGGCGGCCACCGCGCCGCCCGACCAGGGCGCGCCCGCCCATCCGGCCGTCGTGGTCGCGGCCACCGGGGACTTTCCCGGCGATCCCCCCATGCTCCGGGAGCCGACGGGCCAGACTGATGATCGTGCCGGTCAGCGCATCCGACGCCCTCGCCGACGTCGTCGTGCGAGCCTTCGCCGTGCTGCGGGTGCTCGGGATCGTCACGACCGCGCTGCACCTGATCGTGTGGCGCTCCTGGTACGGCGGGCACCCGGTGGCGCTGGCCGGGGGGCTGCTCGTCGAGGTGTGGGGGCTGGCCTACATCCTCCTGAGCACGCGCCGCGGGCTCGGCACCCGGCTGGTGCTCGCCAACGTGGCGGTCGGCGCCGCGGCGGCGGTCGCCGCCGGGGTGCTCCTGCCGCCGGTGTCCGTCGGCACGCCGGGAACCTGGGTCTTCCTCGGCTGTGCGCACGCGGCGCTCGTCGCCGGCTGCCGGACCGGCCGGCGCCTGTTCGCCCTGGTGCTCGCCACCCTTGAGGCCGCCCTGCTCGTCGGCGTCGCATGCGCCGACCGGCTCGCCGCCGCGCTGCCCGGCCCGGCCACCGCCACCGCCACCGCCACTGCCACTGCCGCGGCGCTGCCCGGCCACCCCGCCGCCACCGCTGCCAGCGGCACCTACGCCCCCACCGCGACGAGCACCGCGGCCGCCGTCTCGTCCGCGGTCGAGCGGGCCGCGGCCGATCCCGGTGGCGGCTACCGGCGGGCCGCGGTGTCGATCATGCTGATCGTCATGCTGACGGCACTGATCCGGTTCGGTGTCGGCCGGCTGTGGACGATCGCGCAGGACGCGGACACCCGACTGCGCGCCGCCGCCGACCATCTGAGCGCCGAGGCGATCGCGGTCGCCCGGGCCCGCGCCGAGCGGGAGCGGGAGCGGGTCCTGCACGACACGGCGCTCAACACCCTCGCCGGCATCGCCTGGGGCGGCGGCGACGACCTGGAGCTGACCCGCGGCCAGGCCGCGGACGCGATCGCCGCCGTGGACCGGCTGCTGCGCGGGCCGGCCGGCGACGTCGGCGACCTCGACACCCGCCTGGACGCCGTCGTGGCCGCCGCCCGCCGACGCGGGCTGCGCGTCGAGCTGGGCCGCACCGGCGCGATCGGCCTGGCACCCGGCGCCCCGCCGCGGCCATCGTCCCTGCCCGGCCCCCTGTGGGCGGTCCTGGGGCCGGCCGACCCCGGCCCGGCGCCCTCGGGCGAGGCGGCGGGGGAGACGGGCCGGGCGGCGCCGCCCCGGGAGGCCGTCGACGCGCTGGCCGCGGCGGTCGCCGAGCTGCTGTCCAATGTCCGGCGGCACGCCGGCACCGACGAGGCGTGGGTGACGGTCCACCGCACGCCGTCCGCGGTCGGTATCGAGGTGCGCGACGAGGGCTGCGGCTTCGACCCGGCGGCCGTCCCCGCCGACCGGCTCGGGCTGAGCCGCTCCGTCCTGGCGCGGGTCGCCGATGCCGGCGGCCGGGACCGGGTGGACGCGATGCCCGGCCGGGGCACCCGGGTGCTGCTCACCTGGGCCGTCCCGGTGCCCGCCGGCCAGACGCCGGCCGGAGCGGTTCCCGCCGGGCCTGGCGCCGCCGATCCGAGCCGCTGGCCCGGCCGATCTGGCCCGCCTGGTCGACCTGGCCCGCCGGCCTCGCCCGACCCGGCCCGTCTGCGCTGCCCGCCCGGCCCGCCCTGCCTGCCCGGCTTGGCTGGCTCACGCGGCCTGCCAGGCTCGCCCGGCGGATGCACCTCGGCCCGCCGGTCCGGGCACTGCGCCGCGCGCTGATCCGCGTCGACGGCCCGGCGGCCGCGCCCGGTCCGCGGTCGGCGGCGCAGTTGCGCGACGCCTACACCGCGGGCCTGCGCCGGGCCGTCGCCACCGCGGTGCTGGCCTGGTATCCGTGCACCCTGCCGGTGCTGTTCGTGCTGCCCGCCGGTCGGTATCCACGCCCGGCGGTGCTCGGGCTGTGGTGCGCGCTGGGGGTGTGCGTCCTCGTCGTCACCCGGCGGGTCCGGCGCCGCCCGGCGACCAGGCTGGACGCGCTTGGCCTGGTGGCCGTCGCGCTGGTGGTCACGGTGGCCACGGCCGCCCTGGTCGGCGTCTCCCGCCCTGACGGCAGCCGGCTCGCGATCTGGCCGGTGCTGATCCTGCCGCTGCTGCTCATGCAGGTGACGGTGGCGCGTCCCCGCAGGGAGCGGATCATCGCACTGGTCGCGACGACCGGCACCCTCACCGCGATCGCCTGCGCCGACGGCGTTCCCGGCCCGCTGCCGGCGACCCAGCTCGTGGCGGTGCTCAACGCCCTGGCGTCACTGCAGATCGTGGCGGCGATGGGCGGCCCGGTGCTGCTGCGGTCCGCGGACGCGGCGGCGCGGGCGATCGACTCCGAGGCGCGGCTCGCGGCCCGCCAGGAGGCCGAGCTGCGCATCCGGATGGACCGGGCCCGGGCGCTCGGCATGATCCGGCGGGAGGTGCTGCCGCTGCTCACGGCGCTGCGCGACGGCCTGGTCGACCCGCGCGACCCCGCCGTGCGGGCCCGCTGCCGCCGCGACGCCGGGACGATCCGGCGCACCCTGGTCACCAGCCAGACGGCGACCCTCGGCGAACTCGCGCCCGCACTGTTCGAGGCCGAGACCCGGGACCTGCGGGTCGACGTCCAGGTGTCCGGTGACCTGCGGGCGGTCCCGGACGAGGTGCGGGCGGAGCTCGCCTGGCTGCTGCCGCGGGCGCTGCGGTCGCTGTCGGACGGGCGCGCGCTGCTGACCCTGATCTGCACGCCCGCCGCGGGCAGCCTCACGCTGACCGTTCCCGGCACGTCGCTTCCCCCGGACTGGACCGGCATGACCACCGCGGGGGGCGGGGAAGCCCGACCGGACCGGGCCCGACTCGCCGCCGTGGCGGTCCGCGCCGACGCGGATGACGGCCAGCTGTGCCTGGACCTGCACTGGCCCGCGGGCGGTGGTCTGCTCGGCCGGGCTTCGGCCGGCCACACCCGCTCCCGGCCCGCCTGACCTCATCCCGGGCGCGGCATCCCCGCTCCTTGCTCTCGGTGTACGTGACGGTGATCAGGCCTGACCTCATCCTCAGGGCGCGGCATTCCTTCCCCGGGGCCAGGAAGGCAGGCCCTCCGGAAGGGGCGCACAGCGTCGCCGGAGGCCCTGAACGGGGGCGTGGCGGTGCGGTCGGGAGGCCGCGGGCGACGTCCAGGCCACGAAGCGGACGGACAGAGCACGGACACCGGCAGGTGAATGCGGCGATTTCCGGCTGTGGACGGGGACAATCGGCCCCATGAGGTTCAGCGTGGAACGCGACGTGCTCGCCGACGCGACCGGCTGGGCCGCCCGGCACCTGCCCAGCCGCCCGGGACAGACCCCGACCGTGCTGACGGGCCTGCTGCTCGAGGCGTCCGCCGGCGCGCCGGCCACCGCCGGGCTCGTCGTCTGCGCCTTCGACACGGAGGTCGCCGTGCGCGCGCCGGTCGCCGCCGAGGTGGCCGAGCCCGGCCGGGTGCTGGTGCCCGGTCGGCTGCTCGCCGACATCGTCCGCAGCCTGTCCGCGACGGTCGTCGAGGTCGAGGTCGACGGGGAGCGGCTGGTGCTGCGCTGCGGCAGCGTGCGCTTCACCGTCCCGCTGATGGATCCCGCGGACTATCCCGAGCTGCCCCGCTTCCCCGCCCCGATCGGCGAGGTCGACACGCTTGGCTTCGCCGCGGCCGTCGGCCAGGTGGCGCCCGCGGCGGGCCGGGACGAGACGGTGCCGGTGCTGACGGCGATCCGCCTGGAGATCACCGGGCGCGGGCTCACCCTCGCCGCCACCGACCGCTACCGGCTCGCGGTGCGCGGCATCCCCTGGCAGCCGACCGTCGAGGACCCCTGGGCGCTGGCCCACGTCCCCGCCAGGGTGCTCGCCGAGGTCGCGCGCACGCCCACCCCGGCATCGCGGATCGTCGTCGGCCTGGACGTCGCCGATCCGGCCGGTGCCCGGCTGGGGCTCGCCGCCGCCGGGCGGCAGACCATCGTCCGGCTCATCGACGGCACCTTCCCGAACTACCGCAAGCTGCTGCCCGACACGGCCGCGTACACGGTGACGGCGTCGACGGCGGCGCTGGCCGCGGCGGTCCGCCGGGTCGCCGTGGTCGCCACCCGCACCGCGCCGCTGCGCTTCACCCTGAGCACCGACCAGATCGTCGCCGAGGCGGGGGACGGCGGCGGCGCCCAGGCCAGCGAGACCATCCCCGTCGAGTACGCCGGGCCCGAGCTGTCGGTGCTGTTCAACCCCCAGTACCTGCTCGACGGGCTCGGCGCGGTGGAGGACGACGAGGCGACGATCGGCTTCGTCGCCGCCGACCCGGGTGAGGCGTCGGCGCGCCCGGCGGTGCTGACCGGCAAGGACAGCGGCGCGCGCGGGCGCGACGGCCGGCCCGCGGACGGGGGTGCCTTCCGCTACCTGCTGATGCCGATCCGGACCGATCCGTCCGCCTGAGCCGCCTGAGCCGGCGGGCCGGCCGGCTCAGGCGGGCGCGGGTCAGGGGGCCGCGGCGGGCGTGGTCGGAGACAGCGACATGGTGCCCGCGCCCGGGCTGGGAGCGGTGGACGACGTCCCGTCCGAGCCGTTCGCCGGGATGGTGAGTGGGCCGTCCTTCGAGACGTCCGGGGTGCCGCCGGCCGCGCCCGACTCGGGTGCGGTCGGGGAGTCCCAGGTCGCGCCCTCGATGCTCGGGTTGGCGTGCTTGGCGACGAAGTCGCTGATCACGTCGGCGGAGACGGTGGAGCAGCGCTGGGTGCGGTCCCAGGCGGTGAGGACGAAGTGCTTGCCGTCCGGGAAGGCGCCGCGGGTCCACGGCACGCCGATGAACCGCGGCCCGGCGTCGGCGGCGATCGAGCGCAGCTTCTCCACCTGGGCGGCGGGCAGGCTCTTGTCGTACCAGCCGACGACGAAGCCGTGTTCGAGGTTGTGCACGGCGCGCTCGACCGGGATGCCGGAGGCCGGGTTGTAGAACGGGATGCCGTCGGGCAGCGGATCGGGGTTGTGGCTGCCGGAGGACGGCGGCGAGACCTTGTAGTCCACCGTCGTGCTGACGTGCGACGAGCCCTTCGAGGCGTCGTTCACCGTCCCGGTGCAGCCCGCGGCGGTCGCCGCCGACGAGGCGGCGGCGACGTAGCCGACCTCGCGGGTCTTGTTCTTCGCATGGGAGTCGGCGACCGTGTAGAGCACGATCCCGAGCAGCAGGGCGACCGCGGCGAATCCCGACGTGCCATAGATGAGCAGCGCGCGGCGACGTTCCTTGCGCTTCTGGTCGCGGCGCAGCTGTTCGAGCCGGGCGTTGCGTTCGACGCTCTTCTTCCCCACGGGGGCTGATCCTACGAAGTGTCGAACCACTTCTCACGGGCAGGCGGCGTCCGACCCGCCGGTGGGCACCCGGAACGGCCATCCCGGGTGCCCAGCGTCATCGTCATACCGGCCCGCATCGTCGAGTAACCGTTCGTAACGGACGTCGGGTGCCCGGGCGAGCGAGGTGGATGTCACCCGGCCATCGCGCCCGTCGGGTCCGCGTCGACCGCACCGTGCTCGCCCGAGGCCGTGTCGGCGGGCCCTGAGCTGTCCGGCCGGTTCTGATCAGCGGTGCAGCAGGAACTCGCCGGGCTCGCGCGGGGGGCGGGGGGCGGCGGGGGCCGCGGCGTGACCGACGCCGACGGCGCCCATCGGCACCCAGCTCTCCGGCAGGTCCAGGACCTGGGTGACCACCTCGGCGCAGAACAACGTCGAGGACACCCAGCAGGAGCCGAGCCCCTCGGTGGCGAGCGCGACGAGCAGGTTCTGCACCCCGGCGCCGACGGCGACGGTGAACATCCGCTCCTCGGCGCGGGCGCGGCGCGCGTCGGGGTAGGGATGCGCGCCGTCCAGCACCATGATCGGGACGATGAGCAGCGGGGCGCGGCGCAGCACGTCGCCGCGGCGCAGCCGGCGTTCGATCGCGGCCTCGTCGAAGCCGTCGCGGCGCAGGTCCTCGGCCCAGGCCTCGGCCATCGCGGCGAGCAGGTCGGCGCGCCGCCGCTCGACGAGCACGAACCGCCACGGCGTGGTGTGGTGCGGCGCCGGCGCGGTCAGCGCGGCGCCGACCGCCCGCTCGACGGCCGCCGGGTCGACCGGCTCCGGGCCGAACTCGCGCACGGTGCGCCGTTCGGTCAGCGCCGCGCGGCGGGCCTCCAGGGTGCCGAGCCGGAACAGGTCCTCGTCGCTGGGGCGCACCAGCGCGCGGGCGCCGCGGCCGTCGTCGGCCAGTCGGCGGTAGCCGCGCACCACCGCCACCGGGATGGCGCCGAGCTTGCCCTTGACCAGGTCGGCCGCGGCGGCGAGCTCGTCGGCCTCGGCGACCTCGGTCATGCCGAGCTCATTGCCGTAGCCGTCGACGTCGCCGATGTGGCTGCGCAGCGCCGCCATGCCGGCGACGCCGATCGCGAGGTCCGTCAGGCCGCGCCGCCACGGCCGCCCGGCCGTGTCGGTGACGACCACCGCCACGTCGACGCCGAGCCGGGCCGCGACGCCGGCCCGCAGCGCCGCCGCGCTCGCGTCGGGATCCACCGGGAGCAGCGCCAGCGTGTCCTTGGCGATGTTGGACGCGTCCACCCCGGCGCTGGCCATGACCAGCCCGTGCCGGGTCTCGACGATCCGGGTCGGCCCGCGGCTCGCCACCACCCGCACGGTCTCGGCGTCGATCGCCGTCGCCCGCGCGGCCTCCCGCTCCCGCTGGCCACCGGTGACGGTGACGAGCCGGCCCTCCGCCTTCGACATGATCTTCGAGGTGACGACGAGGACGTCGCCGTCGGCGAGCGGGCGGCCCGAGGCCGCCACCGCATCGGCGACCGCCGCGGCGAGGTCGTCGCCCGGGCGGATCTCGCCGATGCCGCCGAGCCCGAACACCTCCAGCGCGCCGCTCGGCGGCTGTGGCTCAGACACCGGCCAGCTCCAGCGCGGCGCGTACGATCGCCGCGGTCGCGTCCAGATCGGTCATCAGCAGCGGCCGCGCCACCACGGTCGCGCCCGGCACGGCGGCGCCCGCGTCCACGGTGTCCACCAGCCAGCCGTCCAGCAGCCCGCCGTCGCCGGAGCGGCCGCCGTAGTGACGGCCGACGGCCTCGGCGGACGTCTCGACGCCGATCGCGGTCAGGCAGGCGTCCGCCATCCCGCGCACCGCGGCGCCGCCGATGATCGGGGAGACGCCCACGACCGGCGCCGGCGCGGCGGCCACCGCGTCGCGGATGCCGGGGACGGCGAGGATCGTGCCGATCGACACCACCGGGTTCGACGGCGGGAACAGGATGACGTCCGCCTCGGCGAGGGCGTCGAGCACGCCCGGCGCGGGCTTCGCGGTCTCGGCCCGCAGCGGCACGATCGCCCGGGCCGGCACGGCCGCGCGCAGCCGCAACCACCACTCCTGGAAGTGCACCGCGCGCTGGCCCTCGTCGTCGTCGAGGACGACGTGGGTCTCGACCCGTTCGTCGGTCATCGGCAGCAGCCGCACCCCGGGCCGCCACCGCTCGCACAGCGCCCGCACGACGTCGGACAGCGGGTAGCCGGCGTCGAGCATCTGGGTGCGGACGAGATGGGTGGCGAGGTCGCGGTCACCGAGGCCGAACCAGGACGGGCCGACGCCGTAGGCGGCGAGCTCCTCGGCGACGACGAACGTCTCGTCCTCGCGGCCCCAGCCGCGCTCGGCGGAGAGGCCGCCGCCGAGGGTGTACATCACCGTGTCGAGGTCGGGGCAGATGCGCAGGCCGTGCAGCGTGATGTCGTCGCCGGTGTTACCGATCACCGTCACGTCGGCGTCGGGCAGGGCGGCGCGCACACCGCGCAGGAAGCGGGCGCCACCGATCCCGCCGGCCAGGGCTGTCACTCTCACAACCCGTGATCCTCGCACCGGACGCCGGCCGGTGACCCGCGGGCCTGGCCGCGCGGGATGGGGCCCGCGTGACCAGCACTGGCGGTCGAGGCCGGCGTCGATATTGATCATGAATGGTCGATCTCGGTCGGCGCGCGTCTGATCGCTGCGCCAGAACGCGGCCACGACCCGCGGCGCGACGACACCCACGAAGATCACAACCAGAGGCGCGGCCCGGAGGGCTGGGCTGGTGCGGCCCCGTCAGTCGAGGCGGGGGCGGGCGAACAGCGGGGCCACCCAGCCGGTGAACTCCGGGCGGGCAGGCAGGGCCGTGTCCTTGCAGAACGCGGCGAGCAGGAAGTGCACGAGGTGGCTGGTCGGCCGGGTGGGCGCCGGGTTGGCCAGGCCGCCCTCGATGGTGGCGACGACCGCGTCGGCGGCGAGCGCGCGGTCCGTCTCGGGCACGAAGTCGTGCACCGCGGCGAGGGCGAGGCCGTGCAGCCACTTGTGCAGCCGCTCGTGGTACTCCATCACCGGCTCGGCGTGCGGGGCCCGCTCGGCGACGCAGGGGTGCAGCGTGCGGCGGCGCTCGACCGAGTCGAGGGCGAGGAACAGCTTCTCCGCCGGGTCGCCGGACAGCCCGGCGATCCGCTCGACCTCGACGTCGAGCAGGCGGTTGAGCACCGCGGCGAAGGCGTGGTCCTTCGACCGGAAGTACCAGTAGACGCTGCCTGGCTCGATGCCGGCGGAGCGGGCGATCTCGGCGATGGAGGTGCCGGCGAAGCCGCGGGCCAGGAACTGCTCCTCGGCCACGGCGAGCAACGCGTCGATCCGCTCCTCGCGGGGAACGTCCTGGCGATTTCGTGGCACCTGATCAGGGTAGCGACTTCGGCTCGCACACAGGAGGGATTCGTTCGGCGGCACACCTGACGGCGCTGCGATACCCAGCCGGAAGCCGGCCATGCCGCATTGGGAAGCTCTGTGGCGAGGATCACTCGCAGGTCGGTTCCGGCGGCGGTGGACGGCCTGCCGGTCGAGGGTTCGGCCAGGTCGGTGGCCCTGTCGGAGGGTGCGAACCGGGGTGAGCGGGGCCTCGTCCGGGGACGACCAGCTACGTCGTCCGGCCCCGGACGGTCGGGCGAGAGGGGGGCTGTGTCGTCCATCACGCGGTATCTCTTGATTCCGATTAGAGAGAGCTGTGTGATGAACCTGAGCTCTCCATGTCGCTGGAAGGACCGTCATGTCCGAGATCAGGACCACCAAGAGCCTCGAAGCCCTGTCCGCGTCCCTCAACCGCGCGCTCGCGGGTGCGCGTGCCCCTCAGGTGGCCGCCGCCCGCCGGGCCCAGATGCGGCAGGCCGCCGCGTCGCCGGCCTCGGGCGCGGCTGGCGAGCCGCACCGGCGCGCCCACGCCGTCACCGACGTCCTCGCCGCCCGCTCCCGGACGAACATGCTCATCGGCACCCTGGATCGCCTGCGCCACCCGACCGCAGGCCGCCGCGCCGGACGGTCGAAGCCCTGACCCGACCGTGACCGGGCCGCCGCCGTCCCTCGGCGGCGGCGGCCCGGCCTCACCCTGGCCCACCCGGGCCACCCGCGGGCCCGGCCGCGGCGGATGCGCGACCGGCGCGGACGCCCGCGGAATCCCGGCCCGCTGTGATGTCGTTTCCCTTTCACGATCCGTGCCCCTTCGACACCGGCGGCGGTGGGACGGGCTCGCCGCCTCACCGGGCGGCGTCCGGTTCCGCCGCGCCGGACGACGATCAGGAACCGAGGAAGCCATGACGAACACGGCGGCGAGATCCGACTGCGTGGACGGGCCGCCGGCCCCGTCGGCGATGCGGCGCGCGCTGCGCCGGGCGCGCGACGGAGCCACCCTCGACCCGGTCGAGGCCGCCGTGCTGCTCGCCGCCCGCGGTGACGATCTCGCCGACCTGTGCGCCTCGGCCGCCCGGGTCCGCGACGCGGGCCTGGCCTCCCTCGGCCGCCCGGGGGTCGTCACCTACTCGCCGAAGGTCTTCATCCCGCTGACCCGGCTGTGCCGGGACCGCTGCCACTACTGCACGTTCGCCACCGTGCCGCACCGGCTGCCGGCGCCCTACCTGAGCCTCGACGAGGTGATCGAGACGGCCCGAGCGGGCGCCGCCGCCGGCTGCGCCGAGGCCCTGTTCACCCTGGGCGACCGTCCCGAGGAGCGCTGGCCCGCGGCCCGGGAGTGGCTCGACGCCCACGGCTACGACTCGACCCTGGGCTACCTGCGCGCCGCCGCCATCGCCGTGCTGGAGGAGACGGGCCTGCTGCCGCACCTCAACCCCGGGGTGCTCGGCTGGGCCGAGCTCGCCCGGCTCAAGCCGGTCGCGCCGTCCATGGGCATGATGCTGGAGACCACGGCGACCCGGCTGTGGTCCACGCCCGGCGGCCCGCACTACGGTTCCCCGGACAAGGAGCCGGCGGTCCGGCTGCGCACGCTCACCGACGCGGGGCGGCTGTCGATCCCGTTCACCACCGGCCTGCTGCTCGGCATCGGCGAGACCCGTGCCGAGCGGGCTGAGACGATCTTCGAGCTGCGCGGGCTGGCCCGCCGGTACGGCTCGATCCAGGAAGTGATCGTCCAGAACTTCCGGGCCAAGGACGACACCGCGATGCGCGGCGAGCCCGACGTGGGTGCCGAGGAGCTCGCCGCGGCCGTCGCGGTCGCCCGGCTGGTGCTGGGCCCGACAATGCGGGTGCAGGCGCCGCCGAACCTCGTCGACATCGCCGAGTGCGCCCTGTTGCTGTCCGCGGGCATCGACGACTGGGGTGGCGTCTCGCCGGTCACCCCGGACCACGTCAACCCCGAGCGGCCCTGGCCGGACCTGGACGTGCTGCGTGAGGTGACGGCGGCGGCCGGCCTCACCCTGCGCCCGCGGCTCACCGTCTACCCGTCGCACCTGGACGAGCCGTGGCTCGACCCGCGCGTCGCCGGGCACGTGCGGGCGCTGGCCGGCCCGGACGGCCTGCTCGCGCCGGACGCCCGGCCCGTCGGGAGGCCCTGGCAGGAACCCGACGGCGGCCTCGCCGACACGGGCCGCGTCGACCTGCACACCGCGGTGGACACGGTCGGCCGGCACAGCGAGACCCGCGCCGACTTCGACACCGTCTACGGCGATTGGGAGTCGCTGCGCGCGCAGGTCAGCGCCGCCGGCACCGGCGCGGACGGCGTCGTGGGCACCGGCCGTCGAGCCCCCGCGGTGGCCGGATCGGCCGCGCCGGCGGCGGTGACGCCGGGCGGCGAGCCGGCGGTGGGGGGCGCTGGGCGAGGGGCGCCGGAGCGGGGGGACGCCGACGTGGTGGCGGCGCTGCGGCACGCCACCCGCGATCCGGCGGGGATCAGCGACGCGGAGGCGCTGACGCTGTTCGGCGCCTCCGGGGCCGCGCTGGAGGAGCTGTGCGGGCTCGCCGACGGGCTGCGTCACGACGCCGTCGGCGACGACGTCACCTACGTCGTCAACCGCAACATCAACTTCACCAACGTCTGCTACACCGGCTGCCGGTTCTGCGCGTTCGCGCAGCGCCGCGGGGACGCCGACGCCTACACCCTGTCGCTGTCCGAGATCGGCTCGCGGGCCGCCGAGGCCTGGTCGGTGGGGGCGACCGAGGTCTGCATGCAGGGCGGCATCCACCCGGACCTGCCGGGCACCGCGTACTTCGAGCTCGCCCGCGAGATCAAGCGGGCGGCGCCGGGCCTGCACCTGCACGCCTATTCGCCGATGGAGGTCCTCAACGGCGTCACCCGGACCGGGATGAGCATCGAGGACTGGTTGGTCGCCGCGCGCGAGGCGGGTGTCGACTCGGTGCCCGGCACCGCCGCGGAGATCCTCGACGACGAGGTCCGCTGGGTGCTCACCAAGGGCAAGCTGCCGACGGCGAGCTGGGTCGAGGTGATCAGCACCGCGCACCGGGTGGGCCTGCGCTCGACCGCCACGATGATGTACGGCCACGTCGACACCCCCGCGCACTGGGTGGCCCACCTGCGGCTGCTGCGCGGGATCCAGGAGCGTACCGGAGGGTTCACCGAGTTCGTCCCGTTGCCGTTCGTGCACCACAGCTCGCCGATCTACCTGGCCGGCGTCGCCCGTCCGGGCCCCACCGTCCAGGAGAACCGGGCGGTGCACGCGATGGCCCGCATCCTGCTGCACGGGGCGATCGACAACATCCAGTGCTCGTGGGTCAAGCTCGGCGTCGACGGCTGCCGGCAGGTGCTCGCCGGCGGGGTGAACGACATCGGCGGCACGCTGATGGAGGAGACGATCAGCCGGATGGCCGGGTCCCAGCACGGGTCGCGGCGCTCGGTGGCCGAGTTGGAGGAGGTGGCCGCGGCGGCGGGTCGTCCCGCTCGGCAACGGACCACGACCTATGGCCCGGTCCCGGACGAGCGGTTTCGCGCTGCCCGAGGAGGAACCGTCCGGACCGTGCTGCCGGTGGTGTCCTGACACCCGCCAAGTCGACGACATCAGAAACTACTCTAAGTAGCTGTACGGTTCGGGCTGGTGGGATGTGGTGTCCGTTAGGAGGGGAATAAGTGGCTTGTCTGTCGGCAAGCCTGCCCGTTTAGGCCTTTATGTCCGCTGCGTCGGGGCGGCATAATGCGGTCATCGTCGCCGCGCCGATTGCACACAGTTACCGATCGGAAGGTTGTCTAGACCCTCGGCGATGGTGTGCAGTGACTGTGAGCTATGGTCTCATCGCTGGTTGTAGAAGATGTTGCGCTGGTGGGGTTGACGCGACCGAGTCTGGAGCGTGTAATTACCGGCGTGTCATTCCCCTCGCTGGCGGGGTTCGTGCGGTAGTGCGACGCCTGACCGGTGTGGAACCAGTCACCTGCGCGCCGGCGCCCAGGGGGTGGCCGACCGCACCGCGACGGGTCTGGAGGAGTCCCCATGGAGCACACCGACGCGGGCGTCCACACCGTCCTCGCGGACGTCGAGCGTCCCGCTGAGCATGACCCGTTCGGTGACCACTCCGAGCGGGTGCTCACCGAACGGCCCACCCAGGCCACACCGAACCCGGTGCTGCCGCGGCCGTCGGCGCCCGCCGTCGACGTCCCGCCGGCCCGCTCCGGCTCCCCCGAGCGGATCCTCGGGGCCGCCGCCTTCGCCCCCGGGCCGCGGGCGGCGGAGGCAGGTCTGCTCGCCCGGCCGAACGTGCCCGTGCACGCGCCCGTCGACGATACCGCCGACGACCCGGCCGATGATGATGTCGATCCCGCCGGCCTCGCCGACGACCTGGTCGACGATCCGCAGGCCGCCGAGGAGGACAACCTCGCCGCGGTCATCGACCTCGGTTTCGGTGACCTGCTCGGCGAGGCGATGGAGTGGCAGGAGCGCGCGCTGTGCGCGCAGACCGACCCGGAGGCGTTCTTCCCGGAGAAGGGCGGCTCCACCCGGGAGGCCAAGCGCATCTGTTCCGGCTGCGAGGTCCGCGCCGAGTGCCTGGAATACGCCCTGGAGAACGACGAGCGGTTCGGGATCTGGGGCGGCATGTCCGAACGGGAGCGACGCAAACAGCGGCGCCGAGCCGTCTGATCCGGGACGGTGGGTGGCGTCCGACGGGGGGTGCAGGTCCCGGCGGCGCCGCGTGCCGTCCCGGGCGGGCCCGGTGCGGGCCCCGCGGCCGTGCGCCGCGTCGTCGCCGTGTGCGTGTGCCACGGCGGGTCCGAGGCCGGCGCTCGGCTGCGCGCCGCCGTGGCCGCCCAGGTCCTGCCGCCGGACCTGACGGTCGACCTGCGCGTCGTCGAGGTGCGCGTCGGTGAGCCCGCCGGCGGCGGGCCGTCCGGTGGCGCGGCATCCGAGGGTGCGGCCTCCGAGGGTGCGGCCTCCGTCGGCGAGGTGTCCGTCAGCGAGGTGTCCGCCGGCGAGGTGTCCGGCGGTGGGGCGCCGGTCGGCGGGCTGTCGGTCGGCGGGCGCTCGGTCGAGGCGGCGTTCGTCGGCGACGACCGGGTCGGCGAGCCTCCCGTTGGTGACGGCCCGGTGGGTGAGATCCACATCGGCGCGGCGTCGCGGTCAACGCCGGCGGGCGAGGGCTGCGCACCGGTCGAGACGGTGGATGTCCCGGCGAGCACCTCCCTCGGCGCCGCGCTCGCCATGGGCCTGGCCCGGGCCGGCGGTCCGCCACCCGGGACCGGGGGCTTCGTCTGGGTCCTCGACGACGCGGCGGTGCCGGACCCCGATGTCCTGCACACCCTGCTCGCCTACACGGTGCTCGATCCGGGGGCCGCCGTCGTCGGGCCCAAGCTGCGCACGCCCGCGGCGCCCTCACGCTCGCCGTCTCCGGCACCGCCTCGCTGGATCGTGGTCGAGGCCGGGGCGAGCGTCGACCGTTGCGGGCGGCGCCGTACCGGCGTCCGCCCAGGCGAGGTGGACCATGGTCAGCACGACGCGGTCCGCGACGTGCTGGCCGTCGCCTGCTCCGGCACGCTGGTGCGCTCGGCCGCCTGGTCGCTGCTCGGCGGCCCGGACCCCGACCTCGACGCCGCCCACGACATCGACCTCGGCTGGCGCGCGGCCCGTGCCGGTCTGCGCGTCGTCGTCGTCCCCACCGCTGCCATGACCGTCACGCGCACCCCGGCCTGGCCGGTGGCGCAGCGCGCCGCGGCGCTGCGGGTCCAGCTCGCGAACGTGAACGGCCCCGCGGCGCTGCTGGCCGCGGTCGTCCTCGTGGCGGCGAGTGTTCCCCGGGCCGTGGCGGCGCTGCTGCGGGGCCGGGTCCGGGCGGCGCGGACCGAACTCACCCTGCCCTGGATGGTGCTGGGACGACCGCGCCGCCTGCTGCGCCTGCGCCGGCGCGCCGCACGGACCCGGGCTGTCTCCCAGCGTGCCGTCCGCGTGTTGTTCCCGTCCGCGCTGCCCGGCGGACGGCTGCGGGAACGTCCCGCCCGCCGGCGACGTGGCATCCCGGTCGGTGCGTCCGGGGCATGGCACGGTGTGGCACCGCGCGACCGGCTGGCGCCCACACCATCAGGAACGCCCGCGATCCCCGCCCCGCGATCCCCGGTCTCGGACCTGCCCACAGCGCGACCGTCCGACCCGCGATGGCCAGATCCGCGATGGCCCGACCAGGGACCGTCCGGCCCGCGTCCCTCCGGCGCGCGACCATCCGACGCGGGGCGTGCGCGGGACGTGAGTTCGGCGGGCGAGCGGGTGGCGTGGGCGCCGTGGGCGCTCGCCGCGGTGCTCGGTGTCGCCGGGGCCGTGGCGATGCGGGGGATGCCCACGGACGCGCTCGGTGCTGGGCTGCCGCTGCCCACGGGCGCCCGCGATCTGTGGTCGGCGGTCCTGTCGGGCCGACCGGCCGGCTCCGGTGGGCCCCTCGACGCCGCCGGGCCCACCCCACCCATGACCGCCCTGCTTGCCGCGCTCTCCACCGTGTTCGGCGGTCGGCCAGCCGCGGCGTGCTGGCTGCTGCTCGCCCTGGGACCCGCGCTCGCCGGCGCCGGGGCGTATCACGCGCTCGGTCGGCTCGCCGCCCTCGGCCGGCGTCCGCGGATGGCGCCACGCCTCGGTCTCGCCGCCGCGTATGGCCTGTGCCCGGTGCTGACCCAGGCCGCCGTGGCCGGTCGGGTCGACACGGTCGGGGCGCTGGCACTGCTGCCGATGGTGCTCGCCGCGGCGGCCGGCGTGCTCGGGGCCCGCCCGCGCGGTGGGCGGGTGGGCGCGCTCTGGCTGCTGGCCGTGACCCTGGTCGGGCTCGTCGCCTGTGCCCCGGTGCTGGCGCCGCTGGCCTGGCTCGGGCTGCCCGCCGCCGCTCTGCTCGTCAACCGGTCCCGGCTGCCCGACATGCTCGCGGCTGCGGCGGCGACGGTTGTCGCGCTGCTGCCCGTCCTGCCTGACGGGGTGGTGGCCGAGCCGCCCGTGGCGCTGCCACAGGTGCCGCGGACCGCGCTGGCTCTGCTCGCCGGCTCGGGGGAGCAGCCGACCTCCGCCATGGCCGGATTCCTCGCCGTCGCCGCCGCCTGCTGGCTGCTCGCCCGCCGCCGGGCGACCGCGTCCGCGCGGCGGGCCGCCCGGGCCGGCGGGGCGCTGATCGCGCTGGGCCTGTTCGCCGTGCTCCTCACCCCACGCCTGGCGCCCGGCGGCGGGCAGCGGGTCGCCGGCGCGCAGGGCTGGTGGGTCGGTCCCCAGTACGGCCTGGTCATCGCCGGCGCGCTGCTCGCCGCCGCGGCGGTCTGGCTGCCATCGGAGCGCGGGCCCGGCCGGGTGGGCCGCCTGACGGCGCTGCCGCTCGCCGCGCTCGTCGTCGCCGGGCCGGTCGCGCTGGGCGTCGATCGGGTCGCCGCCGGTTCCGCCTGGGTGGACCGCGCGTCCGGTGGGAGCCGCCCGCCGGTGGGCGCGGTCGCACCGGGCGGTGGCGGTTCGGCCGGCGGTCTCGACGGGCCCGGCGGCAGCTCCGGTGACGCCGGCCTCGAGGCCGCGCCGGATCTCGCCGGCCTCGCGGCGGGCAACGGTGTGTGGGACCCGGTGATCGCGCGGGGGATCCTCGCGGTGACCCGCACCGCGCCGCCCGGCTCGCGTGTCCTGCTGCTGGACCGGCCCGACCGGTCGGGCGCCATCCGGTACACGCTGGCCGCCGGCCACGGGCCGCGCTATCCGGCCAGCCTGGTCCGCCCGGCGTGGCCGGCGGCGCGGTTCCTCACCGCCGTCGTCGACGATCTCGCGGCCGGCGGCGACCGGGCCGCCGGGTGGTTGCCGTTGCTCGGCGTCACCGCGGTCGGCACACCTGCCGCACACCCGAACGCCGCCCTGGTCGACCGGCTCGACGCGACGCCGTCCCTGGTCCGGGAGCGCCCGCGGCCGGGACTGCTGGTCTGGCGTCCCGAGGGCGCCCCGAGCCCGGCCGTCACCCGCGGGCCGCGGCCATCGACGCCCGCTCTCGCGGCGTTCCCGGGGCTGGCGTCATCCGTGGGAGCGGCGTCGTCCGTGGGAGCGGCGTCGTCCGCGGTGGCGGTCGTCGACGTCGCCGACGCTCGTGACCTCCCCACCCGACCGTCGCTGCCGGCGGCACCGGCCTCCGCGCGGCCGCTGCCCGTGACCGGGCGGATCGTCCCGGTGGCCGCCGGGCGGGGCGGGCAGCGTGCCCTGGTCGTCGCGGTGCCCGCCGGCACCGGCTGGCATGCCTGGCTGGACGGGCGGCCGCTGCGGGCCTTCCGGGCGTGGGGCTGGGCCACCGGCTTTGACCTGCCCCGCGAGGGCGGTCAGCTGCGCCTGGCCCGGGACGATGCGGCGGCCCACCGCCTCGCGGCCGCGCAGGCCGTGGCGCTGGGCGCGCTGCTGGCCGGCGGGGTGCCGATCGGTCTACGCGCTCGGCGGCGCCGCCACGAGCTGGAGATCGCCCCCGCGGTCACCGCCCCCGCCGCCGGCCAGCAG